>CAADGY010000165.1 GCA_900696665.1 uncultured Acidobacteriota bacterium
ACTCCGGAGGTGCTTGCCGCCTATTCCAAGCGCTTTCAGGCGAGCCCGGAGAGGTGGGTTTTTCTAACCGGGCCTGTCGAGACTCTGAATATGCTGAGTTTCGACAGCTTTAAGCTGGGCAGAGTGGACAACAAGGACGAACACAGCACGCGTTTTGTGCTGGTCGACCGGCGTTCGCGCATCCGCGGTTATTACACCAGCTGGGAATCCGGCGTGATCCAGCAACTGGTGGACGATATCCGGTCGCTATACCGGGAGAGCTCCTGATGGATTTCACGTATCTGTCCACGGTGAATGCAATTCTCAATGCGACGGCAGCCGCCCTGCTGATACGCGGCTATCTGCTGATCCGGCGTAAGAGAATTGATGCGCACCGCAAAACCATGCTGACCGCATTCGGCGTCTCGGTGCTTTTTCTGATCAGCTATCTTACGTATCACTACCAGGTAGGCTCTGTACGATTTCAGAAAACGGGGACAATCCGCACGGTGTATTTCGCAATTTTGTTGTCCCACACCGTGCTGGCGGCGTTCGTAGCGCCGATGGCGATTGTCACGCTCACGCGCGGATTGCGGGGAAAGTGGGACAACCATCGCCGGATTGCACGCTGGACGTTTCCGCTCTGGGTATATGTCAGCGTGACCGGCGTGATTGTGTATCTGATGCTGTACCATTTTTGAGGACCGGACGCCGCCCCTTTGCGGTCATGGCTCGATTTTTGAGTGAACGTTTCCGAGCCGCGACCGCAAAGAAAGCGGAGATACTAAGTTTAATGTAGTCTACAAGGCGGACCAGCTCAGCGGATCATGGAGATTCTGGAGAAGCACATTCCAGACTGGCGGCCATCAAGAGGTTCGTCCGGTTCATGAAATACCGGCTGCCGTCATGCCCGGCAGCATTGATCAGGTCATGAACTGAGCCGCGACGTAATGGACATTGACTCCGAACCCCGCCTGGCCGGACGGTGCGATACACTTGCTACCGTGAGACTGCGATTCGCGATCTGTTTCGCCCTGGCTGCCGCGGTGTTCGCAGCGGATTCCGGCTTCAATGGACGTTGGGATATCACTATTGTTAACGAGCCAAGGCGCCGCGCGTGGTGGCTTGAAATACAGGATGCCGGTACGCCGAATCCGCGAGGCAAGTTTGTAAGCGCCTATGGGGGCGACTTGAACATAATCGAAGAGATTTCGGTCAAAGACGACGTTCTGAAGTTCGGTTGGGTGCGGAATGATCCTCCGAAGCCCGGCGCAGCACCCCAGAGGCGCCACCTCGTCTATACCGCACGGCTCTCTGATGGCAAGCTAATCGGAACGTTTGAGGTCGAAGGTCAGCCCACGCCGCCATTGAAGTGGGTCGGCGTGCGCGCGCCGATGATTCGGGAAAAAGATGACGGTACATGGATTCCTGCCAGACCCATTCAGCTTTTCAACGGTAAGGATCTTTCGGGATGGAAAGGGATTGTGCCGGGAAAAGAACTGGGGTGGTCCGTCGAAAATGGAATCCTGAAAAGTACGGGCGGCGCGAATAATCTCGTCTCCGAGAAGACGTTTTGGAACTTCGATCTACACGTAGAGTTCAGACTAGGGAAGCGCAGCAACAGCGGTATTGGCTTGCGGGGGCGCTATGAGATCCAGATTCTCGAAGACTACGGACGTCCACCGAACAGCCATACCAATGGAGCCCTTTACAGCCGCATCGCTCCGCGCGAGACTGCCAGCAAACCGGCGGGAGAATGGCAGACCTACGATATCCGCCTCGTGGGCATGGAAGTCACCGTCAAGCTGAATGGAAAAACGGTGATTGATAGAGGGGAGATCCAAGGACTGACTGCCATGGCAACCGATGCAAACGAGGGCGAACCGGGGCCTCTAACATTGCAAGGCGATCACGGTCCTGTGGAGTTCCGCAGCATCGTGATTACTCCCTTAAAGCGATCCGGCGGCCGTAGCCGTTCCGGTCACTGAGTTATTTCGGCCCGGCCCGTAAATCAGTCACAACTCGAAGCCACGCTGATCGATCGAGGCGATCAATGGTGCGCCTCCAATGATACTTTCGCGTTAAGTTGCACCAGGCCGCAGGCGCAAAGGCCGCGCATACCAAGGCCGCAACCAAAACGACGATCAGATCGATCGCATTCATTTTTTTCCTCCGGCCTTCGACGAATCTTTCCAGTCGAGTTTACCTCCCGGCGCCGGTGCGGACAAGTAACTACAGGTTAGTTATGGGGGATATGGTACTGGAACTCAGGCTACAGCAGTACCCGCTGCCGCCCTACTGGGATCAGGACACCAGCGCATGGGCAACTCGGCTCGCAAGTTGATCGAAACCTATGATTTCATAAAGCGAGTCATGGGACATGATCTTCGCGACCAGCGCCGCATGCATCGCGTGCCCCGCTCGTTCGGCAATCACATGCCCCAGCAAAGGACGTCCAATCAAAGCCAGATCCCCGATCAGGTCCAGCGCCTTATGGCGGCAGCACTCATCCGGAAAGCGAAGACCTTCCGGATTGAGCAGTCCTTCGCCGTCGAAGCAGACCGCGTTGTCAAGGCTGGCGCCTCGAATCAGCCCCATGTCCCGCATCTGCCCCAACTCATGCGCGAACCCGAAAGTGCGGGCAGGCGAAATGGCGTCCGCATATCGCTTCGGCGTGACTTCCATCTCCAGCATCTGCTGCCCCACCAACGGGTGATTGAAGTAAACGTCGCAGGTCAACAGGAAACGGTCCGCGGGCAGAATGGTAATTCGTTTCCCAGGCGCTTCCACCGACACGGGTTTGCGGACTCGCAGATATCGCTTTCGCCGGCGGTAGGTCTTGATTCCGGCGGTCTCCAGCAGGCGGACGAAAGGCAATCCACTGCCATCGAGAATGGGGACTTCCAGGTTGTCGATCTCGATAAACGCGTTGTCGATCCCCATGCTGAACAAAACGCTCAGCAGATGCTCCGTTGTAGAGATCAGAACGCCTTGCCTCATCAGGCTCGTGGCGTAACTCACGCGCGCGACGTGCCGCCAACTCGCTGGAATTGAGAAATTATCAAGATCCGTGCGGAGAAATACAATACCCGTCCCTGCCGGGGCCGGCAGGATTCGAAGATTTACCGGAACACCGCTGTGGAGACCAACCCCGCTGGTGCTCACGGGCTTTCGAATCGTTGTCTCGAATCTCAAAAACACCTCCGGAGGGAAGAAGCGCCACCTTCCGTCAACATGCAATTGCAATCTGGAGCCCCTCCGCAATGTATTCATTATAAAGCGTCTTATCAGCTTTTGGTGTTGCAAAATAGCCACACTTGGAGCTTTTTGACGTGGCAAAAACACCTCTGCGCTATGATGAATCTACAATGCGCGCACCCCGCCTTTTTCTTATCGATAGCTTCGGGTTCATTTTCCGGGCGTACCACGCGCGCTCTCGCAGCGGCGCCCCGCCGATGCGAACCAGTACGGGTCTGAGTACGGAAGCAGTCTACATTTTCCACAACATGCTCCGGAAACTTCTGGCGGAGCAGAAGCCCGAATACATAGCCGCCATTTTCGAAAGCACCGGACCGACATTCCGGGAAGAAGCCTTCGCGGAGTACAAGGCGAACCGCAGCGAAATGCCGGTGGATCTGAGCGAACAGATTCCCTACGTCCGCAGAATTCTCGAAGCGCTGCGCGTTCCCATACTCGAGTACACCGGCTTCGAAGCCGACGACGTAATTGGAACCCTCTCCCGCCGTGCTTTGGATTCGGGTGTGGACGTGGTGATCGTTTCCAGCGACAAGGACATGATGCAACTCGTCAACGAACGCGTTTCCATGTTCAACCCGGTAAAAGAGGATGCTTTTTACGATCCCGCGGGGGTGGAACAGTTTATGGGTGTTCCACCAGGAAAAGTGGCCGACCTGCTCGCTTTGAAAGGCGATGCTATCGACAATATTCCGGGAGCCCCCGGCATCGGCGACAAAGGCGCCCGCGACCTGATCCTGCGTTTCGGCTCGGTGGAACAGGCGATTGAGCACGCAGAGGAAGTCGAGCGGAAAATGTACCGGGAGAGCCTGAAGAATTACCGCGATCAGATCCTGCTCAGCAAACGGTTGGCAGCCATCGACACGAACGTTCCGATCGAATTCGACCTTGGCGCTGTTGCGGCTGCCGCCCCGGACACGGATGCGCTCAAGCCGTTGTACCGCGAACTGGAATTTTTCAGCTTGCTCAGGGAGCTTTCCGCGGGTGATGGTCTCGAGTCCAGCGACTTTCGCCAACTGGATTCCGAAGAGGCGGTTCGAGCCTACCTGGATGCGATTCCGGAAGGGGCGGCTTTTGCTATCGCCTTGAAAGGCGGAGGCGAGGGGGAACTCGATCTGGCGATGCTGGGTCTCTCTTCGAAAGCCGGTGAAGGTAGGGTGATCTCCGCACCTCTGATCGCGGCGGCTCGCGGAGCATTGGAGGATGAGAGCCGCCCTAAGATCGGCCACGATATCAAAAGCCTGATGCTTGCACTCGAACGCTTCGGGGTCAGCCCGCGTGGCTTTACCGATGACATCATGATCTATGGCTTCCTGCTCTCGGCGGATCCTTCCGGATGTTCCCTCGAGACGCTCGCTGAAAAGTATCTTGCCCGCACGCTACGTGGCGGAGCCGAACATGGCGCAGAAGCCGCGTTCGTGCTGGCGGAGGAGTTGCGGCCTCAGATAGAGAGCAACGGGCTGCGGGAACTCTACGAAAGCATCGAACTGCCGCTTGCCCCCGTGCTGGCGCGCATGGCCAGAACCGGTATCCGTATAGCCCCGGATCAATTACTGAAGCTTTCCGAATCGATGGACCATGAACTCCAACGGCTCACGACAGAGATACACGCACTGGCCGGCAAGCCTTTCAACATCAACTCACCGCAGCAACTTGGCAAGGTGCTGTTCGAAGAGCTGGGATTGCCCGCACCAGTGAAATACGGGAAGGGCAAGACCATTTCCACCGCCGCCGATATTCTGGAGAACCTCGCCTCCGATTTTGAGATCTGCGGCAAGGTTCTCGAATACAGGCAGTTGGCCAAGCTGAAGGGCACTTACGTGGACGCGCTTCCTGCGCTGGTGGATCCGGAAACGGGCCGGCTGCACACAACACTTAACCAGGCGGGAGCGGCCACCGGACGCCTGTCATCCTCGAATCCCAATCTTCAGAACATACCCATCAGGACCGAACTGGGGCGTGAGATTCGCGCGGCGTTTGTCCCTGCGCAGGGTTGGAAACTGGTTGTGGCGGACTATTCGCAGATTGAGCTTCGCCTGCTGGCACATATGTCCGGCGATGCCGTGCTGCTCGATGCCTTCCGGCGCGGAGAGGACATTCACACGCGAACCGCCGCCGAGGTCTTCGGTGTCCCGCCACTCATGGTGGACAAAGAACTGCGGCGGCGGGCGAAGGCGGTGAACTTCGGAATCGTGTACGGACAAACGCCCTTTGGGCTTGCGAAAGAGCTCGGCATCGAACGCAAAGAGGCCGAACAATACATCCGGAACTACTTTGAACGCTACTCCGGGGTGAGGAAGTTCATCGACAACACCATCGCGGAAGTACGCCAATCCGGGGTTTCCCGCACACTTCTGGGGCGTATGAGACCCATTCCCGACATGAACAGCAGAAATCCCAACGCGAGAGGATTCGCCGAGAGGACGGCTGTGAACACGCCGCTGCAGGGTACCGCGGCCGATCTGATCAAGCTCGCCATGATCCGGATCGATCGTCTGTTGAGCAAACAAAAACTTCAGGCGCGGATGCTGCTGCAGGTGCACGATGAGCTGTTGTTTGAGGCACCGGCCGAAGAAGCGCCGGGTGTGGCGAAGATGGTGAAACAGGAGATGGAGGGCGTCTACAAACTGGATGTACCGCTGCTGGTAGATACCGGCATCGGAGACAACTGGCGCGACGCCAAATGAACGGAAGCGCGGGGAAGCCGCCGCTCTCCTACTCCATTCCGTCCTTCTCGCGGGATGGGCTTGACGGCTGTGCAACGGCGCTGCAGCGTTTGCGCGGGCTCGGTTTCCGCCACGTAACGTTCACACCCGCCTTTCAGGTGGTCACGGACGCGCCACTCCACATCGACCTGGGCCGTACGCCCGATTACGCGGTGTTCGATGCTGCCGTCGCGCTCGCGCACGATATGGGGTTTTGCGTCCGGATGGAGCCGCACGTCGATTATGCGTCCACCTTCTCCGGCGGCCCCTACCGATGGAGGCGCGACATGGTGTTCGATCCTGCACACGCATCCACCGGCTATTTCGACAAAGTGATCGTTCCACTGACGGCGGCGCTTGCTCCAGGCGACGAACTGACTCTGGGATCGGAACTCGATCTTTCCTTGACGGCGTTCCCGCAGGGCTGGGAGCGGCTGCGCAAAATAGGCTCGCAGATTTTGCGGCGCGGGCACAAGGTCAATCACGATTTCTTCGATGGGTGCGTGCCGGACGCAGTGTTCGACTATCTCCGGTCTCTCGATTATGTGTCGTTCAGCTTTTACCCGCGCATCGGGTGGCGCCGCGGTTGGACGCCCACCGATATCGCCTCCGCATTCCGGCAAAAGGCAGAGCGGTTGGTGGAGGTGCTGCGGGAGCGTATTGCGCCATCGTCAACGATGACCATCGGAGAGTTCGGGCTGGGCTCCGCCGACTTACACAGCCCGTGGAAGGTTGCGGCTGAAACCTTAACCGGACCGGAGCCGCTCCAGGCACGCCGCGACTACTATCTTGGATTCCTCAAGTTCTGCGCGGCGAGCGCGGATCTTCTTGGCGGGAATCCCGCGGCGTTCTGGACTGCCGGGCATTTCGATTTCCTGGGAGTACTCGGGTTCTCTTCGTCACCGCTCTTCAAAGATGATAGTTTGATACGAGCGGTGATCGAGTACAATTCACAGGGAGTGGAGGTTACATGAGGCGCCGAACATTCCTTCAGTTATCTTCAGCGGCGGTGGGAACGGGCGTGGATGCTCTCGCCGATGCCCCCCTGCCGATGGCAACGCTTGGCAAGTCGGGGCTGAAAGTCTCCCGCATCTGCGTTGGCGGGCATCACATGGCCACACATGGAGAGCAGGAAGGCATCCGGATTATTCAACGCGCCGTCGATCTGGGCGTCAACTTCTTCGATAGCGCGGCGAAATACCACAATGGCGGTAGCGATGAGATCTACGGCAAGGCGCTGGAAGGCGGCAGACGTCAGAAGGTGCTTCTTATGTCGAAGGCACAGTTGCGTGATGCCGCCGGCGCCATGAATCAACTGGAGAACACGCTCCGGCGGATGAAGACTGACTACCTCGATCTATGGCAATGCCACGAGGTGTCGACGCAGGAGGAAGTCGACAGGATATTCGGCCCGAAGGGCGCTCTCGAGTCCTTTGTCAAGGCGAAGAAAGAAGGCAAAGTCCGGCACATCGGCTTCACGGGCCATCATGACCCGGCGGTTCACCAGCGCTTGCTCGACGGTTTCGACGGATGGGAAACCGTGCAGCACCCCGTGAATCTCATCGACCCGCACTACCTGAGCTTCATCAACTCCGTGCTCCCTAATATCCGGAGGAAAGGCCTGGGATTGATCGCAATGAAAACCAACGGCATGGGTAGTATAGGAAGGGCCCGCATCGCGACCATACCCGAATGCCTGCGGTTTGCGTGGAGCCAGGATGTGGATACGGTGGTTTCCGGCGTAGAAACAGTGGCGCAACTCGAAGAGAATGTCGCCGTCTTGAGATCGTTCAAGCCGATGTCCAAGCCGGAAATCTCTTCGATGCTCGAGCGAACGAAGAAGGGGCCGTACGGCTCATCCGTCGAGGGTTACAAGAGGAAGACCCAAGGTGCTTCCTCCCGTTCGCATCGCGACGGAGAGCCGCTCCAGGCCTGATTTTGGTTACCAGCTCAGAGTTAAGCCGAGCTTGATAAACCGCGGCAGGTTGCGCTGAACCAGGTCCAGCCTGCCGAAATTTGCGTTGGTGACGTCGTTGCCGCCGCTGGCAAACCGCGACAGCCAGGGGTGGTTCATGGCGTTGATCATTTCGAACCGGAACTGCGCTCGCAACTGCTCGTTAATCGGGAAGTACTTTGAGACGGAAGCGTCCCAGTTCTGGTAGCCCGGGAAGCGAACATCTCCGAATCGGGATGGAAAATCCCGCAGCGTAAACTGCTCCTGGCGCGGCACCAGCCGGTTGGTGGCCGGGTCGATCCACAACGAGGTGTCGAACCACTGGCCGATATTGTGCCCGTCGAAATGCGCGCTGCCGCCGCGCACCTGCTTCGCATTCGGATAATCGGCCGCCCAGGTGCTTTGGTAGGTTACATCCCAGTTCAACTGCCAGCCCCCGGCGATGAAGTTGAGCACCGGGTGCATGTCGTAGCCGATAGATCGTCCCCGGCCGAAGGGCAATTCGTACACACCGGCGATGACGAACTTCTGCGGAACGTCCGTTTCCGTCGCGGAACGTTTTTCAAGCCGGGTGCTATCCGGATCGGAGAATACGTAGTCCTGCTGATTGAGCAGCGAGAGCTGCTCCAGTGTTTTGCCGATTCCATAACTGGCCATAAAAGTCAGGCCATGCGAGAAGCGCTTTGTTACCTTGGCCTGGAAACCGTCGTATCGCTGGCTTCCGATCGGAACATTGTTGAGTGTCAATGAAGAATACTGCGGAAACTGGCCCATCAGGACCTGGCGCGGGATAGTAGCACCGTTTAACGATGCGTTATTCGGAATCAGCCCCTCCAGCGGATTTGGTACCCGGCCGGTGTAGTAGGCGGTATCAATAGCACCCGCCGGTGTGCGGCGGCCCAGTTCTCCCGCCGGAATCGCATTCAAATTCACATTGTTCACGGGCAGTCTGCGCGTGATGTTGCCGACGTAGGCGACGTCCACCAGCAGATTGCCGGGCAATTCCCGCTCGATATCCACCGAATACTGATGGGCATAGGGAAGCGGCCGGTTAAGGTAGTTCACAGTGAGGCTCTCGCCGAGGAAACTGGCTGCTCTGTTGCCGGCCCCGACAGCGGATAGCAGTTGGCCCCCGGGGAGATTTGCGAAAGCATTGGCGAGCGTCACGGCAGGTGTCAGGTTTCCGTCCGTGGAGACGATGGCATTGGTGCGTTGACTGAACCCCTGATTCGATCCCCTCTGGTTTTGTCCCAGGTAGTAAAGGCCGTAGCCGCCGCGCACCACCCAACGTTGTCCGAGGCGCAAAGCCGCGCCGATGCGAGGCTGGATGTTATTGCGGTCGGGTTCAAAGGAACCCCGAGGCTGTCCATCAACCCCGGCAAAGAGCACTGCACCCTTCAGATTCAATCCGGGAGCACGTGAAGCCAGTGGGCTGGCAGCATTGAAATCGAGCCCCCGAACCATGCGGTCGTACCTCTCCACCATCGGCGCCTCATAGTCCCAGCGAAGTCCGAGATTCAGGCTCAACTGTGGCGTAATCTTCCAGTCGTCCTGCACGAACGCGGCAAAATAGTTGTTCGTGAAGGCAGGATCGATGTTGCGATCCACGTAGGCGGCCGTCGGATAGCCGAGCAGGAAAGTCGCGAGTTCGTTTCCGGAAACGGCGTCGCCTTGCAGCGCGCGTTCCTGGGTCCAGTTCTTGCGGAACGTGTAACGGCCGCTGGCGAGCCCCGGATTGTTCGTGTTGTCGTTGTAGCGCCGGCCTTCCCCGCCGAACTTCAGGAAGTGTGTGCCCACCACGAGGCTGAGGTTGGGTTGAATGCTGTAGGTATCGTTGGCCCCGAGCGCAAGCAGGCGGTCAGAGCCGATGGCCTGGTACGTATCAAGGTCAAATCGGGGGAATTGGAGTTTCGTGAACTGGGATACAAGACTGGAAGCGAACCCGAGCTGCCGTGGATCATAATTCGCGCCGTAGGTGTTGCCCGTCTGCTCTTCCCACCGGTTCAAACCCGCGCGCAGGTTGAAGGTCATGTGAGGACTCAGCGTGGAAGTCCAGTCCATCGTCCAGTTGCGCCCATTGCGCATCAGAGGCGCGTTGCCGGTGGGCTCGGCTTCATTGGTGCCCCAAACGATGCTCCGGTATTCGGAGAACGGATTCTGCCCGTAGCGGAAGAACACTATGTTGCTCGGATTCACCATCAGATCGAGACGGCCGATCCACTCGTCCATGTCGGCGACCCAGCGCGATGGATAGATATAGTTGTTGACGTGCGCCGGACCGTCCCCAGGCGAGTTCGGCATGGGATACAGGTTCAATACCGCGCGCGCGACGGGGTTGATGCGGCTCGCCGGAATGCGGTTGCCCGGAAACTGCTCCCGCTGCCCCGAGGCATTTGTTGTAAGGGGATCGTAGATGCGCACCTGCTGGGCTTGCGCGTTCAACAACGTCGAGAAGTCGCCGTTGCGCCACTCGGCAAGCGGAAAATTCGCGGCGCCGGGATCCGCCGAACGCTGCCGCATGCCCTCGTAAGAAAGCAGCCAGAAAAGGCGGTTCCGCCCATCGAACACTTTGGGCACATAAACCGGGCCGCTCAGTTGAAATCCGAACGTGTTGATGTTCATCGGCGGCTTGGACGTGCCAGCGCGATTCAGTTCGAACTGGTTGGCATTCAACTCTTCCGCTTGGAAGTATTCAAACAACGTTCCATGAAAAGCGTTACCACCCGACTTGGTCACGATGGTCACGATGCCGCCCGCCGTACGGCCATACTGCGCATCGTAGGTGTTCGTCAGTACTTTGAATTCCTGTACCGCTTCCATGGTGGGGACGTGGATTACGGTGCCGCTGCCCCGCACATTGCTGATGCCGTCGAGCAGCACCTCGTTCTGTCCTTTGACGCCCCCGTTAATCGAGAAGCCGCTGGTTCCGCCGATGTCAAAGGGACGCAGATAGCGCCAGTCGCCAGCCTTGATGACGCCTGGCGCGGACCATGCAAGCTGAAAGGGATTGCGGCCTTGCGTCGGAACGTTTTCAATCAGTTGCGTCGAAATCACCTGCCCGCGGCTGGCCGTTTCCGTTTGCAGAAGGGACACGTCCGCACTTACAGTGACGCTTTGGGCCAACTCTCCCACTTGCAGTTGCACATCCACGCGGGCCCTATCCTGCGCTTCGAGCACAATGTTGTCTCGTATAAAGCTCTTGAAACCCGCACGTTCCACTCTCACCCGGTACGTGCCAGGCACAAGAAAAGGTGAAAAATAGTTACCGGTCTCATTGGTCGCGGTTTGCACCGAGGTGTTCCGCGCAACGTTTGTGACGATGACAGTGGCTTCCGCCACTGGTGCCCCCGTCGGGTCTGTCACAAGCCCCGTAATGTTGGCCCGGACCTCCTGTCCGTATGCGTATGTAGACACCAGTAGGGGAAAAGTCAGAATGAGCAATTTTCTCATAATGCACCTGTTCCAGTTGAACAATTATACGCTGAAATACAAGGAAAGCGATACGATGTTTCAACATTTTGCAATTCCTCAGTGTATTCATACAGAAATGCAGCGTCAGGTTCCCACTGTGCTTCGGCAACAGTTGCTTTATTTCAGTCCGCCCGCAGCTTTACCGGGGCGGCGTAGCCAGTCATTTCCAGATACCCGCGTCCGTGCAGCGGACGGCCGTTCCGCGTCCCGGTGATCTCGACCGCGCCCTCCCAGTAAGCACCCACGCCGCTGTGCCGGCTGGTCAATTCCTGTTGTGGCAGCCTTGTTCGAACCCGGGCCGCCAGCCCGAGTTCCGGTATGCTAATGCTCCAGGCGACCGGATACCGCGCTCCTGTCTTCTGGCTCCGCCAGACATCTCCTTCGGGAACCAGAGATAAGCGGGAGAGGGCGAGATGCTTCGTTTTGCCAACGGCGTCCACGAAGGTTCCGGCGGAATACGGGCCGATCGAACCATCTTCGCGGCGCAGCCGGAACAGCATCAGATCGGTTCCATCTTCGAGTTGCAGGCTGAGCCAGTCCCATCCGGTTTGACCGGGAGCAAGCTGATGCGTGAAGAACTCATGGTCCATCCAGGCCAGCCCCTCCACCTTGAATTCTTCGCCTCCTATTGCGATGGACCCGCTCGCCTCCAGACGCGTCAGTGAAATATAGTGCGATGCGCGGCCGCGCCCTTCCGCTTTCTGGCTCACGCCATCCTTGCCATGAACCACGGGAGGTTTTTTTGATTCGAGCGATAGGTGAACTCGAAATTGTTCGGAAACCGCTTCGAGGCTTTGCCGTGTGAAGGCGGCAGGCCGGGCCGCATCGAGCACCCAACGCACCTGCCAGTTGCCGTTCCACACGCGCGCGGTTTTCAGGCTGGCGCCGGCGATGCCGGGTCCCGATCTGTTGATCCTCTCCACGTGGAAGAAGCGCCCTCCGTCGATGTCGCTCAGCGCCAGGTGTGCCAGCCAGACATCACGAACGTCCCACACGCTCTCCGGTTCTGTGAAGCCGGCCGCGTGGCGAAAGAAGGTCAACTCGAAACCGAAGCAGCGTCCACTCTGCGTTTGCAGGTTGCCCGTGTAGTACCACCATTCGGTGCGGAACTCGGGATGGCTGAAGTAGTCTCGCGGAAAGGAATACCGGTAGCCGGGCAGGGCCACGCGCCAGTCCGAACCGGCGCCCTGCGATATCAGCGCGAGCAGCAACAAGGCCAACACGCGGCTACTCTTCATGAACCACCTCGATCGGATTCAATTGCGCCGCTACACGCGCCGGGTACAGGGCTGCGGTGACGGTTGCCAGATAGACCAGCGACAGCGCTCCTGTCAGCACGCTCACCGGCCAGTGAAACTGAATCGTCCAGCCGAAAGACTGTTTGTTGATGACGAAAATGAGAAGCAGCGAAAGGAAAAAGCCGAGAAGGATGCCTACGGCATTCGCAAACAAGCCGAGCAATGCGGCTTCGAACAAGATGATGCGGCGCACCTGCGCTTGCGCGCCGCCCAGAAAGCGCACCAGCCCGAATTCGCGCCGGCGGTCGATGACCAACGCCAGCAGTGCGCCCGCAACGCCCATCACCGCAATAAGTACCGCAACGGCTTCGAGGGCGTAAGTAATCGCAAAGGTCCGGTCGAAAACCCGCAATGCTTCCTCGCGGAGCGAACGATTGGAAAGCACAACCACTTTCCGGCCTTTCAGCACGGGCTCGATGGCGTCACGCCCCCGCTCGAGCGGTACATCCCTGCGCAGGTAAACGGCGATGTTCGATGGCGCCGGGTCCGGCAGATATTTGAGAAGCCTGCTACGATCCATCAGGATATAGCCGCGTTCGCTGGAGTAATCGTAGTACACATCCAGAACCCGCAGCCGCACGGGTTGTCCGGCAATCGGGAGGCTGAGAATGTCGCCAGCCTTTACGCCATGCTTGTTGGCGAAAGGCTCGCTGATAATCACGCTATCCGTGCTTGTCAACTGTTCGAACACTTCTTGCGGCTTGGCCCCGGATAGAAATGCCCGGCGTCCATATCGTCCCGCAATACGCGCATCGCCCGCACCAAGCGTTGCTGGCATTCCGCCATAACGGATGGAGTAAGCACGGAAACGGTCCACGGCGGCCACTTCAGGCAGAGCGGCGATCCGGTCCGCCACCTCCGGCGACAGGACCGGATGGCGGTCGGCGCCGCCGGGTGTGGCCGGACGAAGATAAAGGTCGGCCTGAAGCCGGTCTTCCATCCACAGGACGACTGTCTGACGAAAGCTGCCCACCATGATGCCCACCGCGGCCATCATGGCTATGGCCGTCGATAACGCGCCTACCAGTACGGATGTTCGGCGGAGTGACCCGGCAAGCCCGCGCGCCGCGAGCAGCGCCTCGACGCCGAAGAGGCGCCGCATCCAGGCAGCGGCCGAAGCCGCCAGCACAGAGACCAGCGCCGGGATCGCAAACGCCGAAGCGGCAATCAGCAAAAGCGCCGCCAGATAGCCGAACAGCGGCTTTCCATCCACGGCGCCCTGCATCGAGGCAATCCACGCGCCCGCCGCCAGCAGACCCGCCGCAAGCAATCCTCGCAGCTTGCGGATCTGCACACGATGCTCACCGCGCCCGCGCGCCATGGCCTCCAGCGGAGCCGCCCGCGACGCTTCCCACGCCGGAGAAAGCGCCGAGAGCACCGCAACCCCAATCCCCATGCCGATCCCCAGCAGCGCAACTTCCCAACTCAACTCAACAGATGCGGGAGTGCTGCTGACGTATAGCGATTGCACAGTGGATGCGATCAGCCCAATGGCACTTGCCGCCAGAACTCGGCCGAGCGCGATCCCCGCCAGTGCGCCTGCCAGACCGAAGCAGGCGGCTTCCCCCACAAACCCCAGCAGCACCGCTGTGCGAGTGGCGCCCAGTGCCCGCAAGATGCCAATTTCGGCGCGCCGGCGGACAACCGAAACAGAGATGGTGTTGTAGATCAGAAATGCGCCGACGATGAGCGCGATGTAGCTCAACACGCGGAGATTCCACCGGAACGCAGCCAACATCCGGCGGTTTTCGTCCGTTCGCGAACCCTCTCGCTCGACGCCCGCGCCGGGCGGCAGGGCGGAACGAAGCAGTTTTTCCCACTCCGCAATGGATCTTCCCGATGGTATGTGTACGAGAATCCTATCCAGCTTTCCTTGCCGTCTGAAAAGGTGATCCGTGAGAGAGAGATCGGCCGCCAGCACTTCTCCCGGTTGTTTTGAAAGAACTCCGCCCACAATGAATACCGAGAGCGTGTCGCCGATCAGTACCCAGATCCGGTCTCCGCTCTTATATCCCAGCCCCGCGCTGACCCATACCTGTTCCTTGCGGAACCGGTCTGCCGGATCGGAATCGCCGGGGGATGCATCCTGTTCTGGTGCGTTAGCGATGAAGTCGACGCCGATCCATGGCACCGTGCGATTCCTCGCCGGGAGAAACGCGAAGTCCTCCATGCGCGGTTCGAAGCGGAACGAATGCGGCAGCGCCGTCAGTTGCGCCAATACATCGGCGGGAAGTCCGCCCGTGGCGGTAATTTCAAGATCTGCGTCATCGGCCAGCGTGTCCAGCGACGAACGAAACGACCCCACCGCGGCATTACCCGCCAACTCGATCCCCACTACGACCGCAACGCCGAGCGCCACGGCGAAAGCGGCCAACAGCGTGCGGACAGGCTCGCGCCGCAACGGCCGGACGATGAGGCGGTTAAACAGCTTCCAGTACGGCATCGCGCGCTACGGTTTTCCGGGGTTCTCGCGTATTTCCTGAATGCGGCCATCGCGCATCCGGACCACGATGTCCGCCAGCGTGGCGGCCTCGGCGCTGTGCGTGGCGAGCATGACGGTGCTCTGCCCGCTGTTCGCGATGCGCCGCAACAAGGCCAGAATGAGATCGCCGGTTGCGCTGTCGAGATTTCCGGTCGGCTCGTCCGCCAGCAGGATGGCAGGTGCATGAACCAGCGCGCGCGCGATGGCAACCCGCTGCATCTGGCCTCCCGAAAGCTGGTACGGCATACGGGATGCGAATTGGTCCATCTCCACCTGTTCGAGAACGCGCAGCGCTGCCGCACGGGAACCCTTGGCGCCGGCCAGCAGCAACGGCAACTCCACGTTTTCCGCTACCGTCAGCGTAGGCAGCAGTTGAAACGACTGGAACACGAATCCGATCGTGCCGCGCCGCAGGCGCGTGAGTGCCGGATCGTCGAGCGCGGACGTGGCTACGCCGCGAAGGATCACCTGTCCCGACGTAGGGAAGTCCATCGCGCCGGCAAGGTTGAGGAGCGTGGATTTTCCGCAACCGCTCGGCCCCAGAAGGGCCACGAATTCGCCGCGTTTCACCGCTAGGGTGATATCGCGAAGCGCGGAGACCTTTGCCCCGTTGGTCTGATAGTCCTTGCTAACTTGTTCGAGCCGGAGAATACTCACAGCCGCGCGCTCATTTATAGGCCGCCACTCCCGTGACCCGTTCTCCAATCACGAGCGCATGGATATGGTCCGTCCCCTCATATGTTTTGACTGTTTCGAGATTGCACAGATGGCGCATGAGGGGGTATTCGTCCATTATGCCATTGGCGCCCAGCAGATCACGGCTCAGGCGGGCGCAATCAAGCGCGATGGCGACATTGTTCCGCTTGAGCATCGAGACATGCGCAGCCTCGGCTTTTCCACCATCCTTCAGCCTGCCGACATGCAGTGCAAGCAGTTGCGCCTTGGTGATTTCGGTGATCATCCAGGCGAGCTTTTCCTGGACGAGTTGATGCGAGGCGATGGGGCGGCCGTCAAACTGCTTCCGTGTGAGCGAGTAGCGGCGGGCGGTCTCATAGCAATCCATCGCCGCGCCGATGACACCCCATCCGATGCCGTAACGGGCTTGCGTAAGACAACTCAAGGCCGCCTTCAAACCTTTGGCGCCCGGCAGCATGTTATCGAGCGGGATGCGGCAATCCTGAAAGGAGAGGCTCGATGTGACCGAAGCGCGCATCGAAAGCTTGCCGTGGATATCCGCCGTGGAATAGCCGGCCGTGCCCTTTTCCACAAGGAAGCCGCGAATCCCCTCGTCCGTCCGTGCCCAGACCACCGCGATGTGCGCCTGCGATCCGTTGGTAATCCAGGTCTTCTCTCCGTTCAACACCCAACAATCCCCGGCTCGGGTGGCTTTCGTGGTCATCCCGCCCGGATTCGATCCGAATCCCGGTTCGGTGAGACCGAAACAGCCGATGGCTTCGCCCGCTTGCAGCTTTGGCAACCAGGTTTGTTTCTGCTGCTCGCTGCCATAAGTAAGGATCGGGTACATCACGAGCGCTCCCTGAACAGAAACGAAGCTGCGCAAGCCGGAGTCACCGCGTTCGAGTTCCTGCATGATGAGGCCGTATTGTACGTTGTTCATTCCGGCGCAGCCGTAGTCCTCCAGGTTGGCGCCCAGGAAGCCGAGCCCGGCCATCTCGGGAATGAGTTCCTCCGGGAAGCGGCCGTCGCGGTAACAGTCGCGCACCAGTGGAATTACACGCTCATCCACAAACTGCCGGGCCGTCTGGCGAACCAGCAACTCTTCCTCGCTAAACAACGAGTCAATAAGGAGATAATCCACACCGGCAAACCGGGCCATAACAGTGCAATTATCCCACCTGCGAACTTTCCACCGCTTGCCGCACCTTAGAACTAGAGGATACCTATCAGCGCCGGGACACAGACTATGTTCTTTCGCGTGCTATTGCTGACAGCACTGTGCCCGGCTCTTCTGTTTCCAGCCGATACACTGGGCCAGGCCTACGAAGCGCTCCGGAACCGCGAGTACGCGAAAGCGATCGCGCTGTTCGAGACGGCGGTTCAGGAAGACCCCGGCCGTGCGGCGGTTCGCAAGGATCTTGCCTACACCTATCTGAAGATCGGTGAAAACGAACTGGCGCGCGCCCAGTTCGCTGAAGCGATGAAGATCGATGCTTCGGACTATCATGTAGCGCTCGAATACGCTTTCCTTTGTTACGAAACCAAGCGGCAGGCGGATGCCCGGCGGGTTTTCGATCACGTGCGCAAAAATGGCGACGCCGCCTCGCGAGCCACGGCCGAACAGGCTTTTCAAAACATCGACCGGCCTCTCGCCGAGGGCATCGCGCGTTGGGAAAAAGCCCTGGAGCTGTCGCCCGACAACTTCAGCGCGCATCGCGAGTTGGCGGAAATGGCGGAGCAGCGCGATGAACCGGTCCTGGCCGCCGAACATTTTGAAAAAGCGTGGCGGCTACGCCCGGACCAGCGGTCTTTGATGCTGGCTTTGGGGCGCGTCTGGAAACAGACAGGCCGCGTGGAGGAGGCAAACGCGCTGTTGCTGGCCGCTTCGAGAGGCGCTGAGCCCCGAACCGCAGAAGCCGCCCGGGAGTTGCTGCCTGCCCGCTATCCGTATGTCTACGAGTTCCGGAGGGCTCTCACTTTCGATCCGAAAAATGTGGAACTGCGGCGCGAACTGGCTTACCTCCTGCTCGAAATGGGAGAAAAATCGCAAGCCGAAGAGGAGTTTGACGCCATTGTCAAAACGGCTCCCGGGGACCTTCTTTCCTCCGCGCAGCTTGGGTTCCTGCGGTTGCAGCGTGGTGATTCCGAATCAGCCATGCCGCTGCTCGACAAGGTTCTCAAGAACGCGGAGGAGGAACTGGCGGACCGTGTCCGCATGATGCTGAAGCTTCCGCAGACGTTGCGCCACCGCGCGGAGACTCCGAAACGTAAGATCTCGATTGAGGCCAAAATCATGGGCGAGCGCAGCTATGAGGCAGGCTATCTCAAGGATGCGCTGAAGTACCTGAAAATCGCCAACGAAAACGACCCGCTCGATTTTTCGGTGATGCTGAAACTGGGATGGGCGAACAACCTGCTGCATCAGGATAAAGAGGCTTTGCAGTGGTTCAGCCTGGCGCGCAGCAGCCCCGACCCTGCCATCTCGGCGGAAGCGCGGCGCGCGCACGATAACCTGCGGCCCGCCCTGGCGCGTGTGCGAACGACTGCCTGGCTCTTTCCTATGTACTCCTCGCGGTGGCGGGATCTTTTCTCGTACGGCCAGATCAAGACCGGCGTGCGCTTGGGGGAGCTTCCGTTCCGGCCGTATCTTTCCACCCGGTTCATTGGGGACACGCGGCGCACGACGGGCGGCATCGCACCGCAGTACCTGTCGGAAAGCTCTTTCATTGTTGGCGTCGGCGTGGCGACCAATACCTGGCACGGCGCCTTAGCCTGGGCCGAAGCCGGCACCGCTGTGAGCTATCTCTCAGGGCGCAAAGACACCCGCGGCAGGTTTCTGCCGGACTACCGCGGAGGCATAGCGTTCGGGCGGGGCTTTGGCATGCCCATTGGTGGTGAATCTCACGGCGCTTTCTTTGAAACCAACGAAGACGCCGTCTTTGTCAGCCGGTTCAACAACGACATGCTGTTCTATACACAGAACCGCGCGGGTTACACTCTGCCGGCGCTCGGAGCTTTGCGCGTTCAGCTTTACTGGAACGCCAACCTGACCGCTGACGTACGCCGCCAGCACTGGGCCAACTTCGCTGAAACCGGTCCTGGGCTGCGCTTTCGCTTCGACTGGATGCCAGAGTCACTTGTATTCTCGACCGGCATGCTGCGCGGTTTTTACATGATGCGGGAAGGCAACCCGCACGGATCGCATTTCACCGATTTCCGGGCAGGATTCTGGTATGCGTTTACCCGATAGGTACACAAAGCCGCTCCCTCATGATCGCGGCTCTGTAACCGGGCCGCGCGCATCGGCGAGCGGCATTCGATCCGCCACCAAATTGCTGGCTGTGCTGATGCTGGCCGCGACCACATGGGCCGCCGAAAGCGTTCGTTACTTTCAGGTTGTGGGAGATGATCCCGGCCCCTGGCCGTCTATTCTGGCAGCCATTGGATTGCAGCCCGGGGGAACCGGCATAAGGCGCGTTTACGTTATACCTCCCGGCGAGACACCGGAAATTCAGCCCTGGATGGAACGTATCGACCAGGGAGCCATCGTCGTCATTGAAGGCGCGTCCGATTTTGCTGCCTCGTTGGGAATCCGTCCGGGCAGCAGCAAAGTACGAATCAGAAATGCCCAGGATCTTCGGGCGCCGCGGATGCCTATCATCTGGGAACACTCGCTCGACCTGCCGGTGTTCGAGGCGCCGGAAGCGGCGACTGTATTCGTGCGTGAGCGATGGAGCGGCGCTCCACTGATGCTCGGCATACGGCGCGGCCAAGGCGCCATACTCTGGGTCGCCGCAAGTCCGGGAAAGAACGGGCACGAACGCTTTCCTTACATCCCACAGGCATTAATGGACCTCGGCCTCGACCCTCCACTGCGCTCTTCGCGATTGTGGGCGTTCTTCGACGCATCCTACCGTCTTCGAGTAGATCTTGATTACTTCGCGCAGCAGTGGAGGCGTGCCGGAATTGCCGGACTTCACGTTGCGGCATGGCATTACTTCGAACCCGACGCCGAACGGGATGCTTATCTGGCAAGGCTGATCGAAGCCTGTCACCGGAATGGAATCGTCGTCTACGCGTGGCTCGAGCTGCCACATGTCAGCGAGCAGTTCTGGAACCGCCATCCGGAATGGCGGGAGAAGACTGCCCTGCTCCAGGATGCACATCTTGACTGGCGCAAGCTCATGAACATGCAGAACCGGGAGTGCTTCCGCGAAGTGGCCGCGGGCGTGCGCGAGTTGATCTCCCGGTTTGACTGGGATGGCATCAACCTGGCGGAACTCTATTTTGAATCGCTCGAAGGCATCGGCAATCCCGCACGGTTCACGCCGATGAACGACGACGTCCGGCAGCGGTTCCAGCGCAAACACGGCACGGACCCGATCGCCTTATTCCGCGAAAAACCCGACCCGTCCCTCCAGCGCAAATTTCTGGAGTTCCGGGCGGGCCTCGCGCAGGAGATGCAGGAGGAATGGGTCATTGTTCTCCAATCGTCCCGGCAGGCGAAGCCGCACCTCGCCTTGACGCTGACGCATGTCGACGACCGGTTTGACACGCGGATGCGCGATTCGATCGGCGCGGACGCCGCGCGGCTCATGCCGATGCTGGAGCGCAACGACATGACCTTCCTCATCGAAGATCCCGCCACAGTGTGGCACCTCGGGCCCCAACGTTATCGTGAAATCTGGCTGAAGTACGGCGCCATCACAACGCGCCGGGACAAGCTCGGTATCGACATCAACGTGGTGGAGCGGTATCAGGACGTCTACCCTACCAAGCAGCAGACCGGGACGGAATTGTTCCAACTTGTCCATCTCTGCTCCGGAGTGTTTCCCCGCGTGGCATTGTACTTCGAGAAATCCATATTGCCTCAGGATGTACCGCTGCTTGCCTCCGCGGCCGCGCACGTAAAACGGCTGGATCAGGCGGAGTCGAAGCTGGTGGTGGATTCCCATTATGGCATCGGCATTCCGTGGAACGGCGGGGCGCTGGTGGACGGCAAACCTTGGCCCGCTCTTAGCGACGATACTTTGTGGCTGCCGCCGGGATCTCACACGGTCGAATCCGGCCCGGCTGCGGCCCCGGTCCGGCTTCTGGATTTCAATGGAGGGCTGCTGACAGCCGTTGCGATGCGAAACGGCGTGGAGTTCAGCTATAACTCGGACACGCGAGCCATTGCGGTTCTGGACAGCGCACCGGCGCTGGTGCAAGTGGATGGCGCGCCGCACGCAACACCGGCTCCCGCCAACAACGGACGGTATGTTCTGATACTGC
The DNA here is from genome assembly GCA_900696665.1 of uncultured Acidobacteriota bacterium. Taxonomy (GTDB): domain Bacteria; phylum Acidobacteriota; class Terriglobia; order Bryobacterales; family Bryobacteraceae; genus CAADGY01. The sequence continues at coordinate 21,097 of CAADGY010000165.1, forward strand.
CGCGCGGACAGCACATCGTGACGGTACATTCCGCACCGGTGCTCTCCCAGCGGCTGGAACCGTAAGTCTTCTGATGTCAGATGGTCATTGCGCCGTAACCGCCGTCCACGCGCAGAATAGACCCAGTGACGAACGAAGACGCCTTTTCAGAGGCCAGGTATACGGCGGCTCCCACAAGTTCGCTGGATTCCCCGAAACGGTTCATCGGTGTGTGGTTCAGGATCTGTTGAGTTCTTTCCGCCGTCAGGAGTTTGCGATTTTGCTCGGCCGGGAAGAAGCCCGGAAGAATGGCATTCACGCGTACGCGATAGGGAGCAAACTCCCGCGCAAGGAACTGCGTAATCTGATTCACACCGCCCTTTGCCACACTATAGGTGAAGACCTTCGACAGGGGCGGACCGGACGACGCGGAGGAGATGTTGATGATCGATCCTCCATTGCCGGATTCAACCATGGCCTTGCCGAAGATCTGGCAAGCGATGAACACACTCTTCAGGTCGACGTCCAGAATGCGGTGCCACTCCTCCTCCGTGATCTCGAAGAAAGGAGTGCCGGAGTTGATGCCGGCGGCATTGACTAAAATGTCTACTCGTCCGAACTCGGCCAGGATCCGGTCTAGCGCGGTACCCAAGTCTTCCTTTTTTGTGGCATCCACCTGCACAGCCAGTGCACGGCGCCCGAGGGCGCGGATGGCCGTGGCGCGGGCTTCAGCACCCGCGGGATTGTAATCGAGGATGGCGATATCGGCGCCGGCTCGTGCAAGGCCCATGGCCATCTCTCCGGCCAGGACACCGCCACCGCCGACAACAGCGGCTACCTTGCCGGCGAGCGAAAAAAGATCGTTATCATTCATCTCGGAACTCACTCTCTTTTGTACCATGAGTGTTCCAGGGGCCTATTCCTACGGGTTATATGCCATCTCGAAAACTGGTACGAATGCTCGGGGCAGGCACAAAAATCCAGCCGGAAAAGTCCAAATCCTGTGACATAATCAGCAGTGCACGCGACGGAGTCGCGCATGGATCTGTATAAGACAATTCGGGACCTTTACGAAGAGAAGAAGCGGCTGGACGACCTGATTTCCTCCCTTGAAGGTATGCTGCTATCGGACAGGCCGGGAACAGCGTCGAAGCCAAGGCGGCGCGGTAGAAAGGCAATGTCGCCGGAAGAGCGGCAGGCGGTCTCCGATCGGATGCGGAAGTATTGGGCCGGCCGGAGGAAGGAAAGCATGCCGGAAAACAACCTTGAACCTACTGGTTCTTGAAAAACCAGAGCCAGAAATACTGCTCGCCGGCACCGTGCCTATGCCGGGGCTCGAACCCGCAGCGGATGGCCATGTCCACCGCCTGCTCATCAGAAAAGGGAACGCCCAGCCAGGTGTCGCCGGGGTCGGTCTCGAGCGTCGCATCCCCTTGCACCTGAAACTTGAACAAGGCGCCCGGCCGGAGCAAGCGGTGTACTTCGCGTATGTAGTTCTCGATCACCTCACGGCTCGGAATGTGCTGGAACACGATTGCCGAGAATGCAAAATCGAAGTCCGTTCCGTGAATCACTGTCAGATCGGCGCCGTTGTTCTGATAGACAAAGGCATTCGGCCGGTCCTGAAGCGACTGCCGGGCCAGTTTCACCATCTCGCCGCTGACATCGACGGCGTGGACCTCGCCGAACACACCGGCTAGCGCGCGGGTGATCCGTCCGGCGCCGCAACCGATCTCGAGTACCTTCATCTTGCGAGGTTCTTTCCCCTGGCAGATGTTGATCATATCGTTCAGGATCTGCTCGGCAACAGTCTTCTCGCCCGATTGGAAGAATTCATCGTCGGACCAGTCCGTTTTGGCGGTGTTGACATAATATCGTGCGTTCTCCCGGGCCCGTTCGTCCCAATCGCGCCGCATCTTCTCGAGTTGCTCTTCCAGCGTCATTTATTGTAAATATTGTAGCTTTTTCCGTTGCGCCAGCCGGACTCCAGCACGCTAAACCCGTGCTATATTTGGAATGAATCCTACGAGTGGGCGGCTAGCTCAGTTGGGAGAGCACGGCGTTCGCAACGCCGGGGTCGTGGGTTCGAGTCCCATGCCGTCCACCAATCAACGCATGTCCATTCCGGACACATAGGTAACAGATTGTTCCTAAGACATAGGTAACACTTTGGGCCCGAAGGGGTTGTCGAGGGGCTGCAAAGTTTTCTCCTCCAGGTCGATATAACCCAGATCATAATCCAT
>CAADGY010000166.1 GCA_900696665.1 uncultured Acidobacteriota bacterium
ACTGCGTCACCGCCGGGATATCTTCCGGGGCAAACTTCCTGCCCTGTTCGCGTGCGCCGGCAAACGCCGCCTGCAATTCCTCCGCGTTGAACGCCTGATACACCCAGCCGATGGATTCCTCATTCCCGGCCTGCCATGCCTCGACGAGATTCTCGGCGTTCATGGCGTCCACGAGTTGTTTGAGAACCGGCGTCCGGGGACACAACCGGCTGGCGAGCGTGCCGGGATCGAACAGGATGGAGACATCCTGGGCCAGTTCGCCGCATTGCCACAGGAGGAAACGCCGGTAGGCGACATGGCGCGGGCCTTCGCCCATCGGGTTCGCCGGCACTTCACCGGCATCATGGAGCTTGCGGGCTTCCGGGTCTTTCTCATCCGCCAACCAGAACATGTAGGCCGGCGACGTCATCAACTGGGAGATGACTTTCTTGAGCAACCGGCGCTCCTCCATCATGCGGAACGCCACGAGACGGTTCAGCCAGGTGAACGCCGCTTCGCGCAACAGCTTCTTCCGGGCGGCCTTGGCATCCACGCCCGCCGTGGCTTCGTCATCCTTGAATCGCTCCAGCCGTGCCCGCGTCTCCGTCGCTTCCGGCAGTTGCGCCAGCGCCGGCATACGGTTGGCCGGAGTAAACGCACCGTCCGGCAACCAGCCATAGATGCCCTGCAACTGCTCGTCGGCCTCACGTTCGAGGGTCTTGCGGGCGTCCAGCGTGAACCCGAGAATGGATTGGACCAGTGCGTCGTTCATGGTGCGGGAGTGGGCGGTTGGGCCTCGTCGGCTGCCTGGTTATGAAGTTCGATGTCGAGGTCCTTCATGGAGCGAATCGTTTGGCGGGCGAGCTTCTGTTCTTCGCGGGCATCGAGTATGCCCTGCAACTGCGTGATCGCCTTCTTGAACACGTCCGAACTTGCCGCCACCACGGACTTGGCGGTTGTGACGTGCGCGGTCGCCCAGGCGTAGCTCATGAGTCGGAGGCCATGAGAATCTATTTCCTCCGGTTTGGTTTGTTTGTCCGGACGGTCAGCGCGATGCGTGATTTCATTCCGGCGCTGAATCAGATTGCCCAATCGCGTGCGCAGTTCCTTGGTGGGAATGCCGGTCTGCGCCGAGACCGGCGTCCAGAAGTCCTTTACGTTCAGAATGCCGGCGATCTCGTCAATCTTGTCCAGGTCGTAAAGTGTGCCGCGCTGAAAGCGATTGAGAATGATCTGCTGCAAGCGGACATCCGGATCGCCATAACCTTCCAGGGAAAGGTAATCGTCCAGGGTCAGGGTGATTTCCTTCAGGGTGTCATCGGCTTTTCGGCCCTTGGCGCGGATCACGGTGAGCGCATTCTCACGGAGGACATCCCAGAAGAAAGATTCCAACGCGGTGCAGGAGACGAGCACGGCCTGGCGCAGCAGAAACGTGATGCCGCCATCGGCCATCAAACACGATGGCAGCGGGACGGTCGCCTTGATGCTGCACGCCAAGTGTTCATTCTTCGCGTGGTGAAGGGCTGTCTCAGTAGGGAGGGACAACTCCTCACACACCGCCAGGGATAAGTTGCGCTTGGGCTCGAAGCCCTTCAGGCCACGGAACAATTCGTGAAGCTGCAACAAATGCTCGGCGACAGCGAAATTTTGGACCGCAAGTTCGTAGGCGAGCATGGTTCCCTCAATCCAGTATGATGGTGCCTCCCTGCGCCAGAATCTTGCTCAACCGTTCCTTGAGGCTGTCAATGAATTGATCGAGTTCCTCGGGAGTCTTGATGCGTCCGGGATACAGCCGGCCCACGGACACGCGCTCGATCTTTTCCTCGGGCGCAATCAGGTCGAGAATCCGCTTCAACACACCCCGGGCGATGGCCTCCACCGCGTCGAGGTCGCTGTCCAACTGCGCGAGCGTGGCGCCGGTCTTCCGACAAACCGTGGCGCCGGCGGGCAGATCCATCTCCGCATCCGCCCGCGCACTGAGCGGCTGGAGCAGCATCGCCTTTTGCTCCGGGGTGATTTTCGGGTCGTTATCCACGTCCAGCCATTCGGGCCGGCCCTTGATCTGATCCCGCGCCTCGGTGTAGGCGGTTTTCCGTTTCTCGAACGCCGTCTGGTAAAGCGTGCGGTAGCCGGCGGAGATGGTTTCAGCGTTCTGCCGGATGGCCTCGATCTGCGCGAGGGCGTCGTCGGACTTCAGGAGATCCTGGAGGTCTGCCGCCGCCTTGGTGGCATCGGCATCCGGCTGCCGGTCGGACAGCACGGGCCATTGCTCATTCAGGACGCGCTGGGCGCGTTCGATGGCCTGGATGTTTTCGTCCGTGGCGGCTTTCTCCAGCAGCCCGGTCTTCTTGCGATTCTCCTGATACGCCTTGCCCTCGCTGGCGAGCGTTTTCACGCAATCGTCCGGCGGCATCTCGGCGATGCCATCCACCCAGTCGAGTTGCTGCTTCACGAGATCCGCGCCGGGGAGATGCAGGGCATTCAACCGGGCCGACAGGGGCAGCAACTTTTCGCGATCCGCCGCCGCCACCTGCTTGAACGCGACCGCGATGGCGCCTTCCTCGATGTCCACGTCCTTGCCGGTGATTTCCTCATACATGCGGGCGGCGTTGGCCAGCACCTTGAGATCAAGCGCCTCACGCGGGGAGAACGAGGCCGCCCGGAAGGCGGGATTGTTCACAAACGGCGGACGCGAGGCCGGCTCGGTGTAGTTGCGATACTTGCGGCCCTGATGCGTGACTTCCACGGAGCCGCCCCGGAACAGAATCGCCAGGCCGAGCCGGATGGATTCGCGTTCCCAGCCGTAGTTCAAACCGCTGAAATGATTTTCGAGGGTCTTGCCGGTGACGCGATTGCCGTAGCCGTGTTCGCGACGCAGATGTTCCAGAATCTCGCGGCACAGGTCGCTGCCAAGGTTCGGCACGAAGCGACCGCTTTGCTTCACCACCAGGCTGCGCTCGGGCTGATCGTTGTAGAATACCTGGGGCAGACCGTTCAGATTGGCGGAGGTCAGGAGCTTGTCCGGTTCATCGCCCTGGAGTTGGAGCACGCCGATTCCCAGTTTGGGATACAGCACCGGCACGGCG
>CAADGY010000167.1 GCA_900696665.1 uncultured Acidobacteriota bacterium
CACGTTCTTACCCGCCAGGAGCGGCGCAAGGTCCCGGCCCTGCATCGCCCGGGGCGGCTCCAAACCAGCCAGGCCGAGCAGAGTGGGAGCGATATCCACATTCAACGCCGGTCTCTTTACCCGGCTGCCGCCTCGCGAGGACGTTAGGTGAGGGTCCCGGATGATCAGCGGAGTTCTGATGGATTCCTCATGCATGAGCCATTTACCCGCCAGCCCGTGCTCGCCCAGAAAGAAGCCGTTATCGGACGTGAAGACCACAGCCGTGTTGTCCAGCAGACGCCTTGTTTCGAGCAGCTTCAACAGGCTTCCGACGACCGCATCCACGCCCGTGATGAGCCGGTAATATCCCTTTACCGATCGCTGGTACATCTCCGGCGTGGCAAAACGTATTTTCCAGCGTTCCCTGCCCTCGGAGTTCTTCAAGAATGAAGGTAATGCCTCAAAGTACCGTTCCTCCGCCGTCTTGGGCGGTGGAATGGAATCAGAGCGGTACAGGCCCTCCAAAGCGGGGTCGTAGAGAAACTGGCGCGGATCACCGTCTTGCACATGAGGTGCTTTGAAGCTCACGGACAAGCAGAACGGCTGATGGTCCGAAGTACTTGCGAGAAACTCTGCCGCCTGTTCCCCCAGAATTTGCGTCAGGTGTACCGTCTTTCCATTCCGCTCGTGATAATACCGGCCCTGCCCCGGGAAGCCTTTGAAATAATCGAAGTGCGCAGCCGGCAAATTATTGCCTACTCCATACTTGCCTATGAATCCCGTCCGGTACCCCGCCTCGCGGAGGATCTGCGGATACGTCGCGCTTAACTGCTCCGGTGTGAAATCCCGCGTGAAACTGCTGATGCCGTGTGTTCGTTCATGCAGGCCGGTAAAGATGCTGGCCCGGCTGGTCATACAAATGGCTGACGTACAGAAGTTGTTTTCGAACGTCACTCCTTCCCGGGCCAGCCGGTCAATATTTGGGGTCTCGATAACGGGCCGGCCCATGCAGCCGAGTGCATCCCATCGCTGATCGTCAGTGAGTAAAAACAGAATGTTTGGCTTCGATGACGGGCGTGTGCGAGCAAATGCGCCGGCTGACGCCCTCCGGAAAAACTCCCGGCGGCTGACGGCAGCTACCATGGGCTTTTATCCTCCGCGCGGCCGCTGATGGCGGCATGCTTTTGCCAGAACCGGTCACGGCGGCCCAGGAGGGTTCCGGCAAGAATCGCCATTTTCTCCCACGGCGCGAGGCGGATGCGGCTGCGCAGCACATCATAATCCGAATCCCGAATACGTACAAGCAGGCGGTAGTAGATTCGGATCAGTGCTTCCAGGGAGGCCCGGCTGGAGTTGTGGACCATCTGCAGCAGCGGGAGAGAATCGTGGTAATAGCGGAACGCACGGCCCGCTTCAAATTCCATGAGGCGGGCGAAGGCTTCGGTTTTGTCCCCCTTGGCCAGCCCACCGGGATCGACGCCGAAAGAAGCCAGGTCTTCGGCGGGAAGGTAAACGCGGTTCCGTTCCGCGTCCTCCCGGACGTCTCGCAGGATATTCGTAAGCTGAAAAGCCACGCCGCACTTCTCAGCCAGCGGCAACGCAGCGCGCGAATGAAACCCTAAAATGTATACGACGGTAAGCCCTACTACCGACGCCACCTGGTAACAGTAATGGTAAAGCTCCTCGAATGTTTCGACGCGGCGAGGTTCCAGGTCCGACGTAACACCGTCGATCATCTCGTGCAGGTATTGCGGTGGGATTCCGTAGCGTTGAACACTGTCGTCGAGGGCCGGCCATAGCGGGTTTTCGCCGTAATCTCCGCGCAGCGCTCGATCGAGATCCACACGCCAGCGTTCGAGGGAGGCTCGTGCCGCCTCTTCGCTCCCGCGGGCGGGATCATCGCTCAAGTCGTCGCACTGGCGCATAAATGCATACACGGCGCACATCGCATCGCGCTGCGTGCGTGAAAGCAGCAGGAAGGAATAGTAGAAGTTCTTAGCGCGGGCGCGCGCCACCCGCCGGCAATACCGGTAGCTCTGTGCGAGCGTCTGCGTCATGCCGCTCTCAAGAACACGGCTCGGGCTACCGCCCCGAAAAGCAGCCACACCTTTTCCGCCTTGGATACATAGGGGCGCTGGGTCAGGACGTTGTAGCCTTGCCGTTCGATTTTATCCAGAATCCGCATTCCGCCGCGGCTGAAGAGCTCGAGATCGATTGCGAGCCGGCGATTCACTGTTCGAGTCAGAGGCAACCCCGTTTGGAACAGACGCCTGGCGACATCCACCGCTTCCTGCATGGCGGCCGCAAACGCCGGAGTGAACCGCCGCGCGAATATGTCTTCAACAGAACAGGCATGCTTTGCCAGCAGTTCCAGCGGCAGGTATAAACGATCCTTTTGGAGATCCACCGCGACATCCTGCCAGTGATTGGCAAGTTGCAGCGCGGTACAGGTGGCATCAGACAGTGCCTGGCGCCCGGGATCGTGATAGCCGCAGAGATGGAGCACCAGCCTGCCGACCGGATTTGCGGAATAGCGGCAGTAATGAAACAGTTCGTCCCAGTTCTCGTACCGTGTTTTTGTCTGGTCAAGCTCGAACGCGGTGATGAGGTTGGAGAAAGGATCGCGAGGCAGGCCGTGGCGCTTCACGGTCGTTCTGAGTGCGACGAATACGGGGTGTGCCGCTTGTCCATCGTAGAGGGCCGACAACTCGCCGCGCCACCAGCAGAGCAATCGCAGGCTCTCGGCGCGATCGCCGATCTCATCCCCTAAATCGTCAGCCCACCGGCAAAACGCATAGACGTTGTAAAAGTCCTGGTGAAGCCGCTTTGGAAGAAGGAACGAAACTACGTGGAAATTCTCGTAATGGCTCGTTGCCAGCCAGCGAGTGTAGGCTAGAGAATCCGCTTCCGTCCACGTCCGGTCCATGCTGTCCGGAGATGCAACGAAATCCCTCGGTGAGAGAAATGCGCTCAAAATCCGGTTACGGCAGAATGGCGGTTTTCAGATGGCCGTTATGGCTCATCAGATGCCGCATCACTTCCAGCAGATTGGTCAACGGCTCTTCGCCGTTGACAAAATCCCGCGCTCGAATGTCGCCGCGGGCCACCGCATCCAGCGCCGCGCGCACGTGCATCGGCGTGTGGTGGAAACTGGCCCGGCACGTGATTTCAGAGTAGTGCAACGTTGCGGTATCCAGCGTCACCCGGCTTTCATTCGGGCAGCCTCCGAAAAAGTTTACACATCCGCCGCGGCGGACCATTCCTACCGCCATCTCCCAGGTTTCCGGTTTGCCGACCGCTTCGATCGCGATATCGACACCGCGCCCGTTCGTAAGGTTCTTCGCCGTTTTCACGGGGTTCGGATCGGTGCCGGTCGAAACCGCCTCCTCCGCGCCCATTCTGATGGCCCTCTCCAATTGCGTGGGCCGCCGTCCAAAGGCAATCACCCGCGCGCCAAAAACTTTCGCCAAACGCACGAACATCAAGCCGATGGGGCCCAATCCAATAACGGCTACAGTGTCACCCGCGCGCAACCCAGTTTCTTCTAGGCCCCGCAAAACACAGGCAAGAGGCTCGATTAGCGCCGCATCCTGATAACTGATGTGGGGCGGAATTTCGTAGGTATTCCGCTCTACGATACGCCCCGGAATCCGGATGTATTCCGCATACGCCCCGTTATTGAAAAGCAGATCTTCACAAAGATTTTCCAGCCCGCGCCGGCAATAGAAACATTCGAGACAGGGAGCGGAATTGGCGGCCACTACGCGGTCTCCAGGCCTGAAACGGCTGACCCCGGCGCCAACCGCAACTACATCCCCCGCCAATTCGTGTCCGAAAAGGGCCGGCGGTACAATCATTCGCGCATGATAGCCGCGGCGAAATACCTTCACGTCTGTCCCGCAGGTGAGCGCCGCTCTGACGCGAACGAGCACATCACCGCTTTGGACCTCTGGTATGGCTACCTCTTCTACCTGCAAATGCTCCTTGCCGTAGAGCACGGCAGCCATCATCTGTGTCTTCACTCTGACCACCTCTGTGGTTGAACTATTATCTTCAAGGATTTAGCGTCGGGATGCAATGCCAGTTGAAAGCCTGCGGAGATTTGATTAAGTGGAATCCGGTGGGAAATAAGATTTTCAACCGGCAGTTCGCCGCTAAATACAAGCTCCGCTGACTGCCTTTGCAAGTCAACCGAAGCGCTATAGGATCCAAATAATACCCGCTCGCCCACACAGATATCCGCACCGGACACCTCAATCCGCTCCTTGTCCGAAGTCTGTGCGAAAAACAAAATACGGCTTCCCGGCCGCGAACACGCTATCGCATCGCGCGCCAGTTCCGGAGCGGAGGCCGCCACGATAACAAGGTCCGCTCCTCTCTTTTTGGTGATGTTGAAGATTTTATCACGTAAGCTGACGGCTCGCGGGTCCCAACATTCCGCCGCACCCGCACGAACAGACAATTCACGACGCGCGCTTATGGTATCCGTCGCGACGACCGTCGACCCCAGGCGATGCACCAACATCGTAAAGAGCAAGCCGATGGGCCCCTGCCCAAGGATCAGCACCGTCTCATCCCGCTGTGGATCAGCCTGCACCACCGCCTTCAGGCAGGTGTTTACGGGCTCGACAAGGCAGGCTATATCGAAGGGAACCCCATCCGGGATCTTTTCGACACCGCGCTCGACAATCCAGTCCATCACTCGCACGTATTGGGAAAATCCACCGCCGGCAGGCTCGAATCCGGCTGTAACTCCAACTCTCTTATACTGGTCGCACTGCGCATACAGCTTTTTGCGGCAGTAGAAGCAGGTCCCGCAGGGGACATGGTGGAACACCACTACACGGTCGCCAATCGAGAACGCTCGAACGCCCTCCCCGACCGCTACGACCGCACCCGCAGTCTCATGACCATAGATTCTTGGGGGCGGTAAAAGGTTGTATTCAATTTTCTTCAGGTCGGTGTGGCAGATTCCGCAGCTTTCGACCCGCACGAGTATCTCTCCACGCCCGATGGCGGGAGTAGGAATCTCTTCAACCGACACAGTGCCCGAACCGCGATACACCGCTGCCCGCATCGCAGCAGGAATGAAGCCATCAAAACCGGCAGTCTGCAAGAAAGTCCCCCAATGCATCGGCCGCCTGCCTGCTGCGGCGCCACAGATGAATCAACTCCGGTAACAACCGCCTGGGATTGTGCATCGCGGCGCCCAGAACGCGCATGCCGCAAATTCGTCCACTTTTACTCCGGCAGGCGTTTAAATCCAGTTGAATCGCCTCGTCCGCGGTGTCGGAAACCGCTCGTACGCAATAGAACGGAATCCCCCAACCCGCTGCACGGCCCGCGACGGCGGCCGCCTCCATATCCACAGCTACCGCTCCCATTGCACGGATACGAGCCTTGTCCGACGTAGTCCGTATCACGCAGTCGACGGTAGCCAAACACCCGCAAGCGAACGAGCGGTCCGTCGCCGGCCGCGTTCCAGCCAGTCTCTTTGCGCCGGCGATATCCAGAATCTCGCTGGCGACAACCACTTCGCCAGCGGACAGGGCGGGGTCGACACCTCCGCACAACCCGATACTGAGAACGGAATCGAACTGCTGCTTCCCGTGCGCGGCATCCGCCGCTCCACCGGCCAGGGCACGCCCCGCTCCGTTTGCCAGCAGCCACCAGCGCTCGCCAGACCTTTCGCCCACCACGGCATAGTCGAGCGGCCAGCGCAGCCGTTCCACCTTTCCGAGATGGCGTAGTAAGCCCGATAGCTCGCTGTGTTCGGCCGCAATGACTAGAATGTTCCGCACCTCAACAATAACCATTCGAACGGAACCACTCGATCGCACGCGCCAGTGCTCCGTCCACCGGAGCGGGTGCATAGCCCAGTTCCCGCCCAGCCTTCTCATGCGAGACGAACATTTTCTTGCGCGACATGCGAACGCCGTCGAGTGGCGCCCTGGGCTCACGACCGGTAATCCGGGCCAGGCCTGTACTGGCCATTCCGGCGGCATACGCAATGAAGTAGGGAATTCGGACCGAAGGAGCGCGCACTCCGCTGAGGCGCTCCAGGCGTGCGAATAGCTCCTGCAAAGAGAGATTCTCCGCGCCTAAAATGTACCGTTCCCCTGCCCTGCCACGCTCGAGGGCAAGCAGATGGCCTTCCGCGGTATCTCTCACATCAACAAAATTCAATCCGGTATCCACATAGGCTGGCATGGCTCCACGGATAAAGTCGAGCACGATGCGGCCGGTCGGCGTCGGTTTAAAATCATGATCGCCGACGGGCGTGGTCGGGTTCACGATCACCACAGGAAAGCCCGACTCGGCAAACTCGCGTGCCCGTTTTTCAGCCAGGAATTTCGATCGCTTGTACGTGCCCGTCATTTCCTCGAGCGTCACCGGTTCCCGCTCATCGCCGATGCCGCCTTCCGGCACACCGATACAACCCACGGTGCTCGTATAAACAACACATTCCACGCCCTGCTTCCGGGCGGCTTCGAGCAGATTCGCCGTGCCATTTACGTTGGACAGATATAGCTCTTGCGGGCGCCGGGCCCACAGGCGGTAATCGGCTGCCACATGAAAAATGACGCCACAGCCTGACGCCGCCCGGTTTAGAGATTCGGGTTCACGGAGATCGCCGGTTACGGTTTCTACGCCCAGATCGCGCACCATGCTCCCGGGGCGAACCAGCGCGCGAACAGAGTAACCACGGTCCAACAGCCGCTTGGCGACATGCCAGCCGACAAATCCCGATGCGCCCGTCACCAACGCCGGCTTCACAGCCGCCCCACAAGCCCGTGATGAGGCTCAACCCGCGCAGGAGACCCGGATTGCAGGTTCCTTGGGGCAGGACCGGATATGGCGGCGGCACGAAAGAGGGGACTCAAGGAAAATCCTATCGCAGCGCCCAGGAGAGCAGCCTGAAGTTGTCGCTGAATTTCGCGTTGATTCCGAGAGCCGCTGACGGCTCATACCCGCAGTGTGTCATGCAATGCTCGCACCGCGGGTCGTTTCCACTGCCGTAATTCTCCCACGGTGTTTTGGTCATCAGGTCTTCAAACGTAGTGTGATGCGCGTCCGTGATGAGATAGCATGGGCCTTTCCAACCCTTGATATTGTAAGTTGGGTTCCCCCAGGCCGTGCACGGCAGTTCCCGCTCGCCTTTGAGAAAATCCAGGTACACCGGGGTGCTGTTCAGCCGGAAGCGCCTGGCTAAGCGATCGATATCCCGGAATTTCTCATGCACGTCGTCACGCGTCATGAAGATCTCGCGATCGTTCACCGCCGAATATCCGTAAGCGGGGGAAAGCATGTGGCCGTCCACCTCGAACTGCTCCAGATACTCGAACAACTCCTCGATCTCCTTCATGTCGGTTTCTTTGTAGATAGTCGTGTTGGTGCAGACTTTGAACCGCGCCTGCTTGGCCGCGCGGATGCCCTCTATCGCCTGGCGGAACACGCCTTCGCGCTCCACCGCGATGTCGTGCGTCTTTTCCATGCCATCCAGGTGCACGTTAAAAAAGAAGCGGCCGTCCGGCTGGAACTCGGCAAGCCGCTTGCCGATCATCATGCCGTTCGTGCAGAGATAAATGTGCCGGCCACGCTTCAGGATTTCCGCCGAAAGACGCCCGATCTCGGGATAGAGCAGAGGTTCACCTCCGCAGATAGAAACAATCGGCGCCCCGCACTCATCCGATGCCGCCAGACACTGTTCCACCGATAGCTTCTCGGTAATGCTGGTTTCGTACTCGCGGATGCGTCCACAACCCGTGCACGTCAAATTGCACGCATGCAGCGGCTCCAGCATCAGCACCAGTGGAAACCGCTTCCCGATCATCGGGTGCCGCTCCGGCCGCCGCGTCCGTTCCACAGAACTGTGTATGATCCGGAAAGGGCTCGAGACATCGGTTCCGTTCTTCCGGTTTAGCTGCCACTCCGGTTTCGGCCGCAGTTTATTTCGGGCAATATACCCGGCCATACCAGCAGTCATCGATAGCGGAAATCTCATTTGCCAGCCCCTCCAGCGGCGGGGTGCGAGTTGACGTATACGGACAGAGCCAGCAGCGGGAACGAATTGCGATATAGGTGGTAAGCAAGATAGAACACTCGCGGGAAGCCGGTGCCCGTAGACAGATCTTCCTCCCACGTACCGTCCGGCCGCTGTGTGTGTATCAAGTACTCAATTCCGTTTCGCACACTGAGGCTATCGCCGTCGCCTCCGGCGAGCAATCCCAGGATGGCCCACGCGGTTTGGGAAGGAGTGCTGCAGGCCGGGACAAACGAACCCTGCTGGTAGCTGACGCAGTCCTCCCCCCAGCCTCCATCGGCGTTCTGGATGGACCGCAGCCATTCGCCAGCCCTCAGGATATAGGCCTCACGGTTGCTTTCTCCCGCCCTCTGCAAGCCACGAAGCGCCAAGAACGTTCCGTAGATATAGTTCACACCCCACCGGCCGTACCAACTCCCGTCCGCCTCCTGGGTGCGCTGGAGGTACTTGACACCACGCCGGATCGCCGGCGACGCACGATCCAGGCCGTATACACACAGCGCCTCCAGCACCCGCCCGGTGATATCCGGACAGGTAGAATCGAGCATGGCGTTGTGATCGGCGAACGGCACATAGCTGAGCGGCGTCCAGTTGTTATCGGCGTCGAACGCAGCCCATCCCCCGTCCTTGGACTGCATACCCAGCAGCCACTTCACCGCCCGGCGTTCACAAGCCTGCTGCGCCGCTGCATCTCTGGCGCGTACATGTCTCAATCCGAGCAGTACCTGCGCCGTGTCGTCGATATCGGGGTAAAACTCGTTGGCAAATTCGAAGTACCAGCCTGAGGGTTCCAGGTCCGGGCGCTTTACGCTCCAGTCCCCTTTCCGCCGGACTTCTTTGGTGAGGAGCCAGTCCGCCGCCTGGGCTAACGGCTCTTCCGGTGCGCAGCCGGACTCCCCCAGCGCCTGCATCGCAATGCCGGTATCCCACACCGGTGAAAAACAAGGCTGGAAGAAGAACCGTTCGCCGTCGTCCACCATCAGATTGTCGAACTGCCGTTGCGCCTCCTGGCGTTCCGGATGTTCCGGCGCGTAGCCGAGTACATCCAGCGCCATAATCAGGTACATCATAGGCGGGTAAATCGCTCCAAGGCCGTCACTGAAACGGGTGCGCTCCAATATCCATTGTTCGGCCCGTTTCACCGCCCGCGCGCGCACCCGCCGCGAACCGTGGCGTTCCCACCACTTCAATCCTCTGTCTATCCCCAGGAAAAAGTTCCGCCAACTGAAGAGCTTCGTGCTGCGCCGGAATGCGGGGCTGGCGCCCACCAGGAACAACTCCCTGAGATCGAACCCGGCCGGGACCGGCCGCCTCGGATCGGCCGCGTGCACGATGGATAGCGGAATCACGATGGCACGGGTCCAGGAGGACATGCGGTAGATGAAATCTGCAGGGAGCAGAAGCATTTCGGGAGGAATTGACGGACAGTGCTCCCGTGGGTACAGGCCGAACAGGCTCAGGTTCAACTTGACATAGCTGTTGGCCGCCTGGATGCCGCCTAGCGACAGGATGATGCCGCGCGCCTGGCGCAAAGCCGGATCGTCCGCCGGGACACCAGCCAGCTTGAGCGCAAAGTAAGCTTTGACCGTCGCGCTCAGATCGGCGGGACCCTTTTCGTAAATGTTAAATCCGCCACCCGCTAGTTGCCGTTTCAGAATCGAGCGTACGGCGCGATCAATTCGCTGCCTGTTGGGAGGGCGCCAGATGCCGTCGTCATCCGGAGGATGGAGCCAAAGCTGAAGCAGGATGTAATCGGATTCGAGAGTGGAATCCGCAGTGAGTTCTCCCCACCAGTAGCCTTGCGGATTTTGCAGTCTCAGCAGCGCGTCCGCCGCTCGCCGGGCACACCGCGATGCAGCCTCGGAAACAGACTCCCTCAGGCGGGTCCCGGTGGCGCTCATGCGATTATCGTCAGGCGGGACGCCGGCGCTTCCAAACCGGCAGGGAGCGAAAAACGGACATCCTCATCTTTAATGTTGATCTCCTCTACCGTGTGAAATCCTTGGACCTTCAGGAACTCAATCAACGATGAAACGAGATTCTCGGGCGCGGACGCTCCCGCGGTTACCGCAACCGTCCGGGCTCCCTCAAACCACGCGGGGTGGGCTTCGGTGGCATCGTCGATCAAATAAGCGGGCACTCCTTCCCTCTGGCAGACTTCCACCAGGCGCCTCGAGTTCGAACTGTTCTGTGATCCAACTACCAGAAGCAGATCGCAGGTGGAGGCGACGGCCTTCACCGCCATCTGGCGGTTTTCCGTGGCATAACAGATATCCTGCGCAGGGGGACTATGAATTTCCGGGAATCTCTCCTTCAGCCGCGCTACCACGTCCCTGGTCTCATCCAGGCTGAGCGTCGTCTGTGTGAGGTAGCACACGCGCGCCGGGTCCACAACTTCGAGATGGTCCACATCTTCGACCGTTGAGACTAGGCGTGTGGACTCCGGCGCTTCCCCAAGTGTGCCAATCACCTCGTCATGGTCCTTGTGTCCAATGAGAACGATAGTGTAGCCAAGCCGGGCGAACTTAACGGCTTCGAAGTGTACCTTAGTCACCAGCGGGCAAGTGGCGTCGATGACCTGAAGTCCCATCTCTTCGGCTTCAGTTCGAACTGCGGGAGAAACGCCGTGCGCACTGAAAATAACGCGTGCACCCGACGGCACCTGGCCCAACTCCTCTACAAAAATCGCTCCGGCGCTACGCAATTCGTCCACAACGTGCCGGTTATGAACGATCTCTTTGCGTACATAAATAGGAGGGCCGAAAAGCTCGAGGGCGATTTTCACCACATCGATCGCGCGCACGACACCCGCGCAGAAGCCCCGAGGGGTGAGCAATAGAATTCTTTTCCCAGCTTCCGGCATACGGAACTTTTTATTATAGCAATCGCCACACTCAGGCCCTCCAATTCACAATTAAACGGTTCGAATTGAGTGGCGGCAGCAGCTGAAGGAACACCCGATGGACAGAAAGACCAGCTTCCCTTACCAGTCTTTGCCGATTAAATCCGCTTTATATTCCCGGCGTTACCGGGCTGCGAGTAACGCACGAAGATGACGCGCCCGCTCGGGAGAACGCAACTGCCGTAGAGCCTTGGCTTCAATCTGACGAATTCGCTCCCGCGTCACGTCAAACTCCTGGCCGATTTCCTCGAGCGTGTGCTCCCGTTCGCATCCGATGCCGAAACGGAGACGAATCACCTTCTCCTCTTTGGGAGACAACGTTTTCAGAATGTTTGCTGTTTCGTCTTTTACGTTGGAATCGATAACCGCGTCGACTGGAGAGCCGACCCACCGGTCTTCAATGAGATCACCCAGAGCGGATTCGCCGTCCCGGCCCACAGGGGTTTCGAGCGAAACCGGATCGCGGGAGATGGTTTTCAACTTCTGAACCTTTTCCACCGGAATATCCATCCGCCGGCTGATCTCTTCATTGGTCGGCACCCGGCCCATCTCTTTTTCGAGCTCTCGCGTGGCACGCAGAAACTTGTTCATGCTCTCGTTCATGTGCACCGGGATTCGAATGGTCCTGGACTGATCCGCAATCGCGCGGGTGATCGCCTGCCGGATCCACCACGTTGCGTACGTGGAAAACTTGAAACCGCGGCGATACTCGAACTTGTCGGCGGCGCGCATGAGACCGATGTTGCCTTCCTGGATCAGGTCGAGGAGATGCAAACCGCGGTTCACGTACTTTTTCGCCACCGAGACCACCAGACGCAGGTTGGCTTCGACAAGGTCCTTCTTCGCCCGTTCAGCTTCCAATTCGCCGTGCCGGATCACGCTCAGGCTATGCTTCAATTCCGGAACGGAGGCGCCCGCGACGGCCTCCCGCTTGCGGATTTCCCGCCGGATTTCCCGAATTCTGGCCTGCAGAGCGGGATTGCCCTTCTCCTCCAGCTTCCGCTGCTCCGCCTCAAGTTGCACGACGTCATCCACCGTGCGCTCAATCTCCTTGGCAAACTCCCGCCAGCGATGCGCGTTGAACGGAATCGCCCGGATCGTACGCGACGTCTCGACGCGGCACCGGTTCAGCTTTCCCAAGGCCCGCTTCCGGATCTTCTTGTTGTTTCCATTGGCTGCGTTCAGCTTCTCAGTGAGCTGCTGCTGCCGCCTGCATAGCAGGACACAGTCGGCGAACTGCTGGCGCACATCGCTCCGGCGCTTCGTCTCCGCCGCGCTACCTTCTTCAACGTCACCGAGGTCAACCAGATCTTCCAAGTCGATATCGCCGCGTTTGAGTTGTTCAGCGTACTCGACGACCATTTGCTGTACCAATGCTGACCGGCTAATAGCCTTTTGCATGCGGAGCTTTCCACGCTCCATCTTGTGAGCGAGGTCGACCTCGCCTTCCCTGGTCAGCAGGGGTACAGCACCCATCTCCCGCAGGTATACACGAACAGGGTCGTCCGTGTAGATGGATTCTTCCACCTGATGCGCAGCCGGGAACTCCTCGTCATGCGCTTCCTCCGGGTGAAAAAAGTTGGGTTCCTCATCAAAGGTAAGCCCTAACGGCTCATGACTATCGCCTATATATTGATCTTCGAAATGATCCACTTCCGACTCACTTCCCCCACCGTGAAAGATTCCTAGGGCACGACCATAAACTGACTCCCGCCGAGCAGGTCAGAATCGAAGACACAAAACGCCCTTGTTTCGAATAGCTTTATTTCGGGTTCGATTATATCACTGATCGGCAGCGAAGTTAAGTCTCTGTTTGAAAGATGTTTCCAGAACGTTTTGGTTACATATTTTGCAGGCCTGGCACCGTCATTGTCCATCACAGCGGGCGTTTCTCCCGCTTGTGCACAATCAGGTTCTTCAGTTCATTCAAAAAAGCCTCCACGTCCTGAAAATCCCGGTAGACAGAGGCGAAGCGAACATAGGCAATCTTGTCCAACGCCCGCAAACGCTCCATCAAAATTTCTCCTATTATTGTAGTAGGTAGCTCTCGATCCTGCGTCTCTGTCAACCTGCCTTCCACCTCGTCTACTACTTCCGCCAGTTTGCCCATGGGCACGGGCCGCTTTTCGCAGGCTCTCAGCAATCCTCCTAATACTTTTTGACGGTCGAACTTCTCCCTCCGGCCATCCTTCTTGACGACCATGTAGGGAATTTCATCAATTCTCTCGTAAGTCGTAAAACGGCGCTCACATTCCAGGCACTGCCGTCGCCGCCGGATGACGTCGCCCTCCTTGCTCTCGCGGGAGTCGATTACCCGGTCCTGGCGAAAACCGCAAAACGGACAGATCATATTTCGCTCTTTTGCTCAATGTCGCGCAGCTTACGCAGATTCAATCCCTCGTGGAAGGCCAGCAAAAGCCCAATCGGCACAATTACTAAAAATGTAATAGCCCATAGAAGTATGGCAAGCGCGCTAGCCGACTCGAATCTGATACTAAAAACCTCGCTTAAAACAATTACGGATGCAACTTGCATACCGCCCCCGATGCCGGGTATCTGCACAACGCTTCCGATCGCGACGAACCCCAAGAATATGAGAACATCGGTCAGCGTAAATGCCGCGGTATCGGGAAAGCTCCAGAAAAGAAACAGAAAACAAGCTGTTATGACAATCCACTCGGCAATGCTGTAAAGAACCAACTGTACAACGAACGTTCCGCTCCGGGCCGACTGTACGCCCTCAAACAGCGCATCCACTGTTTTCACTGCTGGTTCCTGCAGGCGGGCCGGCAGGACTCCGAGCGCATCGGTAATCCGCCGGCGGAAGGTCTCTGAGAAGTAGCGCAGAAAGATCAGGACTACCAGACAGATGGTGCCCGCTATGCCCACGATGTGTCCGCCGGTTTGCAGGAGCCACCGTATATCGGGGCCTAGACTGGCGCCGGAGGCCTGCACACGCGTCAACGCAAACCCGAACAATACCAGTACAATCAGCAGGTCGTAGATACGTTCCAGGAACCACACGGCGACTTGCGAAGTTACCGTGAGCTTATTCTTGGTGGCGATCAGATAGGGACGAACAAATTCGCCCGGGCGCCCGAAAAGCACCAGTGCCGTGAATCCAATGGCAGTAGATACCAGCAAACCCCAGAAGCCCGCCCCAGGGCAAATCGGCCGGATCATCACCCGCCAACGCTCCGCGCGCACCACGTAGGTCCCGAGCGCCATCAAAGCGGATGCGGCCAGCCATCCCCAGTTGAGATCCCGAAAAGCAGCAAAGAATTTGGTCCAATCGAAACCCCGCAGCCTGACCAGCGCAAGGATCACCGCCGCCACGCAAACCACGCCAATGGCGATCATGGCGGTACGCTTCTTGTTTATCCGGATACACCCTCCCCGCGAACCGGTGGACGGCGTAAGCTCATCTTCCCCTCATTGGGTTGGCCGCTGCTGCAATAGAATAAAATCTGCACGGAAACAGAATCACGGCGCCCCGGTGCCGTCCCATTTCCAGGGACGTACATTCGAGCGAACTTCTAATGATAGATCCTCGTTTAACTTACTGGAAGCCGAAGAAAGCACTCGTAGTCCTGGACCTTCGGTCGGGCTTCTGGAACGAAGATCTTTATGGCAGCCTTTACCGCATTTGCGCAGATGTCCACTGCCGGCGCCTCCTCCGGACGGTGGGCGGAAGAGAGAGCGGGACGGGATTGCCTACAATTGCCGGGGAAAGTGTTGGATCTTGATTCAAACCTGATCGAGCGATGCCTGGCCGGCGACGAATCCGCCTGGGAAGATCTGGTGAAGATTCATACTCGCCGTGTCTACGGCATCTGCTACCGTTTTACCGGCAGCGATGGTGAAGCCCAGGACCTCACGCAGGAGGTGTTCCTGCGCGTGTTCCGGTCCATCGGCAGTTTTCGCGCCGGTGAGGGTTCTTTCGTCGTATGGCTGACGCGCCTGACGCGTAACCTGCTGATTGACCACTACCGCCGCAGCCGCATGGACCGGGCAAGCGATTCCATCGAGGACCAACTGGCGGTGTTGGAAGTGAGCGCCACGCCAGCAACAAGGCCCGATGGCATCCTGGCTGGGCGGGAAGCAAGCGAACTGCTTCAGCATGCGCTCCAGAAACTTTCTCCCGAGTTGCGTGAGACCGTTATCCTCAGGGATATAGAGGAGCTTGAGTATAGGGAGATTGCCGGGATCCTGCGAGTCCCGGAAGGAACAGTTAAATCGCGCTTGAACCGGGGGCGGGCGGAACTGGCCCGTTTGTTGAGAAGGCAGAGGGTAGTTGTATGAAGTGCGCGGAATTCGAGACTCTGCTCTGCGACTACGTCGACGGCACCCTCGCGCCGGACCGCAAGTCCGGCGCCGAACAGCATCTCGGCGAATGTGAGACTTGCGCCGGGCTGGCACGGGACTGTTCACTGGCGGTCACCTTTATCGGCCGCGCCAGCGCGGTGGAGCCGCCGCACGAACTGTTGACGCGTATCGCCTTCAACATCCCCGCCGGCTTGCGCCGCCGCCGGGGAGCGATGGCGCGCTTCCACCGGATTTTCGGCCCCATCCTCCAGCCACGCTTTGCCATGGGAATGGCGATGACCATCCTGTCCTTTTCCATGCTCAGCCAGTTCCTGAATATTCCCATCCGGCAGTTGACGGTAGACGACCTCCGGCCGGCAAGAGTGTGGGGAGTGGTGGAAGACAAGGTTCATCGCGTTTGGGACCGCGGCGTTAAGTACTACGAGAGCATGCGGTTCTTTGTCGAGATTCAATCCAAGCTGAAAGACCTTACGGCAACAGACCCTGCCGCACAGGCTCCTTCGGCTACTCCGGGCTCCAACAGCCCGGCTGGCGCCGCAGGCGCCGGTGATATGTCAGGCGCGCCCGGTTCTTTGGAACTGGCGCCCAAAGGAGGGTCAAACCAATGAACTGTGTCAATCATCCTGAATTAGCGGTGGCAGCGTACTGCCGGAGTTGCGGCAAAGCCCTATGTCAAAACTGCGCTCGTACGGCCCAGGGAACGATCTACTGTGAGGAACACGTCCCGGCGCAGCCGGCATTGGCGCCCCCTTCCGATTCTCCATGGACTGCCCCCCCGGCGCCTGCACCGGGATCGTCTGATCCCGGTGCTTCCCCGGGACTTGCCTTTCTTCTGGGCCTGATACCAGGCGTGGGAGCCATTTATAACGGCCAGTACGCCAAGGGGCTGATCCACGTGATCATTCTCGGATTCCTGATCAGCATTCTCAGCAGCGGCGCCGCGGGCGGCCTGGAGCCGGTATTTGGTCTAGTCACGGCGGTCTGGTACTTTTACATGCCGTTCGAGGCCTACCATACAGCCAGAAAACGCCAATTGGGCCAGCCGGTAGACGAGTTCTCCAGCCTGGTTCCGATGCGCGGCACACAGACCAATTCGCCGGTTGCCCCGGTTGTACTGATCGTGCTCGGCGTGCTGTTTCTGCTGAATAATCTCGATCTGCTCAACTTCTATTACGTATTGCGCTATTGGCCGGTGTTTCTGATCGCACTCGGCGGCTACATGCTCTATGTGAGGTTTAAGGATTCCGGAGGCGAGGTGGTACGGCGGGAGGCGAACAATGAACAACAGTAGGCTAGCGTTCGTGCAGGCGATCCGCGGGCCCATCGTTCTCATTGCTCTCGGCGTACTGTTCATCGTCGACCACGCGGGCGGACCGCCGTTCCGCCAGACATGGCCGGTTCTGATTATTCTCTATGGGCTCTTGAAGCTTTTGGAGCGGGCCGTCATCCGCCAGCCCGCTCCCATCCCCGGTTCTCCACCAGAGAGGTTGCCATGAGACCCCGCTCCATCGTCGGACCGATGTTGCTGATCCTCATCGGTGTGGTGTTCCTGCTATACAACTTGCGGCCCGATTTGCGTATCATCGATCTTTTGTCCCGCTTTTGGCCTTTCCTGCTTGTCGGATGGGGTGTGCTGCGGCTGTTTGAAATCGTCATCTGGGCTGCCCGCGCGCGCCCGCTGCCAACCTCCGGCATCTCCGGAGGCGAGTGGACCCTGGTGATTCTCCTTGTGCTGATCGGCTCCACGGCGCGTTTCCTTCACGAGCGCGGGGACTGGTGGCCGCGTGCGCGGATCATGGCGCGAGGCATCGAAGTCTTCGGCGAGCCTTATGACTACCCCCTGGCCGAGCGCAGCGTTCCCGCACCCAAGAATGTCAGAGTCATCATTGAGAACCTGCGCGGCAACACACGTGTCATCGGCGCCGACATCACCGAAGTAAAAATTGCCGGCCGTAAGACCGTTCGCGCGCTTCAGCGCAGCGAAGCCGACACGGATGACAAAAAAACTCCACTCGACGTGACGGCCCAGGGAGAACAAGTCCTTATTCGCACTATGCAGGAGAGGGCCTCCGGGGAAAACCGTGTTTCGACGGATTTGGA
>CAADGY010000168.1 GCA_900696665.1 uncultured Acidobacteriota bacterium
CCTTCGGTTGCATCGGTACGACGACCCAGACAGCACCATCGCGAAGCTTGCCGGCAATGCCACCCCGCTTCTTTTGGCCATATACAATACCGTGTGCTGGTTCCTCGGGGAGCGGATCGCGTGCCACGGCCTGTTGCAGCGATCTTGCGTGCGAGGCAGTTATCGCGGCCAAACCGTAGCCTGGGTACGGCCGAAGACAATCTTCCGGCTGTCGAGATTCATCCTTGAAGGCGGCAGAAGAAATTGCCGCGTTTCCTTGCTCCTCCCAAATGACCCAAGTCAGAGGGATGCAACCAAGGAGACGTTCGTCTCCAACAATTGATTGTTGGATCATCCTGAAAGCTGCGGGTCGCCATTCGATCCGGTGGCCCGTTATTCCAGATTTTCTATGCGGATCCTAAGGAGCGCGCTGCTTTCGCGAAGCGCGTGTTCAGACTCCTCTCCGCTCACGCGATCGCGCCAGTAGAAGAAAGGCTTTGCGTCCCGATCAAACACGATTTCAAGATCGACGCCTTTCCGGCGCCATTCAAGTTGAAGACCGCCACTCGACAGTGGCACGACACGCGGCGCAGGTGAACTGGGACGGAGGAAGCCGTTGATAAAGTTGATAGCCGCATGAACCACCCTCGCGTCGACCGCGCCCGCGCCATAGCTATCCCAGTTCGGTGGGAGCGTTAGCAAATCGACGAAACCCTGCATCAGAGGGTCGAACCACACGGGGAGTGGCTGACCGTAGTCCTGCCAGTCAATCGCGTAGGTTTTGCTACGAGAATCGTACCTGCGCCGCCGCGGCATTGGTTGCGGAAGCATGCTTACGAAGACGCGATCAGCATTCGAAAAGCAGTCCAAGTAGCTGGCGGACGCACCAGTTGCAAGAATCCCGCGCTCCTGGATCGTGAGTTCAGCGGTCGCTGTGCTTGCCATCTTTCTTGATCCTCCAGATTTGATGCATTGCGTCGGTGGTCAGTCTCTCAAAGGAAGCGACGATCCACTCCCGTCCGATGTCGAAAAAATCGACCCCTTCCCCAACTTGACCCCTTGCGGTCAGGTGCAGGACGTACATCGGATGATTATCGGATGTCCTGACGGCCGGCTGCAGGTCAACATGGAGCCTGCCAATTGGTCCGCCGTCCTCGCCTCGAATCACGGAATCACGAACCTTGAGTGCAGCCGCAGATCTTCAGGCAATCCCGGTGGAGCGAGATTGGGCGACTGCCAGAAAGTGAAGATCTTATCGACGTCACCATACTGCTCCCATCCCTCAAGCAAGGATGTGATTTACATAGATCACTTCACACTGGTTGACGCGCGCCGTGCCAAGTTGGTTGTTGGCAAGGAAGTCGATGAAGATTCGGTAATCCCGGTCGAAGTTAGGGTGGAAGTTTTCGTAATGCGGATACGGATCTTGACCGACCTCGCGCCAGTTCTTGATGAAGCGGCCGCTCCTCCGTCTTCGGAAACGACATCCTGAACTCGTTCCAAAGGAGACCAAAGTGGGCAGTCTGCAGCAATGGCAGCGGCTCGAACTGAACAGACAATACAGTCTCGACGGCCGGCGGCCTCTCGAAATCGGCCAAATGCTCCGGGCGCGGGTTCATGTTCTGGCGCTCAAAACAACTCCCACCGTGGATGTTTAGGTTTCAACGGCTGATTGTATTGCCGTCGAACATCCTGTGACGACAGGCCTACGTTCCCGATGCTTCGTTGCATGCGCGTCTCAACATCCAGAATAACGGATTCGACGTCCTCAGCAGTGCTGTGGGCCAGCGAAATCGGCTTTCCCGCTCAGATCTTATTCCGGTCGTAATCGAACGGCTCGTCCACCAGGTGGTAGAGAGGTTCTTTATCTTTTTGGAGGTAGTAGGTTTTTAAGGGTGTTCGCGGGAAGTCCGTCAGCTTTCGCGGGACTGCGGCCCCATCGACCCACTCAAATACCGGAATCTCCCATGGGTTGAACGTGTCCGATAGACCGCGTTCTTTGGCAATCCGGTACAGTGCGACATTGCCCGGTTCGTGCCCTCCAAGGTAGAGCCCGATCACATCGAGCCGGAACTTGTCGATTCCAAAAAGCACCAGGTTCGTCAGGTAGTCGTCTCCCTGGCCGAAGCCGTCTCCGTCCCGCGAGTAGATCCCTTCGATCATCGACAGGCCGGTGCGTAAAACACTCTGGTTATCGCATGTTTTATGCGCCCAAATCTCCTGGTGAATGGGGCTGAGCCGCGCGGGGCTGTCGTAGCGCGCGTATCCCATCTTCTTGTGCCGTTCGAAGAAGTTCTTAATGAGCGTCTCGGCCCGCGGATTGATCTCCGGCTTCATCACCTCCGGAACGCCGGTGACCCCCTGCCACCCGGAACAGAATCTTACAAACGGCAAGACAACCAGACCCTGTTCGTTCTTGACAGCTTGTGTGAGGCACATTCCGTGCGCTTTCCACTTGGCGATGTTCAACAGCCAGGTGTCGGGTTCATTGACGGGGGCATAGTGTGGCACACGCGTGTAGACCACGGAATCCGGCACTTTGCTCCACGTGATGCCGTCACCGTCCCGGAAGTGGCGTGGACGGCGATCGGTCTCGTTCATGACAATGCCATGACGTTCGTTAATGTCCACGAAGCCACGGTAGTTCCACGTCGGGTAGTTGTTCGCCTCGATGAAGTGGAACTTTCTGAGCCCGATTTCTTTCAGGCCCATCACTATTCCTTCATAGAACTGCGGATCCGTTCCCGTGCCCCAGTTCTCTTCATGCGTCCGCCGGTTCCGGACACTGGTGAAATTTGGCTTCAACACCACGCGGTGCGTAACTGGCACGCCCGCACTCTCCAGCGGGACAAAGATCTCGCGCGCAAGATTCAGGCCCTCGCGTAGTTTGGCTGGGGCGTCCATCTTATGCGGAACGTGAGTCCGCCTGATGAAAACAGCTTTCGGGTTCTCCTCAATAAAACGATGCAACCCAAAAAAAGGCATGGGCACACGCGCGCTTGCGGGCCGCGCGAACGCACCATCCAAAGAAGGGATTGCGACAGCGCCTGCCGCCCCCAGGAATTCACGTCGCGAGAGAGTCATCGCAAAATTGCTCCCTTTAAAAAAACAGATCTAACTGAACAGTACAATTCCCACCTGTTCCAGATGAGGAATAGTGAATTCGGTCCCGGTGCCGCGCCGGGCAGTCTTCAGTTGTACGCGCTCTCCCTCGGGCCGCAGGAGAACGGCGGAGGAGTACCCTCCGGAAACTCGCATCAGAATCTCATGCCGCAAGCTCCGTCCATAGTTGATGGCTTGCACAATGGCGCGCGCGCGGAACGGCCCCGACGCCGGGCCGGATGTCACGGTTGCGATCACGCTCAACGCATTCCATATTCTGACTGCCCGGCGCTGATGAGTCGCGGCGTCAACCAGGTCCAGAGCGAAATCGCTTGGGTCGGAGATCATTTCGCGATATGCGATTACCTTTCCGCGGCCCAGCCGGTAGGTTTCCCGGTCCGGCTCCTCACGCTCCAGTTTCAATGCCGGAACGCGCCACCACGGCTTATCATCCTCCCGGTCGACGATCAGCGTGGAGCCCGCTTCCGCGTGAGCGAGAATCCGGCTGCGCACGGCGGGCGCCAGCGCATTCAGGCTGGCGGCAACCACTACGGGACGCTTGCCTGGATCGGGCGCCGGTGGGCGAGTCGCGGGCTCGAGCGCCGGGCAGGCATTCTGGCGAAAGGCAAGATTTGCGAGTTCGGCGCTGAGTTCGCCCTCATCCACTAGCATGGTGATAGCGGGAAAGAACGGATGGCCGAAAACCGGCTTGTGTTCTTTCAGCCAGCGTGCCGAGCGGCCCATGCGGCGCCATGCCTCAATCGCCTTTGCGTCGCCGTCCACCAGCGCCTTGCGGTAGCGCGGCTCCACCGCCAGAACATAGTTGGCCCCGCTCACCCACGCCTCAACTAATGCCAGTTCGAGCGAATCGTAGGGAAGAATCCGGTCCGGGGAAACTCCGGAGTGCTCGTCCGGCTTGTAGGCCAATGCCGGCTGCCGTTCCGGGCAAAGCGCTCTCAGCCAGGCAATACGAAATCCATTCGCGTCCACCCACGGTTGATGGCTTGCACTGGCGACGTCTTCGGCGTCGGTCGTATTCGGCGCGCGACTCACTCCCGGCCACAGGCCTTCGGTCAGAGCCGCTGGACGCGCGCCCGCATTTCGAAACTCCTGCAAGCCGGACAGAACGATTTCATCGGACGAGGCCACACGCAGCCCCACCTTTTGGCATGCCTGGAGAAACGCATCGACGGGTTTGTCGACCAGCACCACGTCCGTGCCCCCATCTTTTAACAACGGCGCCAAGGCGGGGTCCTGATCTTCCCATCGCAGAACAATGTCACGCGTGAGATCGATGCCCATTTAATCTCCTGCTCGAAGTCTACGACATTGACGATTTCGATACAAGTTGATCTGAAAAGCGAAAATGCCGGGCGCTCAGAAGTCGGAGCGAAAAACGCTGATCGGGTCCGTCTCGCGCCGCAGCCGTAGTTGTTCACCGTATAGCTGGCGAGCCGCAGCATGGTTCAACGGATGTCCCATGGCATCCACCGGATTCACGATGGCCGCTTTGCGCTCCGCCGCCAGATTCGGAAGATCGTACGCACGGAGCACCTTCGAAAGAGCGATCGAATGAATGTTCCGGTGAAGAGGCGCCAGCACGAACTGGCGGTAAGAAGCAGGCATGCGCTCCAGCACCAGGCGCTCTATGCGCGCGTCCACAACGGCGGCGTGCAGCATGTCCACCGCGGCCATCCCTTTCGCAAAACCTGTGGCGGCCTTTGCAAGCTGCCGCTGTTCGAGAAGGTCGAGACCGCGGCTGATGTCCTCCATCCGTAATCCCATCAGGGGCCGCCCCACCATGAGCCCGAGCCATGCGATCTTCTCCTGCCCAAACCATGCTGAGGAATAGCCGCCCCAATCCGAAGCGGTCTCACCCGTACCCTCAATATCGAGCGCTAGAACGGTATAGCCGAGCTTTGCCAAAGTATCGAGATCGAGCGAAATTCCGGCCTCTGCTGCCTTGCCGCGTGAATCCACATAGATAACCGCACGGGAATTCGGGCTGGTTGGAGCGAATAGCAGCGCAGGAACATATCGCCCGGGGGCCGTCCAGTACAACAGCCGCTCGATTTTGTAACCTTCGCGCTCAATTGTTCCGTAGCTCTCAGCCCGGACGAGGCCTTCCGGCCGCTCGTATTTCGTCAGGTTCAGGACGCGGTCTCGCGTAGACCCTGCCGCATCCACCACCATCTGCGGCAGGCGCTTGCGGTTCAATGTACTCGCCGTCTCGCCTCCTAGTGAAGTGGCGACTTGACCCGTGCGAGTCGCGTTCATTGTCTCCTCGAACTCGGTTTCTATCGGCGGCTCCTTGGCCGGACCTTGCGGACCGCCGGCGAGCCATCTCTTCATCCAGCCATAGATCGCTTCGCGTGCCGGCTGGGGCATTCCGTGGCCGCCGCCGGTGAAGAACCAGGCAACGCGGTCAGGTGCTCCGAACAGAGTATATATCCGCTTAGCTTCGTCAAACGTCCGCCGTGCTCCTTCGATCGGAAAGAAGTCTTCCGTGGTGGAACAAATCAAATACGGTTTCGGCGCCATCAGGGTGACAAGATCCGCCTGGTCCATCCCCTCTTTAAGCAGATCCGGAAACTGCTGTTCGGCGTCCTGAGGACCTGTGCCCCTAAGCTGCTCTTCCCACGAAGTCACATAGCAGGCGGGCGCAGCCACCGCCACTCGCGGATCGAGCGCGGCGATGTAGACGGTAAGGGTTCCGCCGCCCGAACAACCTGAGACTCCGATGCGTTTGCCATCCACCTCCGGCCGCGATGCCAGCATGTCGATGCTGCGGATGCCATCCCAGATGCGGTAGCGAGCGACACTCTCGCCGCCGAGTACGCTTTGCATTCCCACCATCTCGTGCTCGACCGTTGTGGAGGACCCGACTTTGGAATCGCCGAGATACGAGTCCCAGAAGATGCGCCGCTCACCTTGCCCGATTGGATCGTAGTTCAGCACTACGAACCCCTGCTTAACAAGACCGATCGCGAGCGTCTGGTAAAATGCGCGGTTCTTCGCCGACTTGCTGTGTCCGATCGGCTGGAGAACAGCCGGATAGGGCCCGCCACCCGTGGTGGGCACATACAGGTTGGCCGTCACGTAGAATCTGGGCAGGCTTTCGTAGACGAGTTTTTCAACGCGATACCCGTCACGCCGAAATTCACCCGTCTTTTGAACGTTCAGCGGCGTCCGTTTATCAGGCAGCCCGCCAATCATTTGAACTAGCTTCGCGCGTACATTCGAGCGGCGCCTTTCAAAATCCGCGGGAGTGCGGATTTGGGCGATCTCGCGCCGCCGCGCCGCCAACTGCGCATTAGCGATGCCGGTCAGATATTCACGAACCATGCGGGCGGGAGGGGGAGTCTGCCCTTTCCGCAACACGGTAAGGTCGTCCGCTGCCGAAACAGTAACGGCGACGCTCAGCCATAACAGCGTTCTCCCAATCATCAGAAAAGGACCTTCAATCCCAGTTGAATTATTCGCGGTTCGCCTGCGGATTCAATGCGGCCAAAGCGCGCGGGCGTGGATTGCGTGGCGAACGGATCGCCAAAATCCGGCTTGTTGAGCAGGTTGAAAAACTCCGCCCGGAATTGCGCGTGCAGCGATTCGCGAATGGGAATCCCCTTCATCTCGAGCGGATAACACACGCCATTGCCGCGGCTGCCATTCACCGCGAATCCCATCCCTTCGCCGTTTGCTGAGTTGTCCACCACCTGGATGACACCAGCCTGAATGGCGACGAGTTGCTTCATGTTCCGGCCGTTTAGCGGCAGGCTCACCATGCGCTGCTGGTCGACCAATCTACGTAACGTGCCGGTCTGCGCTTCCACGAGCGGCGCCGCCGTAATGGTGACGGCTTCGGAAACCGCTCCCACCTGCAGCTTCGGCTCAATGGTCAGCCGGTCGTTCACAGCCGGGGCGATGCCGTCCTGCGCGGAGCGTTGGTACCCTTGCTTCCGCACTTCAATTCGATACCTCCCCACGGGGAGGAGCGGAAATGAAGAGCTGTCATCGGTTGAAGTGTCCCGGGTTTGCGTAAGCCCCGTTTGCATGTTCGTAATCGTGACGGCGTCCGGAACGGCCGCATCGGAGGTGTCGCGAACAGCCCCGACGATCGATGCTGAGGCCTGAGCGAAAACGGAAGGCGCCAGCAGAAAGGCACAAAGGGAAAGACTGAAAGCTCGAATGCACCCCATTCGGACGGAGTATACCAATACCGGAATGCTACGGAGTCGAGCCGTAATATGTTGCGTCCACAGATATGGATGCACACGGCGCCGTAATTGGAAAAGGCGAAGGGAATTGAGACAATGAGGTATGGAAATAATAAACGGAGGGTTTACCTGAACATGATTCCTCAACGATTTGGCTCTCTTCGCGTCTACGTGCATCCGGACCGGGCATCGATGGGTAGCGCTGCCGGTGCTGCTGCGGCCCTGACAGTAAGGAGGCTCATTGACGAAAATGGCGCCGCGAATGTGCTCTTTTCCTCTGCTGTTTCTCAGCTCGATTGCCTCGATGCACTCGCTTCCGACAAGGTCATCGATTGGAATAAAGTCGTCGCTTTTCACGTCGACGAGTATGCCGGGATGCCCATTACGCATCCTGCTTCATTCCGGCGCTTTCTATTGGACAATTTCCTGTTCAAAGTTGCCCCACGCCAATTCCACGGCATTGCGGGCGAAAATCCGGACCCCGCCGCCGAGTGTGCGCGCTACACGTCGCTGCTGAACGAGCATCCTCCTGGTCTCGCAATTCTCGGCATCGGGGAGAACGGGCATCTCGCCTTTAACGATCCACCTGTGGATTTCAACGATCCTTTCGATGTGAAGCCCGTGACGCTCGATGAGAAATGCCGCCGGCAGCAGGTCAACGACGGGGCGTTTGCTTCGATCGAGGAGGTGCCAACCGTGGCGCTGACGGTGACCATATCGCGGCTCATGCGCGTTCCGCGCATTGTGTGTGTGGTGCCCGGTGTTCGCAAGAACGAGGCGGTGAAACGTACTCTCCTTGAAGACGTGTCGCCGGATTGTCCTGCTTCCATTCTGCGCACGCATCCCAACGCAGAACTGCATCTGGATGCCGAAGCCGCCGCCCTGCTGGATGCTGGACACCTGACGAAAACCGGCGCCCGGCGCTGATCCGCTTTTCGCCTGTAGCCGCAGCACCGGCAGACCCGTCCGGTTCATCGTACACTGGATGCGACTATGTTGTCCCGTCGCGATTTATTCCAATTCGCAGCACCGGCGCTGGCAGGCTCCGCCGGTGGTTTTCAACGGCCTTCCGCCAAAGACCGTGTGGTGCTGGTGATCAGCATCGATGGCTTTCCGGGATGGGAGTGGCAGAACCCGCGCCTTCCCGTTCCGAATCTCTGGAAGCTTGCGCGGTCGGGTGTACGCGCGGAGACCGTGAAAATCACGAACCCGACGGTCACCTGGCCCACCCACACATCCATGATTACCGGCGTGCGCTCCGCTCGGCACGGCGTTCTGGCGAATGGACTGGTCCAGCGAAACAGCGAGAGCAGGCCCGTTACCGTGAAGCCGTGGCATGAGAAGGAGGATCTTGTCCAGGCGACTACGATATACGATCTAGCCTACGACGCGGGACTTACTACCGCCGAGGTGGACTGGGTCGCCATATACAACGCGAAACGGATTACTTGGCGTTTCCCCGAAGTGCCGGATGCCGCTGGGAAGATCGAGCGTGAGATGATCGAGGCCGGGCTCATCTCCGAGTTGGACATCAAGGAGTTCTTCAAGAGCAGTCCCGTCTGGCGGGATCAGCAGTGGACGCGGGCCGGAGCGCACATCCTTACGAAGCACGCTCCGAACCTGCTGCTGTTCCACCTTTTGAATACGGATGCGGCCAACCACGCCTACGGCCCGCGCACTCCCGCATCACAAACCGCCTACGCGTTTGCCGACGAGTGCGTGGCTACGCTGTTAAATGCGCTCAAGACCGCAAACCTGTGGGAGCGGGCGACGGTCTTCATCGTCACCGATCACGGGTTCAAGCCCATTACGAACGCGGCGAAGCCGAACGCGATTTTGCGCCAGATGGGCCTGGTCCGCGGTTCCGGCTCCGCGATCGAATGCGATGCGTGGGTGCTTTCCCTCGGCGGCATCGCCGGTGTGTATTTTGTAAATCCGGAGAAGAAAGCCAGTCTGGCCGCACGCCTGCCCGAGGTTTTCACGAAAGCGGAAGGTGTCCTGCGCGTGCTGGAGCCGGATGAATTTGCGGCTTTCGACCTGCCGCATCCGGACCGGAACAGCCGCGCTCCCGACCTCGTTCTGGTTGCAAAAGACGGATACACGTTCAACGCGGCGCATGAGGGCGATGCGACGGGACGGGCGCCTTATCGCGGCACCCACGGCTATCCGGCATCCGATCCCGATATGAACGGCACGTTCATCGCATCCGGCTATGGCATTCGAAAAGGCGTCAGACTCGACCAGATGTCCCACCTCGATGTCGGCCCCACCATCGGCGCGCTGCTGGGCATCGAAATGAAAAACGTCGAAGGCCGCGTGCTGACAGAAATCCTGGACGCCTCCGCGCTGCCGCGCCGGGTGTAAGTCGGCTACCAGAGGTACTTCAACCCGAACTGAATGGCTCGTCCCGGCTGCGACGCCGTGATCCGGCCGTATGTCGCCGAGGAGAGGTTTGCCACCGGATTGTTGAAATTCGCCTGGTTAAACAGGTTGAAAAACTCCGCGCGAAATTGCAGCCGGTGCTGCTCGGTCACGGGGAAGTCCTTGAGAATCGCAAGGTCGGTTGAGACCATTGCAGGACCTGAGAAAATGCCCCTGCCCGCCGTACCGTAGTGGCCGATGGCCGGCAGCGCGAACGCGTTGCGGTTGAAAAAGTTCAGGATCATATCGGTCCTGGAACTGTGGTTGCGCTCGATTTGACCCACCAGGTCGGGATGAATGGAACTGCCGCCGCAGATGTTGCCATCGAGAGCTGTGTTCTGGCCCGAAACCGGTGTCACCGGCGCGCCGCTCTGGACTGTCTGGAATCCCGAGGCTGTCCATCCACCGAATATCCGTCCCAGAAAACCCTTCTGGTCCGTCATCAACGGAGGCGACCAGACGCCGGAGAAGACAAATCCGTGCCGCCGGTCCCAATCGGACCGCCCGCGGTCGGAGCGCACGTCGAACGGATTAGAAAGGCAACCGCCGAGTGTTGTCGTCGAACTGCTGTCGATCGATTTGCCGAGCGTGTACGATGTCGAAAACTGCAATCCATGCGCGAAGCGCTTATTCACTTCCAATTGCATGCTGTGAAATGAACTGGTGAAGCTGTTGTCGAGGTAGATCCCCTCGGTGCCATAGATTCCGGGCAGGAATGGCGCGCGCCTTTCGGCGTTCGACTCCGTGGAGAGAGGCCGCCCTTGGGCGTCCACGCCGGGCACATAGGGCGCGGCGTTGAACGGGCGATAGGCGATCAGCTTGCGCCCCGTCTTGGCAATATAGGCGGCCGAGACCGCATAGTTCCGCCCGAGGTCGCGGGCGATGGTCAGATTCCACTCCTGCACGTATGTGGTGCGCAGACTGTCCTTACCGGTGCCGCTCCAGAAACCATTGATCGGGAATACGAATGTGAATGCCGCGGGGTCGATGAAGGCAGGAGGAGCACTCTCGCCGACCGACCCGAACGGATTGGCCATGTAACCACCCCGAAACGTCCGGCGGCCGCCTACGAACGGCGGGTTCTCCTGCGCGACGGTATCTGTGTTGAAAGTGTCGTAGAAAATGCCATAAGCGCCGCGTACAGCAGTGCGCCCGTCTCCGAAAATATCCCAGGCAAAGCCGAAGCGTGGTGCAAAATTGTTCTTGTCGGCATCGTACAGGCCACGCGGCAGGTCGCCCGGGAACAGCATGCCTGGCGGCGCGTCCGGGAACTTGCCTGAACGAATGCTCGCGTCCGGAATCACTGTATTAATGCGATCGTATTTGTCGACCCAGGGCGTGGGCAACTCGTACCGGAGCCCGAGGTTCAAAGTCAGCCGGCTGGAGACTTTGAGATCATCCTGAATGTAGGCGGCCGTAAAGGTATTGCTGCCGTCGTTGACTCGCACTCCGTTGGTAACCGGCAATTCCTGGTAGGCGCCGAGGAGAAAGTCCGCCAGGGGATCGCCGCGAGTGGCGGCGCCACCACCGGTTCGCTGCCCATTGAAGGTGAACTGAGGCGGTCCGAGAAACGATTGAAAGAAGCTGAGTCTCATGTGTTCGAAACCGAACCGGAAGGTGTGGCGGTTCCGCACCAGGCTCACATTTTCCTGGACCTGGTACACGTTGGAGATGAATTTCACCGGTCCGCCGGAGTTCAGGCTGAAGCGGCCGCTAACGTTAAATCGCGGCGAACCGCCGTCCGTGTACATCGGCATTCCCGCGATTCCCAAGTCCGCGGGAGTGCGGGTGACGGTGGGGGTGTTCAACGAATAGGACCGCGTAAAACCTAGTGCCAGTTGATTCAGCAATGACGGCGAACCGGCCCATGTATGGTTGATGCCGGCGTTCTGAAACCGTGGTCCCAACTTCTGTCCGGTCCAACGGGCGATGTTGCTGCCATAGGCCAGTTCCGGGTTCTCCTGCCGGGTCTGGTTGAAGTAGTAGTGGGCAAACAGGGACTGCTTTTGGGTCAGGATCAGATCCCAACGCAGCATGGCAAGATCGGAATTGCGCGGATTGGGCCCAACTGCTTGAATGATGCCGCTCGAGTCCACAACGGGAACGAAATTGAGCACTCTGAGCGCGGCGGGATCAAGCAGCGAAACCGGAATGCGATTGCCCGGGAAAGGCGTGCCATCCGCCGGGTTCACCAACTGCTTCACGCCATTGAGATGCGAGAAATCGCCGGACGCTTCGGCACGGGTGGGCGGCAGGGCGGTTGTAGTTGCCGCCTGCCTGCGGTCTCGTAATCCCTCGTAGGTCCCGAAGACGAACATCCGGTTGCGCGCGATGGGACCTCCAGCCGCGGCGCCGAACTGGTTCTGAATCAATTGCGGTTTGGCGGTTTGGAAAAAACTGCGCGCGTTCAGGTTATCGTTGCGGTGGAATTCCCAAACCGCGCCATGGAATTCGTTGGTGCCCTGGCGGCTTATCACTGTAATATTTGCGCCGGGGTTGCGGCCGCTATCCGCCGCGAAATTACTGGTCTGGATTTTGAACTCCTGCACGGCGTCCGGCGGGGGTGCGTTCAGGCCCGTGTTTCGAGACGGATTGTTGAAGTAAGTGCCGTTGAAACGGTTGTAGTTCATGTTTGCGCGCCCGCCGTTGACGTTCATCGTCGGACCCGCGCGGGTATCGCCCAGGTCGCTATTGTCCGGTGCGCGCACGTTCAGGACGCCGGGCAGCGTGGCGGCCAGTGCGAACACATTGCGCCCGCGCAACGGCAGATCTACGATCCGCCGGTCGTCGATGGTGGCGGAGGTCTGCGAAGATCTCGTGTCTACCAGTGCCGCCTGCGCCGACACCTCGACGCTTTCCGTAACCTGTCCGACGTCCAGCGAGATATCGGCCCGGACGTTTTCGTCCACGCGGAGCACTACCCCTGCATTGCGAAATTTCTTAAATCCGGAGACTTCGGCCTCGATCGTATAGGTGCCGGAAACGAGTCCAAGCACCTGGTAGAATCCCGCTGCGTCGCTCAACGTGTTGCGCGAAGCGCCGGTGCCTTCGTGTGTAACGGTGATGGACGCACCGGGCACGATCGCGCCGCTCGCATCCCGCACATATCCACTGATCGTTCCCTGTGTCTGCGCTGTCACCACGGCCGCGCAAAGCAGTAGCAGAAATCCCAGCCGCTCGCCCATGAGTTTTCTCCTTGCGAAGCATCATATCAATTGCGGTGCGCGAGGCTGGGTTCCGGCACGGTCCTATCAATGCGTAAGCGAGCTTCTGGAAGCGTGTACTAAGCTGGCATCATGCTGCTGTCCAGGGTGGTGGAGACCTCGCGAAAAGTGGCGGAGACTTCGAAACGCCTGGAGAAACTCGATCTGTTGGCAAGGCTGGTCAGGCAATTGACCCCGGACGAAGCTGAAATCGTCATTCCATTTCTCTCGGGTACTACCCGGCAAGGGCGCATTGGCATCGGGTATGCAACGCTCCGCGATGCGGCCAGCCCACCAGCGGAAGACAGCTCATTGGAGATCGCTGAGGTGGCTCGGATCTTCGAAGAGATCGCACGTGTCGCGGGCCGAGGCGCCGAGCGGCAAAAGCAGCAGCTTCTGCATTCCCTCCTCTCACGCTCCACGCAGGCCGAGCAGCGGTTCCTGACCGCGTTGCTGATGGGCGAGCTACGGCAGGGTGCACTCCAGGCGCTGATGGTGGAAGCCGTCGCGAAAGCCGCCGGGATCGCGCCGGAGCATGTGCGGCGAGCGGTTATGGTGGCCGGCGGCGTTGTGCCAGTGGCACAAGCGGTGTTGTCGTCGGGCGAGGCCGGGCTCGCCCGTTTTTCCATCGAGCTGTTCCGGCCAGTACAGCCGATGCTGGCGCAGACCGCCGAAGACATAGATGAGGCGGTCGCCTGTTTGGGAGAAGCCGCTCTCGAGTTCAAACTCGATGGCGTGCGTATTCAGGCCCACAAGTCCGGAAGCGATGTGGTGGTGTTCTCGCGGCGGCTCAACGACGTGACGGTAGCTGTTCCGGAAGTGGTGGAAGCGGTGCGGATGCTGCCCGCCCAGGATTTGATCCTGGACGGCGAAGTGCTCAGTCTTCAACCTGGCGGCCGCCCCCAGCCTTTTCAGATCACCATGCGGCGGTTCGGGCGCAAACTGGATGTCGGGCGAATGCGGGCGGAGCTTCCACTTCAGCCGTTCTGGTTCGACCTGCTGCATATCAATGGAACCGACATGACGGAAGAGCCGCAGGCACGCCGGTTCACCGTGATGCGGGAACTCGCACCGCAGGAGAATGTCATTCCGCAAATTACCACTGCCGATTCCGCCGCGGCCCGCGACTTCCTGCTCCTCGCCCTGAAACACGGGCACGAGGGGATCATGGCGAAAGCGCTCAACGCACCGTACGCCGCGGGTAAGCGCGGGCAAGGCTGGCTCAAGGTGAAGCCGGCGCGCACGTTGGACCTGGTTATACTCGCGGCTGAGTGGGGGCATGGCCGCCGCCGCGGCTGGCTCAGCAATCTGCACTTGGGCGCGCGGGACACGAAGCAAGGCGGCTACGCCATGTTGGGCAAGACTTTCAAGGGCCTCACCGATGCGATGCTGTCCTGGCAGACACAGGAGTTGCTGAAATTTGAAATCGGCCGCGACGAATACACCGTATATGTCGAGCCCAAGCTGGTGGTGGAGATCGCGTTCAACGAAATTCAGATCAGCCCGCGATATCCGAGCGGGCTCGCGCTTCGCTTTGCACGTGTGAAGCGGTACCGGCCGGATAAATCCGCCACCGAAACCGATACGCTTCAAACCGTACGGGCGTGGGCCGGTCTCCAGGCGGCTGAGCCGCCCGGAGACAATGGTCACGGTAGCTGAACATCTGTTGGCTCAGAACATGTATTTCAATGCCAGTTGGATCTGGCGGTTGTCCTGTGACGTGCCGGTCACACGGCCGAAGGTCCCGGTGCCGAGCGTGCCCCCCGGGTTCGAAAACTGTGGCGTGTTGAACGCGTTGAAGAGTTCGGCACGGAACAGAAGCCGGTGCGCCTCGGCGTACGGCATGCGGAAATCCTTCGAAATGGAAGCGTCGAAGGTCTTGGTGCCCGGCCCCACCAACGGATTGCGCGGAGCCGTACCGTACTCGAGCACGCTTCTCTCAAACGCCGCCGTGTTGAACCATCGCGCAGGATCGGGGTTGTCCAGTTTGGCGCGTTGTCCTGCCACCAAGTGTGGCCGCGGCCACAACGCGTCGTTATTCTGCGTGTCGCCGCTCTGTTGCACGTTAAAAGGAAAACCGCTGGCCAACGTCAGAATGCCACCGGTGGACCAGCCGCCCAGGAACACCCCACCTATGCCTCGAAGGCTCCTTGCGAATGGCAGCTCCCAAACGTAGGCGACGACCATGCGGTGGCGTTGATCCTGGATACTGTTGCCCCGTTCCGCGCGCCCGCGCTTCCGCGGATTCTGGCAGCCGCAGCCGCCGCGATTAATGGTCTGCGCGGCGTCGTCGATCATGTGGGACCACGTATACGCGGAAGTGAGGCTCAGGCCCGTGTGGAAGCGGCGCTCAAACCGTGCTTGCAACGAATGGTAGATGGTATTCGTATCGGGCGCGATCATGCGGATGCGCGCATACTGCGGGTATGGCCGCCGCGCCTGAATCGGACCAGGGCCGGGGTCGGGCTGGTTGAAATTGTTGAGGCTCGTGTCCACATGGGTTCCTTTGCTTCCGACCCAGCCGACTTCAATCACATCGTTAGAACTGAGCTCGCGCGCGATCTGAAGGTTCCAGTTCTGTAAATAGGCATTACGGCGCTTGCGATCAGGAGGGACGCTGACGACGTTGAAGATAGGGTTCTCCGGATACAGTTGCGCCGGCACGGGATTCTGAATGGTGGCGACGGGGTTGCGTGTGGGGTTTATCACTGTCAGGCTGCCCCCGGTCGGCGGGTTCAGTTGCAGGATGTTGATGTTGTCGAACTGCGCCGCCGAATAGAAGATGCCGTAGCCGCCGCGGAGCACCATTCTTTGCGGCAGGCGATAGGCGAAACCGAAGCGCGGCGCGATGTAGTTGTATTCGTTCTTCCAGACATCCACCACTTCTCCTAGTTCGGGCCAGAGTATGGGACCGCTCGCGTCCAGATCGAAGCGCAGTGTACGCGTCACGCCATTGATCTCGCGCGGCTGTCCGAACAGGTCGTAACGCAGCCCCAGGTTGAGCGTCAGATTGGATGTCGCCTTCCAGTCGTCCTGGACGTACATTCCGTAACGCCACTGGCGCACCGCGGAAATCGGCACGCCTTCGGGCGTCAGCGTGGTCCGCGGATAACCCAGCATGAAGTCGGCCGCCGCATTGCCGCTCAGGTCTCCGGAGAAGGTCATATTTCCGAACGGCCAGTTGTTGGTGGTGGCATCGTCCAGCAGCCGGCGAATATCGCCGCCGAACTTGACGGCGTGGCGCCCGCGGATCCAACTGACGTTGTCGACGATCTGGTACGTCCGGCTGTTGTCCAGATTCGATGACGCTTGGCTGTCTCCCATGCCGAGGTAGCCGGTGGTGTTCATCACCGGGAAACCTTGTTCGTCGGGGCGCAGCGGCCGGCCGCTGGGACCTCCGACTTGCAGCCCGGTGATTCCCAGCGACTCGATGGTGAAATCCGTGTTCGCCCGGGGAGGCAGCTTGGAGACGTTTGCCTTGTTCCAGCCGAACCGGACTTCATTCAACAGCGATGGACTGAACGTGTGGACGTGTTGTACCGCCAGGCTGCTGTTTGGGAACGTTCCGTTATAGCGAAAGTTCGGGTTCAGGTCGATGTTCGGAAAGTCGCGCCGCGAGTAAATGTAGTGGAAAAACACCTGGTCCTTGGAGCTGAGATAGTGGTCCAGGCGCGTGAGCCCCTGGTCCGTCTTCAGCGTTCCCCTAAGCACACCGTTGTAGTTCACCGTCCCCGCCGAATTCGGGAGAGGCATGTAGTTGTTGATCAGGTTCACCGACACCGGATTGAGCCGGCTTTGAGGGATAACGTTGTTGGGAAAGGGATTTCCGCCGAGGGGATCGATGACCGGCGCCGTAGACGCGGAAAAGTCGCCACCGCGCTGGGCGGGAGTCATTACGATGTTGGTGCCCGGGCTTTCCCGCTCCGACCGGATCGCTTCATAACCGGCCATGAAAAAAGTCCTGTCGCGCAAAATGGGACCGGAGACCACGGCGCCGAACTGATTGCGCTTGAGTACGTCTTTCGACAGCGGACGCGGGCGGAAATAGCCGCGCGCGTCGAAGGCGTCGTTTCGCAGGAACTCGAACACGCTGCCGTGGAATTGATTCGTGCCGGAGCGCAATTGCAGGTTCACATTCGCCCCGCCGTTGCCGCCGTATTCGGCCGAGTAGTTTCCGCTTTGTACGCGAAATTCCTGGAGCGCATCGATAGATGGATAGAGATTGACGTAATTGCTGCGGTTGTTCACCATCGTCACGCCATCCAGGTTCACTTGCATCCAGATGTCCCGCGCGCCGTTGGCGATAATTCGCGATCCGTCGGTGCTGGCGGTATAAAGAGATGGGTCTACTACGCGCACCCCCGGAGTCAGCGCGGCCAGTTGCGTAAAGCTCCGCCCGTTCAAAGGCAGGTTCACAATGCGCTCGTGGCTCACCACCTCGCCCAGGGTGGCGTTCTCGGTTTGAAGCAGTGGAGCGGCGCCCGTTACTTCCACGGTCTGTTGTACGTCGCCGACCTGAAGCGTGAACTCCAGGCGCGCCTGTTGTCCAATCTGAAGTTGGATACCGGCGCGGCGCGCTTTCTGAAATCCGGCCGCCATCACCTCCACGGTGTACTCGCCCGGCACAAGGTAGCGAATCTCGAACTGCCCGCTGGCGTCGGTCTGGATAGTGCGGGTTAGTCCGGTCTGCGGCTGGGTGATAGTTACGACCGCGCCGGCCATCCGGCCACCCGCGGAATCCGAAACGGTTCCCAGAATCCCTGTATCAATCGTTTGCGCCCCGATGCACGTGGCGCCAACCAGGTAAAGCAAGAGGCTGCATCCTCTGATAGACATGTGTTCCCCACTTTCATCCCCGCGGGAATATCCTCCCGCCATACATCTGCCCAGATTCAATCGGCGGATTTACCGGTGTACTGCGATATCAGCCCGTCCCCGCCGGGATCCCATTCGTCGACCGGGTTGTCCATACCGAAACCGGACGCCAACCCGGCATTCGTTCTTTTCGGACGCGAGCCGGCGCTGCGGTGCGCCGTCTCAAGTATCTGTTTAAGACGGTCCGCCACAATACGTTCCTCACCCGGCGTCATCATCCAGGTAACCAGGGTGACGCCCATGGGCGTCCGGAGCGCGACAATGGGCGGTTCACCCTCCTGGAGGGCTTTGAAGCAATCCTCGTGCGAGAAGTTGAATTCTTTCTCGTCCCACTTCACCCAGAGTCTCGGGACGTGATTCGTTACTTCCCTTGGAACATACCCGCTCTCGACACCGGGCACTTTGTCCAGTACCTGCTTCATATGATCCACTTGGGCTTTCCAGGCGTTCCATTCGGCAGCATGGTCCAGACGGAGATAGCGCTCGACAGCGGCGAGCATGCCGATCATGGTCTCCTTCGAGATCTTGAGATCCCGTCCGATTCCGCTATACGGGCTCTGGTACATGGCTGCGATGTCGATCAGGTCTTTCCGGCCCAGCAGGAGTCCGGCATTTTGTGGTCCTTGCAACCCCTTACCGCCGCTAAACGCGACCAGATCCACTCCCTGTTTCGTATAGGATGAGAGGCTCTCGGGCGGTGGCAACTCCGCCGCTGCATCCACCAGAAGGGGTATGCGAGCCGCCTTGGCGATGGCGGCGTACTCCGTGAGAGAAACCTTGCCTCCCGGCGCATCCAGTTGGTCCCGGTACTTTCCGAAGTGTTTGTCCGCGACCAGGAAGTAGAGCATGGCGGTCCGGCCGCTAATGGCCCGTTCCAACTGGTCTTTGTATTCCACCTCTACCAGTTGTGCGCCGGCGGCTTCGCACTGGCGCGTCCAACCCGTATTGTGAAGTTTCTGGACGATCACCTCGTTCTTCATACCGGCGGTGAAAGGAAGGCGTTTCATCTTGTCGGGGTCGTCTCCGGCGATGCAGGCGCACGTACCAACGAAAATGGCGCCGGCTGCCCCGGTTGTGACCAGGGCGCCTTCGCTGTCCGTTAATGCCGCAATGCGTTCTCCTACAGCCCTGGTCAGATCGCGAATCGGCACATACTGCCGCGCTGCATCGTTCATCGCCTCGATGACTTCGGGAGGCATGAGCGATCCGCCGAGATGCGTGTACGTACCGGAGGCATTGATGATCGGGCGCAGCCCGAGGCGAGTGTAGACGTTACCGGAAGCAGCCGAAGCGCGAGGCGATTTTCGCACGCTCGGAATGGCGCTGCTGAAACCCACGAGGGTACTCCGAGTGATGAACCGCCGCCGGTTGCGAGAGAATTTCATGACTCTGCCCCCAACGAATGGATCGGGGTACGAATATATCACAACCGCTGGGAATGAAAAAGGGCAGAATTTTTTCTAAATTCGGGTATTTATTGAAAAAGCAGAGTACATAACGAAAGAAGCCCCGGTCTGGGAACCGGGGCCTCACTCAGAGGGGCTGGCGACTAGCTGGGCCTAGTCGCCGGGGATGCTAAATAAGTCAATGACGACTTATGCTAAGTGCCCTTATACACTGCAATGGAAGTGCCAATCGGCGTCGAAGCGTATACTGTTGAAAACAGTAATACAAAACAAGTCTATCCAGTTTATGATGGTGCGTGTTTTCACGTAGGTGCGGAAATTCACTCACCCTATTCACACCGCTTCGCCGCGCACAATCCCACTGCCGGCGTGTTGACTCAGTATCTTTCCGATATCGGCGCTAACTTCTTTCGCCGGGCGGTCCCCGTCTAGTTTGTGGTAGCAGCCTCCCGTGTAATAAGACTCTACCATCCGGGTAATCTCGTCGAAGGCCCGAAGGCGTTCACGAACGACGTCTTCCTGGTCGTCCTTGCGGCGCACGAGCGGCGTTGCATCCAGATCGCACAATTCATCGAGTTTTGGCGGATTGTGCAGCAGGTTGTAGATCCGGCCGCAGGTGGGACACTGTCTTCTCGAAGAGATACGTGAAATCAAAGACTCCTCCGGGACATCGAGGTGGATCACGATCGGCGGCGGCATTTTTCTCCGGGACAAAAAAGTGTCTAGGAACACAGCCTGCGACACGGTTCTGGGGTAGCCGTCCAACAAAAAGCCATCCCGGCAATCTGGCTGGAGCAGACGCGCCACCAGCATGTCATTTACTAAATCGTCACTCACCAGTCCGCCGCTGGAGATCACCGCGGACGCTGCGCTACCGAGTGGTGTTCCCAGTTGTAATTCCGCCCGCAGCATATCGCCTGTGGATATGGACGGAATGTTCAGCCGCGATGCAATATAGGCCGCCTGCGTGCCCTTACCACTCCCCGGTGGCCCGAATAGTAGAATCACCAACGGCGATCTCCCCCAATGGCCGGGCAAGATTCGGGCATCCCCGATTTAGCGCGCCCGGCGAACCATCTTGCAGCCTAATCAATGACCTGTTCTCCGGTCAAGTGGTGGTGGGCGATAGGGATATTGGTACCGGGAGTGCCTGTTTGATTTTTTCGATATGAACATAGGAGAACAGGCGACAGACTTTCTTGGCGAGAAGCGGATCGCAATAATCGGTGTATCACGAAACCAGCGGGATTTCAGCCGCGTGCTGTTTCGCGAATTTCTAAAACGGGGATACGACGTGATTCCGGTTAATCCCGCCATGTCCCAAGTGGAAGACCAGCCTTGTTTTGCCAATATCGGTCTCATCTCGCCGCCCCCGGCCGCTGCGCTGGTTATGACCAAGGCCGAAGTGGCCGAGGATCTTCTGGGCGAATGCGCACGCTGCGGCATCCGGAAAGTCTGGTTGTATCGCGCCACCGGGAAGCGCGGGCTGAGCAGGAAGGCTTCCGAGCTTTGCGCACGCGACGGCATAAAAGTAATTGCGGGATATTGCCCTTTTCTTTTCCTGCCGCAAGCCGGGCTTATTCACCGGTTTCACCGGGCGCTGCTAAGCATCACTACGCCGGGTATGTAACTACCCGAAAGCGTATGCGTAGACCATCGTGAGGAGCCCTATGGCCGTGGCGAGGATGATGCTGTGCCGGAAGGTGAAGCGGAATAGCTTGGCTTCGTCCGCCGAGGCCATTCCCGTCGCCGCCGCCGCCACAGCAATGCTTTGAAGGCTGATCATTTTGCCCATCACACCGCCGCTCGAGTTGGCGGACGCCATCAGGACGGGGTCGAGGTTCAATCTGCCGGCCGTCACTACCTGTAAATTTCCGAAAAGGGCGTTCGCCGAAGTATCGCTCCCGGTGAGAAACACACCCAGCCATCCGAGCATCGCGCTAAAGAACGGAAACAAGGCGCCGGTTGCGGCGAAAGCGAGTCCCAGCGTGGCGGTAGCGCCCGAATAGTTCATGAGAAACGCCAGGCCTAGCACTGCGGCGA
Organism: uncultured Acidobacteriota bacterium; assembly: GCA_900696665.1. Taxonomy (GTDB): domain Bacteria; phylum Acidobacteriota; class Terriglobia; order Bryobacterales; family Bryobacteraceae; genus CAADGY01. The sequence continues at coordinate 21,244 of CAADGY010000168.1, forward strand.
TAGTCACCATCGAAAGCGCCAGTTGCCGCGCCGTGTGCTTGAAAATGCGTAGGAACTGCGCCATGCCGGTCCGGAGCGTCAGCGCGGTAACGAGCGCCGCGAACATGCAAGCCGTGCCCGCCGCCGACAGGTAGTTGAGTGTGAAGACCGCGGGATAGGGCTGCTCGGACGCGACCACCGGCGGGATTCGCGAAACCACGTTGTGCAGCCCGGGCCATGTGATGGCAAATGTGACATGGTTCAACAACGTTTTGACAGAATCCATGCCCCAGAGCAGGACGAAGATAACCAGGAACCCGTAGGGGGTCCAGGCGAGAAGCGTCTTACCGGTTCCGTGGCGCGGCGGTGAGTTGGGGCTGACCCGGCCATCCTCCCCCTCGAGTTGAAAGGAGTACCGGGGCCGCCAGAACCGGAGCAGGACAACGAGCGTACCCATGGCGGCAAGTGAGCTGAGGATGTCGGTCAACTGCGGCCCGATGAAATTCGAGA
>CAADGY010000169.1 GCA_900696665.1 uncultured Acidobacteriota bacterium
AACTGATCAACGCAGAGTACAGTTGGAATGCGAATTCGAGAGGGTCAGCCAAGGTGCCCCGGACCTATGATGAGGCGCGAGCCTTCCTTCGAGATTTTGCATTCGATGCGGATAAGCCACCTGAGGTATTCGGACCGGGTGGAATCTACCAGTCGGCAGTCGAGCACTTGTATGGCGCCAAGGCTGCCATCCCAATGATGAACTACTATCGTGAATCCGCCGACTTGCCGGAGCGGCCATCCCCGCCTTCCGCAACTGGCCGTCCGATGACCTATCTGCCGCTCACCTGGGACAGGATGTTCGCGGCATCTTCGCACTGGCGACAGTTGATCCAGGATTCGAAGACATGGCGGGGCCAAGTCGATGACGAGTCGTTTGCCGCGGCTGTGGAGCGGGCGAAACTGACGCAAGCGGAACTGCACCGAAGGCTTGCACGCCGGTGGCGAATAGCCAGCGAGCTGAACAGGAAAGGATTGACCCACCTACAGCAGGCTCTGAAATCCGCACCTTTGCAGGAATCCGTGGACGATCTGGTCTTCCTGCGGACACTTCGCGATGTATATCAACCACTGATGGATTCACTTGCGTTGTACCACCGGGCGCTTCATAACCGGGCGTCGGGAAAGCTTGCGGGTTTGCAGAACGAGGCTCTGGCGCTTGCAGTCCGCGCGAAGGAAATGGCCGCTGAAGCATTTCCAGAGCCGATCGATCCGGTGGGTGGTGAGGTCGGCACGCTTCGGAAGCTTTCGGCGGGATTAGTAGACGCCATCACCGAATTCAACAACCGGTAGTCAATCAGGCAAGGCGAGAACAATCAGCGCAACCACACCGAGAAGGATACCTAGCTTTCCCAGGACACCCATCGGTTCCCGAAATATCAATCTGCCTACCGCAACGACGAACAGAAGTCCTCCGCCGGTCGCAACAGGAAACACGATGAATCCGGGAATACCGTTCGAGAGAGAAAGGGCCATTCCCAGTTGTCCGCACAAGCTGCAGACAGCCATTCCGAATCCGATGGCCGCCTCTTTCAGGACCGGACGGCGGGCTTGCATCATATATGCCGCAAGGGCTGTGACAAAGCCGAGCGCGTACCACAGGGTCAAGTACTGAATCTCGGTTGTCCCGCCTAAGCCTTCTCCCGCAAGGATGCGAAGTCCGAATGCTCCCAGACCGTTCGTCACAAACGCGATTGTCATGAACCGGATGTATGGGCTCACTTGCCGGTAGTTCTCTCCCTGGCTTCGTCGAGCCGCCGTTCCTGCCAGAGCAATGCGATCGCGAGGGCGGCAAGCACCAGGCCGGCGCCGCGACGTATACTGACGACCTCTTTGTAAATCAGAATCGAAAGTATCATCGGCAGTACCGTAGATAGATTGATCACCAGCCAACTGGTCGAGATCTTTCCGAAGCGTATACCGCGTTGGAAGTTCAGGATGGCCAGCGAGGTCAGAAGTCCGCACCCCGCGGCTACCAGCCAGGCGAGAGAGGAAAGACCGGATATCTCCGCGAGATCACCCTTCAGCGCAGCATAGATGCACATTAGTACGGTTGCGCCCAGAAACAGGAATAGATTTGCGGCTTCCGGTCTGCAGCCGCGATAATCAGCGACCTTGTGCAAGACCCCGAGCATCCCGAAACTGCAAACCGCCATCAGGAGGAACACGTACTGTGACGTCATCGCCCGAGAATCTCTTTGAGCCTGGTGGCAATGATTTCAGATTCTCCCGAAAGCAGGGACTCCGGCATGAACACGATGACGCCCTCGCGCGCGTGGCGCTCAAAAACGTAGATAGAAGGGTTCCCTTCCTGCAATGCCACGACGACGTCCGTGGCGCTCTTCTGTGAAACTGTCTCATCGATGGTGAGCACCGCGTGAGGAACCGGGCGCCCGCCGGGTTGCGGGAATCGCAACTCGGATCGCACACCCGGAAGGGTTGAGGCGGCTTCCGCGATGCACTGCATATCCGCCATCCACCCGCGGAGTTCGGCAGCGGTATCTCTCTGCGCATAGCGCCGCAAGGCGGCAAGAAGGCCGGCGATCTCTTCCTTGCCGACTTTGAAGCCTCTCCCTATGCCATGATGAGGCGGCCCTGCGAGACGCCCGTCGGCGATCCACTGGCGAAGGGGCCACGACTCCGGAAACACGTCCATATCCTGATGCTGCAGCGCGGCGGATTGGATCAGATCTGCCCGCCCGCAGAGTATTCCGGTTGATTGAGGGCCGCGAATATGTTTGCCGCCGCTGAAGGCAACCAGGTCCGCACCCTGTTCGATGAACGTGCGCAGGTTTTCAGTAGGTGGGAGTTCGGCTGCGGCGTCGACGATAACTGGTTTGCCGTGCCGGTGAGCAATAGCGACGAACTCGGACAAGGGTAGCGCAAGACCATCGCCGCCCGCCTGGTAGAAAAGTGCAGCGGTGTTGCCGGTAATCGCTTGCTCCACTTCGTACGAGAAGGTGTAGTAGCTGAAACCCACTTCGACAAACTGAGCGCCAGCCGCACGGAGCGCATGATCATAGTCGTTTCTGTGAGACCGGTGGATGACGATCTCGTTAGGAATTCCCGCCGTGTCTGGAAGCCGGTTCATTCTTCCGGCGTCAAAGCCGGCCAGGCAGGCCGCGGTGCCAAGAGTCAACGCCGCGGAAGCGCCACTCGAGACCAGACCTGCTTCCGCGCCGGTCACCGACGCGATCACCCGGCTGGCGGCATCCTGCAATTGATCCATACGAACACAGCAACAGGCCGCCTCCCGCATGGCGTCCAAAACCTCGCCCGGCAGCGGCGCGCCGCCCAGCTTGGTGCTGTAGCTGCGTGCGTTGATGATCGTTTTCAGTCCTAGCTCGGTGTAGAAACTCATTCTTCACTTCTCCTGCCGCAGCAAGGTTCGCAATTTCGAATAGCGTAGGCGTTCCACGGATTCGTGGACAGCATACAGCCGATCTGTTCCTGCGTCACACCCTCGGCCTTCAGCAGAGGAACGAAGTTGACGAGTACATAGTCGTACCCCTTGCCACCATAGGAATGCAGATGGCTCTTCATGCATACATCCCCGCTCAACAGGATCTGGCTGAGGTGGCCTTCAGCGATCAGAGCGTGGATATTCGCCGCGCGCACGCTGTCGCTGGGGTAGCCGTGGCCGGAGTAGCCGATGTTGTCGATGCTCAGATACACTCCTGTACGCGCGATCTCCAGCAGTAGCGTGCGATCGTACCGGTCACCCAGATGGCTGATGACCACGCGGTCTGCTTCGACCCCTTCCTCCCGCAGGAGAGCGATCTGCTCAAGAGCAAGCTCGCCGAAATGAGTGGTGTGGGTCAGAATGGCCGTGCCGGTCTGCCGCTGCGCCCGGGCCGCCGCGCGAAACACCCTCTCTTGCGCCGGTGTAATATGCTTACGTTCCGTTCCTATCTCGCCGATCATTCCCGCACGAATACCTGTACCGTCAACACCGACGGTCAACTCTTCGACAATTCGTGAGGCCAGTTCACTGGAGCTTGACTCATAAACGAATCGAGGATATACATCTTGCCGGTACCATGCCGCACCCATGACGATATGGATTCCCGTACTTTCGGAAAGTCGCCGGAGCGCGAGAGGATTGCGGCCCAGTCCTCCGCTGGTCGCATCGACCAGCGTTCCACCGCCTGCTTGCGCATACGCCTTCAATTCCTCCGCTGCAAGCAGTTCATCATCCAGAATCCCGTCGTAGTTTCGAACGATCGGCCAAAGGTCGCATAGTAGATGCTCATGAGACAATATCAGACCTGCTTCGGATGGGGAGATGGGTCCCCGCACGGTCGTGATGGACATTGAATTGTATTGCTCCTCCCGAGCAAGCATGTATCAGAAGACGCTCGCACTACTGGTGCCTTGACAAGCATAAGCTAGCTTTGCTAAGAATTGCAATATCATCATACAAATGAGCAGGCGCTCTCCGAAGACCTTGACAAACTGTAGAAGCGCGGCGCAGTGAACGAACTACTCGTTGGCATCGTGGGCTTCGGCTACACCGGCCGGCTACACCTGGCTGCCTGCCGCCAATTGCCTGGCGTGCGCGTGGTGGCGGTAGCAGATAACAGCGCGGAGGCACTATCGCAGGTGCCGTCCGATCTCAAGACTTTTCGCGACTACCGGGACCTGCTGGCTCTCGATATCGACATCGTGAATATCTGTCTCCCTACAGCCGCTCACGCTGCCGCCGCCTGTAACGCGTTACAGGCCCGCAAACACGTACTCGTAGAGAAGCCGATAGCGACCACCACGGCGGATGCCCGGTTAATGATGGAAGAAGCGAAAGAGGCCGGCTGCTTACTGTACACCGGAATGACACACCGTTTCTATCCGGAGATACGTGAGGCAAAGAAGCGGGTCGAAGAGGGCCAGATTGGAGATGTGGTCCTGATCAGGGACTCGATCTTCGAATCGCTGGGCTTCCTTGGAGGCCCTGCGTGGTACAGGAGCAAGGCTCTCGCCGGTGGTGGCACGGTGCTCTCCTCTGGCGTGCACTTGGTTGATCGTGTCCTCTGGTTTGCCGGCAGAGTGCCCGTATCTGTGTCGGGGTTTACGTCGAACGCGATCCTCGGCGGTGAGGTCGAAGACTCCGCGCAGATGTGCCTGGGTTTTGACGGTTCCTGTTTTGCCCAGATAACGTTCGGGTGGCTCCGGGAATCACACCCGCTCCTCTGTGATTTAGAACTGACCGGCACACGCGGAAGTCTCGTCGTACACACTTGGCAAGGGTACGAACACCGCAGTGCAAGGGGAGTACAGCAATACACGATCTACAAGTCGGAATCGCATCAGGAGAAGGTGCTTGTGGGGTTACGGGGTGAGATTCTGGAATTCTGCACAGCGGTCCGCGAAGGCCGGGAACCTTGGCCCTGCGTGCGGGAAACCAACCGTGCGCTTCGCGTAGTGGAGGCATTCTACGAAGCTGCCCAGACGGGCGCCGTAGTGGCGCTGAAGGGAACACTTTGAACGCTTCACAGGATAAATTGGACGTTGCCGCGGCACCGCTGTTTGACATTGTGCTACGCAACTGTCATGTCATTGACCCCTCCCAGAACTGGAACGGCACGGCCGCTATAGGAATACACGACGGAACGATTGCGGCCTTTGCGGTAGATCTGGATCCCGCCCTGGGCAGACGAGTGATCGATGCGGCGGGCACGTTCGTGAGCCCGGGCTGGATCGACCTGCATGGCCACTGGTATGAGGCAGGGCTGTATGGAATCAATGCCGAACTCGGCCTCAACCATGGTGTGACGACAGCGGTTGACGCAGGCACAGCGGGTTTCGCCAATTTCCCGGCATTTCATGATACGGCCATCACCCGGAGCCGGGCGCAGATCCTGGCGTTCGTGCATATCTCGTGTCTGGGGCTGCATGCGACGTTCGCCGAAGAGCTTTTAAATCTTGCTTACGCCCGCCCCGAAGAAACGGCGATCATCCTGGATCGTTTCCCCGGCGCAACTGCTGGAGTCAAAGTGCGCATCGGATCAATGACCGCATCACATGGAAACCAGGCGTTCGACCTGGCGCTATCGTCCGCGCGGATGGCGAAGAAACCGCTGATGGTTCATATCAGCGCCGGAGCGGATGAGAAGTACATTCTCCGTAGCCTGCGACCGGGAGATATTTTGACGCATTGCTTTCACGGAAATCAAAGCCGCATGTTCGAGGCGGAAACCGGCGACCTGGTTCCCGAGGCCCGTGCCGCTCGCGAACGGGGTGTCATTTTCGACATCGGCCATGGGTGCGGCAGCTTTTCGTGGGGCTCCGCTCAGCGGGCCTTTGAGCATGATTTCCAGCCGGATACGATAAGCACCGATCTGCATCGCTACAGCATCGAACCACCGTGGAATGTGACGATGCCAGAGGTTCTTTCCAAGTTTCTGACGCTGGGCATGAGCCTGAAAGACGTCATTGCGAAAGCGACGCTGGCTCCCGCGAAAGCCTTGGGACGGCCGCGGATCGGAACGCTGGCAATTGGAACCGTTGCGGATCTGGTACAGTTCCGGCTGGTGGAGGGCGAGTTTCTTTTCACGGATTCGGCGCAGCAGACCCGTCTGGGTGCTCACAGGATTGAACCGATACTGTGTATTCGGAAAGGCATTCCGTATCATCCCGGCGACATTCAGAGGCCCTTGCGGCCACTCTACCCATGTGATGAAGCGATCTTCCCGCCTCGAAGGGCATAGGCTAGTTCAGCGATCCATCGCAGTCTTCCTTCGCCCAGAAAACCGTAGTTGAAGAACGAAAACCGTCTCACGCCATGCTTTTCGGCGAACATTACTTTTGTCACGGCGTCACCCAAGTCCGGAGTGAGCGGCAGTCCCAGATTCAGGGTCAAGTTCAGTTTGGCCGGATCCTTCACTTGAGCGATACAGAACAGCAGGTCATCGTTCACCGCGCCGGAGTCGGAAGTATAGGCCAACAGATGAAACGTCTCGACAGTATCGCGGAGATGCGCCATGGACACGCCTTCCATCCAGATATTGGACGGCGACCCTACGAAGCTCGATGTAAAAGCGGACACTTTGACCGGAGCAACCTCGGCATGGATGTTCTTCACAAGCCCGGTCACCCGGTTCATGCGCATCCGTATGAACTGTGCAAGTTCCGATGATTGTGCAAGAAGCGCTGCAATCTGCTCCATATTCGTCCTGTTGGAGCTATTGGAGTCGTCCGCTTTCAATTTCAAAAGAAGAAGATCCCGAACCTGCGTTGCCAGTTCATCAACCGCGATGTCATCACGAACGGCAGAGTTCCGGCAGCCGTCGCAAAAACACAGGGACAGAAGAAACTTCTCTAACGGGCCGAGAGGGCCGGCGTTCACTTCGTGATGATGCCCATGGAAGTAGCCGAGAAAACCGATCGTTTCCAGGTCGACGGTACTGAAAAACCCGAGACGGGCGACAGCCTTCGCCAGGCTCACCGAGTAGTCGCGAACTTCCTCGTGGCTCGGGCACAGCGCGAATGGATACGGATCACCAAACACATTACGGGTAGTCCACTGGCCGCACATCGAGCCCAGACGGGAGTTGTGATGAAACACGGTCCAACCGGACAATGGCATTCCTGTGCCTGCCAGTTCCTCAAGCCATTTCAACGCGGCTAGCGGACTGAGCAGGGGTTGAAGCTTTCCCAATTCCGATGCATCGAGTGGCACATACGCCGTGCCACTTTCCGCAAAATGGACTTTCCTCCTGCTACTGCGGGGCAGCAGAAACTTCCCGCTGTGATAAGCCGTGGCGACATGAAGTCGGGTTACACCGAGGCCGCGGCACTCTTCCGCAAACCGGGCGGGCCCGTCGTCAACGATGTCCCATGGATACGCAAAGAGCTCGATGGAAACAGGGGTGTGAGATTCTGTCATACTCTCCTCAGAATTCGCAGGGAACGCGCCCCCAAGGTCCAGTATCGGCTTGGCGCGCTACTCGTTTCCGTGTCGGACAGGTCCCAAATCGTTTGAACGTTGACGGTGGAAGAACCGTAGTTGGCCAAAACCACCCACGTGTCGAGGTTCGTGAACACGGAGCCCACAGTGTCTTTTGGCAGCGGGCCCTTGAACAGCGATGAATCGGTGATCTCAAGGTACGCCCAGGTTCCCTCCTGAACCATAGGGAGGTAGCGCTTCAACCAGCGCGCATGGGTTTCCTTCACGTTGGGACGCGGAGGAAACGCGTCCCACGGACCATATACAAAAGGGCCGTCAGCGTGCGACTTGTAATAGCGAAAGATCCCCCGCCATTGGCGGAGGAGCTTGTCATTATCCTCAGACTGGTAAGGCACTCCGGGAACCAGCGCCCGCTCACCCGTGAAGGGTCTTCCTGCCAGTAACAGAGGAAACTGCATGTACGGAATCGTGTGCAGGAATTGTTCCTCATCGTTCGCGACAGTACCGTTACGGAAGTCGAAGCACGGTACGACGTAGGGTGGATGCGATTTCGTTTCCAGACGTGTCTTGTCGAGTTTGCCGATACCCTCCCCGACCCACAGGTAATCATAGAGCTGCGTCTTTGTCGCAGGCTTATCGTTGAAGTCGGCATGCATTTTGTAGATTCCACCCCGGCGCTTCACCTCGGAGTAAACCAGTGACAGCAGATCTTCAAGCGCCGCGTCGTGATCCGCCGCCTCTTTGAACGCGTTGACTTCATCTCTTGCCGGCGGTAGTGGATTCCGGTACTGATTGACATAGCCCCAGTCATTGTATAGGCCGTCGGGGCCATATTCTTCGAGAACTTGAACGGTTTTCGGCAGCAGATATGCCCGCCAGCCCGGACTCGCGGGGTTGCAGCGGACCAGGCGCCAGTGAGCGGCTTGTCCAACAGGACCCGGCTGTCCTCGCACCCACTCATCACGAAGATCGGGATCGCCCGCCTGCATGTAGCCAGTTGACACATAGAGCAACAACTTCATTCCACGCTTGTGGACCATGTCGCGAAAGCGCTTCAGTCCCGCAGGGTTGACGGCGGTGAACTTATCGCCGCCAAAAAGACGCAGCATGTCGTTCCAGTCTTCCATGATCTGAACGAGCCGGATACCACCATCGCGCAAGCGGTCCAGTTCCCGCTCGTCGTATTCGTCGGGATCGTACGGCTTTACAGTGGGGTATTCGCCCAAATTGTAGGAAACCTGTCCAGGGATATATCCCGTGATAAGATGCCGCTTCAGACATACCCTGATGCTCTGCTCACAGTCACGGATTCTTTGAAGGCGCCGGCGGTGATCTTCCGGCGTAAACGACTTCATGATTGGGGAAGGTCCCAAATCCGGCGACACTACCGGTTCGGCGCCAGTGGACTGCGGCGCTACCGCGCCTGCCGCACACAGTCCGGCTCTCTTCAAGAACTCTCGTCGAATCACTGGCATCTCCTTTTAGTACTTGGTATTGTAGTATTATCATACAACACGGGGAGCGAAGCAACGGCTTTGCGATCCCAAGCTTTCTCAGTCACAATTGGTAATCTGTGTTAGGACAAAGAACCGTGCTGCAGCGTAGAACTCTCACTTCACAGGTAAGCGACTATGTGATGGACCTGATCCGAAAAGGTGTCGTCAAACCCGGTCAACAGGTTCCCACCGAGGCCGAACTCACCAAACTGTTGGGCGTAAGCCGCACTTGCGTACGCGAAGCTATGAAGACCCTGCAATCCATGGGGTTGGTCGAAATCCGTCAGCGTGTCGGTGCTACCGTACTCGAGCCATCTTCCGCTAATCTGCTGAATGCTGAAGGCTTCTTATTGGCTGTGCAAATGCAGAAGATGGACGATCTGCTGGAGTTTCGCCGCATCATGGAGGTCGGGTTAGCTTCCTTGGCCGCGGAAAAAGCGGAATTGGCGGACGTTGAAGCAATGCGGAAAGCACTCGAAAATTATCGTGCGGAGATGGGCAGGCAACGCGTCGACTGCAACACCGACTTATCGTTCCACGCAGCACTTGCGGCCGCATCGAAGAATCCCATTGCCGTAATGGTCTGGCAAATGTTATCCGACCATTTGACTCAGGTTTTGGCGCAGACCAGCACCGTTCCGCATATTTGCGATGAAACGCTCCGCGATCACGAAGAGATCTACGAAGCCGTGAGGGATCGGGATCCGTCTCGGGCTCGAGAAGCCATGAGAAGACACCTGGACAATGCCGAACGCTACTGGCATATGGCTTTGAACAAGCTCCACCGGCGAAGCGCAAATGCCTCGAAGAAATTGAAGCCAATCCGCGTCCACGCCCGTTCCGCCCGCAGTTTTTCCGCCGCTGACGTCTGACCACACCGCCCCCGCTGACTCCGCGGTAGAACCTGTCGCGGAAAAGAATGCTTGACTCTTGACTCTTGTTCGGCGCACAATTGCACTATCATAATACAATTGTGGAGGCACTATGAGTTGTCAGAAGCTTTGCTTCTTTTTCCTGCCGGCGGCCTTTCTGCTCGCCGTCACCCCTCTGGCTGCACAGACTACGGCTTCCATTGCCGGCCACGTCGCCGACATCTCGGGCGCCAGTGTTTCCGGAGCGGCCGTGTTAGTTACAAACGAAGCAACCGGCCTGACGAGATCTGTGATATCCCAGCCCGATGGCGCTTACCTTTTCACGCAGCTTCCGCCCGGAGCGTATCGGATTGAGGCCACGGCACCCGGTTTCAAGAAAACGGTACGAACGGGGATCACCCTCTCCGTTCAGGAAAACGCGCGAATTGAATTCCAGCTTTCGCCCGGTGATGTCGTCGAGTCCGTTCTGGTGACGGGTGAGGCTCCCCAAGTCGACACGCGGCAAGCATCGATCGGAGCGCTTATGGATAGTAAGCGCATGGTGGAGTTGCCGCTGAGCGGGAGGAGCCCAGCTTCGCTACTGGTGCTGATTCCGACGGTCACAAACGTCAGCGCGGGTTCCCGGCCGACCAGCTATTCCGTGAACGCTAACGTCGCCGGCGGCCGCAGTGGAGCCAATAACTTTCTTCTCGACAATACGCGCTACAACTCTATTCAGTACGGTGAAGGGAACCCGCTGCCACCGCCCGATTTCCTGTCCGAATTCAAGGTAACGACAAACGCCTACGACGCCGAAAAAGGCATGGCGTCGGCAGCGACGATTCAGGTGGTGACACGATCGGGTACGAACGAGATCCACGGAAGTGTGTTCGAATTCCATCGCAACAATCACCTCACAGCGCGGAACTTCTTTGCACCCACCACTCCATTTCTGGCCCAGAATCAGTTCGGAGCCACGCTAGGTGCGCCGATTGTGAAGAACAAGCTCTTCGGCTTCTTCGGCTGGCAGAGTACTCGTATTCGCGAGGCGCAGTTGAGCAACTCGGCCTATCCGCCAACGGAACTGGAACGCGCCGGTAATTTCAGCCAATCGCGGGGCGGGATTCCGCGCGACCCGCTTACGGGCGAACCATTCCCCGGCGGCGTTATTCCGCAGGCTCGCATCGATCCCGCAGCGGCAAGGTATATAGGGGCATTTCCCTTTTCCAATCGTAGCGACGGCCGATTCGAGATCCTCCGTCCCAGGGCCGAGGATGGGGAGCAGTATGTAGCGAGAGCCGACTACAACCTCAGTTCGTCGAACCAACTCACCGGCCGCTACTGGTTTTCAGATGGCTCCCTGCTCGGACCAACGGGCGATATCCCGTTCGGGCAAGGACTCTACGGCCTCCGGTTTCAGAATCTGAACATCTCCGACACGCACACCTTCTCTCCCTCTGTCCTGAATACGTTCAGCTTCGGATGGAACAGAAAATTCGAGACCAGTACGAATCGGGGCACGCCATTCGCGTCGCCGCAGGAGGTGGGAGTCAAGCTTCCAACACCTCTTACCAGCCCTTATCCTCCCGGTGTGAGCATCACAGGCCGCGTGAGCGTCTCCCCGCGAACCGCCGGTGTGCCGCTGCGGCTGGACAACAACTTCGACTTCTCGGATACGGTCGCCTGGATCAAGGGGAAGAGCACCTGGAAGTTCGGAGCATCGTTTATGCCCATCCGTTTCGGCCCGGATTACGCCGCTTTCGACAATGGACGATTCACGTTCAACGGGCAGTTCACGGGTAATGCACTTGCGGATTTCATGTTGGGGAGACCCAGCTTCATGCAGATGCTCATCGAGCGCGAGAACCACCGGACTTATGTGCTCGGTTTCTTCGCGCAGAACGACTACCGGGTTAACCAGCGGCTGACGCTAAATCTCGGTGTACGGTACCACTATGAGGAGCCGACATGGCAGGTTGACGGGTATTCCTCCAACTTCATCCCCGGACGCCAATCCACACGGTTTCCCAACGCACCGGCAGGGATGGTCTATGCCGGAGACGACGGTGTGCCGCGCGGCATATTCAATAAAGACCGCAACAACTTCGCTCCACGCGTGGGTCTGGCATATGATTTGTTCGGAAACGGCAAGACCAGTCTGCGGGCCGGCTATGGCGTATTCACCCAGCCGTATATGAACGGGCACTCGCAATTCATCAGTCTGAACCAGCCCTTCCTGCCCATCTACAACCTGAATAGCGTGGCCTCGTTCTCTGATCCTTTCGAGGGGCGGTCTTTGGGATTCGGCGTTGTACCCGGAGATCCTCTGGCCCAATTTAATCCGGAGACGGGCGAGGCCGTCTTTGTTCTGCCGGTAACCGGCTGGTCTGTGAATCCAGATTTCCCGAATCCGTACGTGCAGCAGTACAGTTTCTCCATTCAGCATCAACTACCGCAGAATGTGGCGATGGAAATCAGCTACATCGGAAACAGCGGCAGAAAACTCTCGCAGTTCTATCAATACAACCCCGCTCTGCCGGGACCGGGAGCCACGCTAGCGAACACCGAGCAGCGGCGCAGGTACAATCCCCGGCAAGTGGGATCTATGATCCGTATCCAGAATGGCGGAAACAGCAACTTCAATGGTCTGGCCGTCCTGGTCAAAAAACGCTTTTCCCACGGCTTTCTTTTCGATGCCAACTATACTTGGATGAAGTCTCTTGATGACCTGTCGGCTCCCAATGCCAATCGCTATCAGAATCCGGACAACCTTCGGGCCGATTACGCGCTGGCTGATTTTCACAAGTCCCACGTCTTCTCGGCTTCATGGGTTTGGGAGCTTCCGCTTTTGCGCGATAGCGGTCTAATCGGAAGGCACGTTTTGGGGGGCTGGCAATTCTCGGGGCTTGGCCGGTTGGCCACAGGGAATCCGTTGACTGTTGTTTCCGGCCGGGACAATTCACTTACGGCTGTCGGCAATGACCGCCCGAATGTCCTCGGGGACCCGATTCTACCGTCGGACCGGGCGCGCAGCGCCATAATCAACCGGTATTTCGATACCTCCGTTTTCCAGGCGAACGCACAGGGCACATTCGGGAACGTGGGCAGGAACACGATTGTCGGACCTGGGCTATTCACAATCGACGCCGCGCTCGCAAAGGCATTTCCCGTCTGGAAGGAACGGGCAAAGTTGCAGTTCCGCGGGGAGTTTTTCAATGTTATGAATCGACCAAATTTCGGAAACCCGAATGGCAGTCTGATCTCTCCTGCATTCGGAAGAATCCTTGGTGCCGGACCGGCCCGGCAGATTCAACTCGCACTCAAACTTCTCTTCTGATATGGGGCGACCTTGTCAAGGGTTCACGAAAAGCGCGGCTTTCGTTTTCGACGAGAGTTGAACCAAGCCTGAAGACAGCAGAGCAGGTGACAGGACAAGAGGCAAATGCGACGGTTGATCACTCTGATATCCGCGGGTCGAGACCGCACAGTCGTGATCCGTCGGGAGCTGCCTCGGACTAGGGACGCGGGTTGGGCTGGAAGACCGTACCGCATAGAAGGTTGGAGGATTCTCCTTTCCGCGAGCCCTTGTCCTGTCACCAGCACTGCTGCGCAACG
>CAADGY010000170.1 GCA_900696665.1 uncultured Acidobacteriota bacterium
GTTCCGGGCGACTTCCAGCACCCCAAGATGGTAGAAGCCATGGAGCTCATCAAAGAGAGCTGCGAGAAACACGGCGTGGCGCCTGGGACGCAGACTCGCACGGTGGCTCTGGCAAAGTTCTGGCGGGATCGCGGCATGCGTTTCCTCGGATGCAGCGGCGATACGACCATGCTGTTCGAGCGTGCGAAAGACCTGGTTTCTCAGCTTTCCATGGCGGACGGCGCGGCCCGCTGATAGAATCGTTTGTAGCCTTCATCTCACTCCGGCTGGAGTGGCGGAACTGGCAGACGCACGGGACTCAAAATCCCGCGCCCTTCACTGGGCATGAGGGTTCGACCCCCTCCTCCAGCACCACGGGAATACTGTGGCAACATCGGCATCCCTTTTGCACAACAGCAGCATTGTGCGATAGATTCTTGGCAATCGGGATCATTTGCTCAATGAAAACTACGCTTCTTACACTCGCCTTATTTTGTGCCGTGCCTGCCGCGGCAGCCGGGCTTCGTGCCGGCGCCGCCGCCGTCGATGTCACACCGCAGGAATGGCCTATTCGGGTGATCGGAAATTTCGGCTTGACGTTGGCGAATTCGGCTCACGATCCGCTACATGCGCGCGCGATCGTACTGGAGGACTCAGGCGTCCGCATTGCCATCGTGCTGGTGGATAGTTGTTTCATCAAGCGCGAGGAAATGGACCGCGCGAAAGATCTGGCGGCGAAGCGCACGAATATTCCTGTAAACCGGATTCTGATGGCAGCCACGCACACGCACTCGGCGCCGCCTTCCCGCGCGAAAAAAGGCGACGGAATCGAAGAACGATATGTGGAGCGGCTGGTGACGCAGACCGCGGAGGCGGTCGTGCAGGCCAACGGGCGGCTTCAGCCGGCGAAGATCGGGTGGGCTGTGAGACCGGTGCCTGAGGAGCTGTTCAATCGCCGGTGGTTCATGCGGGAAGGCGGGATTCTGCCGAACCCGTTCGGCGAGACGGGCGACCTGGCGCGGATGAATCCACCGGCGGGATCCGATAGTCTGATTCATCCGGCAGGCGGCACCGACCCCGGCTTTTCCATTGTTTCCATCCAGACCGTAGGAGGCAAGCCGCTGGCGTTGCTCGGGAATTATTCGCTGCATTATATCGGCGGCGTGCCGGGACCGGAAGTCTCGGCCGACTACTTTGGTGAATTTTCCAAGCAGGTGGCTAGTCGTCTGGCGCCCGGCGATCCGGCTTTCGTAGCGATGCTCACCAACGGCACCAGCGGCGACGTGAACAACATCGACTTTATACACCCTCGCCCCCGCGCACAACCGTTCGAGCGCATTACCGCGGTTGCGGGTAAACTGGCCGGGCACGCGGTGGAGCAGTCGCGCAGCATGGAGTATCACGCCACTGCGCCGATTCAGATGGTGGAGCGGGAACTGCGCGTGCGCTATCGCCGGCCGACACCTGAACAACTTCGCTTCGCGCGGGCGGCGCTCGAGGAAAAAGATGAATCCAAGCTTCCTCGTAACGCCAAGACCTATGCCGGATGGGCCATCGCTTTGAATGACGGCCCCGAGTTCGCTGACCTGAAATTGCAAGCGTTGCGGATCGGGCAATTAGGAATCGCGGCCATCCCCTGTGAAGTGTTTACCGAGATCGGCATCACGCTCAAAGAACTGAGTCCCTTCCGCCCGACGTTCACTATCGAGCTGGCGAACGGACACTACGGGTATCTGCCGACGCCGCGCCACTTCAAGCTCGGCGGCTACGAGACGTGGCTCGGGACCAACAATCTGGAACCTGAAGCTTCGGTGAAGATCACACGAACCATCCTCGATCTGTTCGAACAGATCGAAAAGTAGGCACCAGAGGGCTCAGGCGATAGAACGGATGGTGTGGACTTTTCCGGTGTCATCATCGCGTCTGGTCGCCGGACCATGCGGCAAAAGGCGCCATAGAATGGAGAGCCCGACGGGATAAGCAAGGGCGCTCACGATCCAGATCGGGGTGTAGGAAATAGTTCTGCACCACGAATCCGGTAACGGCGGTGAACAGGATGCCGCCGTGCAGCATCTCCGCCACGGACCACCTACGATGGCGAATTCCAGCCCGCGGTGCGATCTAGCGGGAGTCTACTTGAAAGCCGTAGGTCCCTCTGGGATTCCTTCCATGGATTTTCTTTAGAAGACGTCAGGTAAATCCAGCTAAAGTGACACTCAATAGTGGGATAGAACGCTGGAGGTCGGCGCCGAGTGGGATCCGATCGGAGAACCGCAGAAATACTGACCGAGTTATTCGATAGCAGCTACGCGACCGTCGTACGCTACGCGCGGCGCTGGACCGGGGATCTCGCGGCCGCCGAAGATCTGGCCCAGGAGGCTTTCTTCTGCCTGTATCGGGCTTTGCAGGAGCGTAAAGAAATCGTCTGCCCGCTCGCCTGGCTGATGGGTGTTGTCAGACAGATGGCCGAACATCAGACGTGGAAAAGATCTAAGGCCCAGGTGTCTTTCTCGACGCTGGACACCCTGGATGCGCTGCCGGCAGGCCGAACCGAGCCGGATGAGCCCGATTTTGAAGTCACGCGCTATTTCTCCTGTCTCACCACACGGGAGGTAGAAGTTGTGCTGCTTCGAATGGAATCCCTTACGTACCGGGAGATAGCCGAACAGATGAACATCAGTTCCAAGTCCGTCTGCACTTTTCTGTCACGTGCGCTGAAGAAACTTCGACTCCGCATGGTCCAACCAGCAACTACCACTCCGGTTTCAAGCGATGAGAAAAAGAACATCCGGCGAATGCTACAGTGACGAGGCGCTTCTGGCGCTCCTCGATGGCGAACTTGCGCCGGTGCAGGCGCAACAGATTGGGCAGCATCTGAACGCATGTTGGCCCTGCAGGTCCCGTGCGGAAATGCTGGCACGCAATATATCGGAGCTTTCCGCTTTGCTCGATACCAGGACCATCCCACCGCTGGCGATGGAACGGGCGCGGGCACGTCTCCTCGCACGCTGTTCCGCGTTCGACTCCGTTCCGGAACCGGCACTTCGCGCACCGCTGGGCAAGGCGTTTTCGCGAATTGCTCTCTCTGTGGCGGCGAGCCTCGCGCTCTGTGTTCTTGGAGTGGCCGCGTTCGTTCATTTCCGCCCAACTGGAAGGATTGACAGAGTCTCTTCCAGCGTGCTCCATCCCGTGCGCGAGCGATCGACCCAACCTGTGCTCCCACCTCCAACCGCCAATCGAATACCGGATCGGCATCCACCACGAATTCTTGAACCGAAGTCCGCACCCAAGGTGGATTTGAGCCGTCCTACAGCGGCGCGATTATTGGCGGCGGAGGTCGAAGCCTGGCACGCATTACACCAGGTGCAAGCCTGTTCAGGTGAACCCGTCGAAGTACTTCGGCAGCCGGATGGCAGAATTCTTATACGCGGCGTAGTTGCCGGCCTCCCTCGGTTGCAGGAAATACGAGCGGCAATCGGCGCAGTCTCGGATGCCGTTCTGATCGACCTTGATCTGACTACGATGGCCGAGGCGATAGCCGCGAACGCACCACCGCAATCCGTATATAGCGAAAGGTCGGAGGTGCGTCAGCAGCCTTCCCTGGCCGAACGTTACCTTCTGGAACATTTCCGCTCCCAAGGCTTGGACAGCAAGTCTGCACACGCGGAGGTCGTCCGGATTTCGCAACAAGCTGTTCGGCAAGCGAATTCACTCTTCTCTGCTGCCTGGGCTTTGCGTCACTTGGCCGAGCGTTTCCGTTCCGAGGAATTACAGCCGGAATCCGAACGGCTCCTCACCGTCCTCATCAGAGACCATACGCGTTCGATCGCCGTGGAGTTGGCCGCGCAACAGAGATTGCTCGCTCCGATCCTTCCGCAGTCATTGGATTCTGTCCCCGTGTTTAGGGACGGCACTCCCACGTTTTCACCGGACTGGTCCAACTGGGTTCTCCACCATTTCTCGCGGATCCAGCATCTGCATGCCACCACCCTCGACGCTTTTGCGGGCGGGGACCAGACTGGTCTGGAGTTTGCCACATTTGCGCAAAGCCTCGCTTCAGATTTGCGCGAACTTGAAAACGAGTTTCGGGAAGCTGGCACAGGTTGGTTGAAATGGGCCGGCAAAGTCCGCAAAACGCACTGAACCGTCGACCGGCAAGAAAGGATAGCTATGCGAAAGAAACTCCAGGCAGTTCCGTTATTCGTGCTGTTTGCGCCAATAGTCTTAGCTCAGACCGCCCAGGTGACGGGTATCGTACAGGACTCGAGCGAGGCGGTAGTGGTTGGGGCTGACGTCGACATTAACAACGTAGACAGGGGAGTCCGATACCAGGTCAAGACAAATGAACTCGGCTATTACACCGTTCCACTCCTGAGGCCCGGCAATTACCGGATTACCATTCAGGCGGCCGGATTCAAGCCAGTAACTCGAAGTAACATTGTGCTCGAAACCGGTCAGATCGTCCGCATCGACTTTGTGCTGGAGGTAGGCGCAGTCGCGGAAGCCATCACTGTTTCGGAAAGCGTGCCATTGCTCCAATCGGAAAGCTCGACGCATTCCCAATTCATCGAGAGTAAGACGGTGATGGACATGCCTCTCAGCGGGCGCCGTGTCGAAAACCTGGTGACACTGGCAGGGAACGCCATGATGGCGACGGGCGGATCCAGAGTTGTGCTTGCGGGCGGACGGGGCGGGTTTGTGAATTGGATTGTCGACGGTGGCAACTCCGCCCCTGTACTGACTGAAGGTTTGGAATTCAGCCAAAGTCCACCCGTGGCTGAGCTAAAAGAGTTCCGGGTGATGTTGAACGGGTACGCCGCCGAATACGGACAAAGTGAAAGCGGTGTCGTCACGTTGGTGACAAAGTCCGGCGGGAATCAGTTTCACGGAAGCGCCTACGAGTATCTGCGCAACGATAAACTGGACGCCCGTACCTTTTTCGCGGCGGGGAAAGCGCCACTGCGCCAGAACCTGTTCGGGTTCACCGGCAGCGGTCCCATCATCAGGAATCGAACCTTTTTCTTTGTTTCGAATGAATGGCAGCGGGTGCGGCGAGGTACAACAAGCGTATTGACCGTACCCACCGCGGCGCAGCGCAACGGGGATTTTTCGCAGCTCACGGACGCGCAGGGCCGCTCCATCGCGATCTACGACCCGGCAACCAGCCGTCCCGATCCAACCCGGGCGGGGAACACCCTTCGCGATCCGTTCCCCGGGAACGTGATTCCTTCGAACCGGCTTGATCCGGTGGGTGCCGGTCTGGCTGCTCTGTACCCGATGCCAAATCGCGCGGCCGCCAATCTCGCCGGTGCGAGCAATTTTTCCGCGAACCCTGTGAGCTTTGCCAATCCCCAGTACCTGACCATCAAAGGGGATCACATACTCCGGGAACACGACCGGATTTGGGTGAAGTACAACCGCGTCCATTCACCCGACGGGCAACATCCGATGTATCCCGAGCCCGCGGCCGATCCCTCTGCGTTCACTCGGGAATCCACGTACAGCGCCGTAATTGGAAATTGGGCTCACAACTTCACGCCGTATCTGATCAATGAGCTGTTCGTAAATTACCGCTATACGACTTATCGCCGGGGGCAACTGGATCTCGATGCGGGATGGCCGGAGCGTCTCGGTTTGAAGGGTGTTTCCAATCGGGCCTTCCCCACGGTGGGATTAAGCGGTTATGCCGGACTCGGGTGGTCCGTTCACGAGCAGGTGAATCCCGGAGTCAAAGATCTTCAGGTTGGCAACGGACTGAATTGGTTTCGCGGAGCGCATGCCGTCAAGATCGGCGGTGAGATCCGCGGCAGCAGTTACGCCACCTATTACCGGCAATTCATGTCCGGTCAATTGTCATTCGATACGCGGCCCACTGCACTGCCGGGTGTTGCCAAGACAGGGAACGCGCTGGCGAGTCTGCTGGCCGGCTTCCCGGTTTCCGCCAGCATTCTGGAGCAGGATTTTCTGGATCGTCGCGGCCGCTACTACGCCATGTATGTGCAGGATGATTGGAAGGTGAGGCCGGACCTCACGTTGAATATCGGCATGCGGTGGGAGACGCTGCTGCCGCGCTGGGATGCAAATGGGCGCGACAGCGGGTTCGATACCCGCACGATTAACCCTGTTTCCGGCACCCCCGGTGTCGTGACGTTCGCTCGCCGCGACGGTCAGGGCAAGTCCATGTTCGAGGGCGACTACAACAACTTCGGTCCCCGTTTCGGATTCGCCTGGCGCCCGTTCGGCCAAACTCTAACCGTGATTCGAGGCGCCTACGGCGTTTTCTACGGGCAGCCTCATTCCTCGACCGCAGGAACCGCGGCCGGCTTCGCCGTCGACAATACTTTCACGACTCCCGACAACGGAATAACCCCGGCGTTCTGGCTGCGTGAAGGCTTCCCTGCAACCAGCCGCGAAGAGCTTGGCCCGGGGTTCGGTGCGGTTGCGGCAGGTCAGACGCCCAGGTTCGCGCCGCAGTTTATCGAACCCAACCGGCGCATCTCTTATACCCACCAATGGAACCTGGTGGTGCAGAGAGACGTGGGCTGGAACACGGCCGTTGAGATTGGATATATCGGGAATGCCGGTCACAAGTTATGGCAGAACGCCACGGTGAGTATCAACCAGGTGCCTGTTTCTTTGATGGGTCCAGGCAATGCGCAGGCGCGCCGCCCCTTCCCGCAGTTCAACGATGTTTCCATGCTTTTCCCGGCCTGGGGAAATTCGAACTATCATTCGATGAACCTCAAGGTCGAGAAGCGCTTTTCCGATGGGCTGAACTTCCTGGCCAACTACACCTTCGCCAAGTTCATCGATGATGTGGGCGCCATAGAAGGGGGCAGGTTGGCGCGCGGTCCGCAGAACTTCTACGACCGCAGCGCGGAGCGTGCTCTTTCGGGAAACGACGTTCGCAACCGCGTGGTGATCAGCTCTGTTTATGAACTGCCGGTGGGTCCGGGCCGCCGATGGTTGCATGGCGGGATTGCCGGCACCATCTTTGGAGGCTGGAACTTGGGAGGAATTCTCACGATGCAACAAGGCTTTCCGATGGGCCTCGTGACGCAATCGAACACCACCAACGCATTCACACCCGGGCAACAAAGGGTGGATATATTGCGTGACCCCACTCTGCCGAACTCCGAACGTACAATCGTCCGCTGGTTTGACACCGGAGCCGTGAGCGCGCCGGCGCCTTACACTTTCGGCAACTCCGGACGGGCCGTGCTAACCGGTCCCGGATTGGCGAACTTCGACGCATCGCTGCTGAAGAACCATCGCATTGGCGAAAGCTTCAATCTCCAGTTCCGGTGGGAGTCGTTCAATTTCACCAATCATCCGAACTTCAGTAATCTAGGGAATGCCTTAGGAGCGGCAAACTTCGGTGTACTCACCGCGACGAAACCGGCCCGAGTGAATCAACTGGGAATCACATTCGAGTTTTGAGGAAGATGAAGAGCTTACTTTTGTCTCTTGCGGTGGCGGGGTTGTCCTGCCTGCTGACGGCGCCTGCCACAGCCGGTTGTGTAAGTTTTGGTTCGCCGGATAGTCCGCTCTGTGCTGGTTCCTCGGCGGAATTGGTTTGGCTGAATGCCCCTGCCTCACGGCAGCTTGCACCAATTCAAAAGCGGTCATGGGATCCGCCTCATTGCTGCTGGGACCCCGCCGTTCTTGACAAGCCGTTCTCGCACGGGACCGCAGTGACCGGCGATTTGGAGTTTGAGTTCCGCGGAGAGGGCAGACATCTCGTTGAGGTTTTTCTCTACCAGCCGGGTGGAGACCGAAACCGTTTTTTCATCCTGGAAGTAGAGGGACAGGCCGAGGATAAGCGTGCCACCTATGCGACCCCCCAGTTTAGCCTGGTGGGGTGGGTTGGCAAGGGACAGAAATTCCGCATTCGCTCCGCCGGTGAAAAGTATGTTGTAGCGGCTGTCCGGTGGACGCCCGCGGATACTTTCGAGCGAGTGCACATTCCAAGGCTCGTGAAACGTGGCCGCGTGCTGTTGGCGAGTCCTTTTCTGCCGGACGGCACAAGACGGCTTCCCTACTTCGTGGAGCAGGTGTTCACCCGGCTGCATCGCAGCAGCAACCGGGATGTGAGTCGCGAAGGCTTACTGGGAGAGATGCGTTTGGTTTACTGGCGGCTGGCCGAGGCCGCCCAGGAAAGCGACTTCATTCTTCTGTCCGAACTGTTGGCCAAAGGTCTGAAACAAATGCCGGAGGACACGCTTTTCCGGCAAATGGCTTCCGGAGCTTGCCGCGGTCAGAATCAGCCGCGCATGGCGGAGCGGATTCCAGCGATGTTCCCCTGCGAGCAGGTGAACCCTGTTCCATGGGCGGTAGATTTACCGCCTATGCCCCCCGGCGCTCCTGCCTGGGCGGTTGCGCAACGAATGCTCTCTGCGCGCCTGGAGAAATTGACCACATGGTGGGTTGAAAAACGCCAGCGGGAGAACGGAGAACTCGGCGGAGGCTGGGGCGATGACGTCGAGATCCTGCGAAGTTGGGGGCCCCAAGCATTGGGCTTTGGCTCGCAAGTCGCCGCGCATGGGCTGCGGAAGCTAGCGGAAGGCTTGTGGCGCAACGGCAACATCGTCGATGGCTACGCGAAAAAGATCTCCGATTCCGAACACTCGGCGGAGGATATCGCGGATACGCAGCCTCTATTGGCGGCCACGTTTCCGGAGGATCCGGAAATTATCGCACGCCTGAAACAGACAACCGCGTGTTCCGAAAACTGGCTGATTCGTCAGCCGGACGGTTTTTGGCGTTTCCGCGGTTCCTGGTTCAACTGTTCTGAATTCAGCCCGAATCCGGATCATGCAATCGACGTTCACTACAACGTCCGTGCGATGGGCCCGGCTCTCTGGTATGCTTCTTTGACCCGCGATCCGGCTGTCATTGAACGGGTGGTGCGGTGGGCGGAGAGTTGGCTTCGCGCACTTCGCTCGACGGACCACGGCAAGCCGGCGGGAGTGATTCCTCCCGTGCTGATTTCCTCCAACGGCTCTTATCTGGTCCGGTCGCAACACTGGGATAAGCCCAACGCGTTCTGGGACTATTTCCACTGGTCGGGATATTCGCAAGAAGGTCTCACCAACCTTCTGTTGGCCGTGTACGATCTTACCGGCGAGAAGAAATGGCTGGATGCGGTAGGCGAGACTTTCCAGGTCTTGGAGCACTGCGGGACCTTTCCGCGAATCTGCTCAGAGATCCGGCAGCGGCCGGAGGCTTTCTATGAGTGGCGGCGGTTGACAGGTTCGGCTCGCTACGACGCTCAGTTCCCCAACCTGCCGGACACCGATGCGACGCGCGCCCTGGCGCTGATGGAAGGCGAGGCACAAAAAGCCGTGGAACGCATCGGCTACAACTTTGACCTATACACATCCGAGCCCATGTGGACGGATCGCATTCCGTACGGCCTGCTATCGGCCGAGTACAAGTCGTACCTCTTTGGAGGCGATGCGCCTCGCGGTGAACGCTACCCGACATTTGCTGTTACCTGGCCTGCTACAAAAGCGAGTTTCGCGAGAGCGGTTCTGAATACGACCGGGACCAGTGCGGAATTGAGGCTCTACAGCTTCGAACCGCAGACTGTGCATATACCGGTGCGGCTCTGGCGCCTTCAACGCGGCAAGTACGAATGGGAAAGCAGTTCCGTCGGGCGAGAGCCGTCCATGCGGCGTGAGTTCGAATTCAACCGGAGCGCACAAAAGCTCGAACTCCTGCTGCCACCGCAGGAGGAAGTGACAATAAGGATCAAGAGGATATCGGATTGAACTCAGAGTCCTTTGCCGAGCGTCTCTGACTGGGCTTGCCGGATGTCTTCAAGCAGGGCTTCGCGCACGGCGCTGGGAGTTCTCCGCCGCAACGCCGCCACAACGGGCTCGTGGAGCATTTGGCCGTGACCTTGCGGCAGGCGGCTCCAACGCAATTCGATGTACATCAGGCGCTGTGTTTTCTCGAGTACCTCGACGAGCAGCCTCTCCAACTCGCGGTTGCGGGTCATTCTGGCGAGTTTCAGATGGAAATCCGAATTGAGGCGGACGAAATCCAGGGAGTCCACACCTTTCTTGAGCTTGACCGCCGCCTGCCTGGTTGAATCCTCCAGCTCGTTGATTTCGGAGTCTGTTCCACGAATCGTGGCGAGCTCGGCAATTGCGCCCTCCAGGATGAGACGTAGCTCAAACAGGTCACGCACTGCATGGAAGCTTAACTCCGGCACCAGGTAGCCGCGGCGCGGCACGACTTCAAGAAGCCCTTCGTGGTGAAGTCTGTTGCAAGCCTCGCGAAATGGAGTCCGGCCGATTCGATAACGGCGCATGATCTCGCGCTCAGACAGAAAGACGCCTTCGTGGATCTCACCTTGCAGGATGGCATCTTTCAGAGCCGTGTAAGCTCTTTCTGTCTGAGTAGGATTTCGCGGCGTCAGTGGCTTTTTCTCGTTCACGCCGGATAGTGTAGCCTAAACCGCAACGACATAGTAGGTTCAGCCTGTTCGACGTAAAATGTATTCTGTGTCCACATTGAGCCGGAGGGAGTTGATCGCGACGCCCTTGGCGCTTGCCCAAGGCGCCCAACCGAAACCGTCCATTTGGGATGTGCACTGCCACCTCATTTCGGGAGAAGGATCTACACCGGAAGAACGGATGGCTTATCTGATCCGGTTTATGGACCGCCTGGGAATTGAGCGTGTAATGCTCTCGCTCGGCTACCCACTGCTTGCCGATCCATCTCCAGAGCAGCTTCGGGAGTTGAACGGCCAGGTGCTGAAGGCAATCGCCCGCTACCCGGACCGCGCGTTTGGCTTTGTGTATCTCAATCCGAACCATCTCGCGTTCAGTCTCGAGGAGTTTGACCGGTGTGTGCGGGACGGCCCGATGGTGGGGGTGAAGCTGTGGGTCGCGAAGCGCTGCAACGCGCCCGAACTCGACTCCATTGTCGAACGGGCAGCGGCCATACAGGCGCCCATTCTGCAACACACCTGGTTCAAACTGAAGGGCAACCTGCCGGGCGAATCGACGCCAAACGATCTCGCCGAATTGGCCATGCGGCATCCGAAAGCGGTATTGATCGATGCGCACACGGGCGGAGATTGGGAACGTGGGATTCGCGCTATCCGGCCGGTGAAGAACATTGCGACGTGTGTCGCCGGCTTCGACCCGACAGCCGGCGTTGTGGAAATGGCGGTCAGAGAACTCGGAGCGGAGCGAGTGATGTTCGGAAGTGATGCCGCCGGGCGGAGTTTCGCCTCGCAACTCGGCAAGGTGATGGGAGCCGGGATTCCGGAAAGTTCCCGCCGCCTCGTTTTGAGAGAAAACCTGCGCCGTGTACTGGCGCCGATTCTGCGTGCGAAGGGAGTGCGAGCGTGATTACGGACGTCAATGTGAATCTGTCGCGCTGGCCTTTTCGCCGCCTGCCGGGCGACGAGCCGCTTGCACTTGCCACCAAGCTGGGGAAGATGAAGGTTACCCAGGCCTGGGCCGGCAGCTTCGATGGGATATTCCACAAGGATCTTGCCGGCGTCAACGCCCGGCTCGCCGCCGACTGCCGCCAATTCGGCGCCGGGCTGCTGCTGCCCTTTGGCTCGGTGAACCCCAAGCTGCCGGACTGGCGGGAAGACCTGCGCCGCTGTGTGGAAGATCACAAGATGTCCGGCATACGGCTGCATCCCAACTATCACGGATATACGCTCGATAATCCGGAGTTTCATGAGTTGTTGCAGTTGGCAGCCGCTCGGAAACTGGTGGTGCAGCTTGCCTTGTGCATGGAAGACGAGCGCACGCAGCACCCCTTGATGCCAGTGCCGCCGGTCGACATTGGGCCGTTGGCGAACGCAGTCGCCCGGGAACGTCAGTTGAAGCTGGTGATTTTGAACTCGTATCCGCAACTGCCGCTCGAGAGATTGCGGGCGCTGAGTTCCGCGGGGCAGGTTTACTTCGACCTCTCCATGGTGGAGCAAGTGCGTGGCGTGGCGCGTCCCGGCGAATACGCCTCCCCCGACCGTGTCCTCTTCGGCTCGAACTACCCTGTCTTCGTTTTCGAATCGGCATTGCGGAAGATGCAGGAAGCGGAGCTAACGGAAACGCAGCGGGCGGCGATCCTAGAAGGTCATGCACGCCGCCTGCTGGCACGATGATGCGGTTTACGAGACTCACGCTATTGTGCACAGCCACGCTTTCCACTGCCTTCGCCCAGGACCCTCTGCTCGCATGGATGAATCGCATCGCACAGGAGCAACTTGCGAAAAGGGATGCCGCCGTCGCGAAGATTCAGACGCCGGCTGGCGCTGAACAGCGGCGGCAATGGATTCGCTCGACGCTGCTCGACATCCTCGGCGGCTTACCGGAATATCGCGGACCGTTGAACGCGCGGGTCCTGGGCCGCCTCGAAAACCCGCACTACACCATCGAAAAAGTCATCTTCGAGAGCCTGCCGAAATACTATGTGACGGCCAACTTGTACCGCCCGAATCGGGCGGGCCGCTATCCGGCGGTACTCATGTCCGCGGGGCATACAACGCTCGGGAAAACCGAGAACCACATTATGTCGGCGCATCTGGCGGCGAAGGGTTTTGTGGCGCTGGCTTATGATCCGGTTGGTTTGGGAGAACGCGTGCAATCCTATGACCGGAATGCGCGCAAGAGAACCGCGGGCTGCTGCGCAGACGAGCACCTGCACGCCGGGGCGCAGAGCCTGCTGATCGGTGAGAGTGTCGCCCGGTATTTTATTCATGACGCGATGCGGGGCATCGACTACCTGGTGAGCCGGCCCGAGGTGGACCCTGATCGTATTGGCGCTGCCGGTTGCTCGGGCGGCGGGTGTGTCACCACTTACGTCGCGGCGCTCGACTCTCGCGTCAAGGCGGCCGCTCCGGCGTGTTTCCTCAACAGTCTCCGCGTGCTCTTCGCAGGCCGATTCCCGGATTCGGAAATGAGCTTGCCGAGGTTTCTTGCATCCGGGTTGGACCATGCGGATTTCCTCGCGGTATCGAACCGAATACCCTGGCTCATTCTGGCGACAGAAGAAGACTTCTTTACCCCTGCCGGTGTTCTGCCGGTTTACGAAGAGGCGCGGCGATGGTATCGGCTTTTCGGCGCCGAAGACAAGATGCAGATGTTCATGGGTCCGGGAAAGCACGGTACGCCTCTTGAAACACGCGAGAAGTTGTATGCATTTATGATTCGTTGGCTGCAACCGGGAAGTAGTGCCGGTTATCGCGAAAGGAATATCACGTTGTACCCGGACCAGGAGTTGCAGGTAACCCAAGCTGGCCAGGTGGAGTTCGAGGAGGGCAGCCGTTGGCTCTACCAGGTGATCCGAGACCGCTTTCATTT
The DNA here is from genome assembly GCA_900696665.1 of uncultured Acidobacteriota bacterium. Classification (GTDB taxonomy): domain Bacteria; phylum Acidobacteriota; class Terriglobia; order Bryobacterales; family Bryobacteraceae; genus CAADGY01. Next base: position 13,311 of record CAADGY010000170.1, read on the forward strand.
ACGCAAACGTCCACGCGGCATTCCACAGCTTCTGGCTGAACTGCGACGGCTGGGTATCCTCTCCGAAGGCCAGCCGCCGGCGTTCACTATGACGGAACAGAAACCGGATCGCCTACGGCTGGCCTTGGAGAGCGAGCCTGGTATCGAGATCGGAGCAACGCTTTATCTCCCGCGCTCGGAAGGGCGCAAACCGGCGCTGCTGCTGGTGAAGGATACCGCCACCGTGCAGCTTGCCGAAACAGCGTCTGCAAGGGGAAATGTGGTGTTGGAGTTGGAGCCTCGCGACTCGCCGGCCGCAAACGACAACCGCCCGTTTCTGGGGAACTGGCTGACCAACAAACGCGCGGATTCAATTGGCCGCAATCTGCCGTCGATGAGAGCCCACGACATTCTGCGTGGCGTGGACTACCTGCACGCACGTAACGACGTGGACCGCACACGAATTCGTGCGGCGGCACGCAACGTCGAGGGTGTCTGGCTGCTGCTAGCAGCGGTTGCGGACCCGCGCATTGGGAAGATCTGGCTCGACCGCACACCCCACAGTCTGAGTGCCGCGATGGACGGCCCGATCCATACACGGCTGTTCGATAGTGTCATTCCGAGGTTCCTGCTGCATTGGGACTTCGAGGACCTGGTAAGCGCGATGGGTAAGCGGCAAGTGATATGGACTGATCCGCAGGACTGGATGCTGCGCACGCGCCACGGCCTGGGTGCGAGATTCCGCTATCGTGAGCCCGGGCAAACAGAAGAAGCGCTGCTGGAGGAGTTTCTACAGTAGAGCCGGATCGTCTACTTCCGTTGGAAACGCCGGCCCTCCAGCCGGGCCTGTACCCGGGGTTGTTGCAGAACTTCCGGATTGGCGACATAGGGCGGCGGCGTCCCGGATGCCACCGCCAGTACATTTCGGCAGGCGGAGATGCTGGTATTACGGATGCACGCTCCGGTCCTTGCGATCAGGTGGGGCGCGACGATTACATTATCGAGTTCGAATAGCGGATTGCCGGCTGCCGCCGGTTCGGTTTCGAAAACATCGAGACCCGCGCCGGCAATCTTCTTCCGGCGCAGAGCGTCTATCAGTGCGGCTTCGTCGACCACCGCTCCCCGGGCAGTGTTGATCAGGTAGGCCGTCGATTTCATAAAGCCGAGTTCCCGTGCGCCGATCATGTGGCGAGTCTCGTCCGTCAGCGGGCAATTGATGGTGACGAAATCGCTGTCGCGCAGAACGGTCTCCAGATTGGCGAGTTGTGCTCCGGCCGCTTCCGCTTGGGCAGCAGTCGATCGAGGAGCATAAGCGAGCAGCCGTTCAAACCCCAGGCTGCCCGCCATGCGAAACATCTCGCGCGCGATGCCTCCGAGGCCGATAGACCCGAGTGTTCGTCCGGCGAGATCAACCAGAATCGGCGGATCCTGCCGCCACCGGCCCGAGCGGCACTGGATGTCGAGCGCACGCAAATTCTTGGCAAGTGAAAAGATCAGCGCAAAGATTCCTTCGGCTACGGGACGGGCAACCGAATCACGCGTCAGAGCCAGAATGACGTCGGCTTCGGTGCATCCGGCGAGGTCGACGCGGTCGAAGCCGACGCCCCAAAGCGCCAGCACGGACAGTCGCCCGATGCCGCGAAAACTGCTGGCTGGAAACCCGTAGCTATACGAGATGACGCCATCATAGCGGTCAAGCACCGCCGGGTCGCCGATGCCGCCGGTGTCCGGCATGATCTCGTACTGAACACCGGCGACGGGCTCCAGCACTTTCGCTAATGCGGAAGAGAGGACTCCGTGTGCTTCGGTCTCGAAGTCCGGTGTAATGCCTACGCGAAATTTGCCGCTGCTCACCGCGGTCTCAGAATTGGAGGCGCAGGCCGAAGCGAATGGTGCGCTGGTCGTTCTCGGCGCTGGTAACCTGCATGAAGCTACCGCTGTTCACATTGTTCGACGGATTGCCGAGATGGGGCGTGTTGCTCAGGTGGGCGGCTCCGGTGCGGAACTGAAGAATGTAGCGTTCCGTCAGGTTGAAGTTCCGGAACAGGCTCAGATCAAGGTTTACGATGCCGGGGCCACGGAGAAGGTTCCTACCGGTAGTTCCGAAACGCGCTGCGCCAGTAGAGGCCGCAAAACTGGTCCTGTCGTAAAACTGAGCAAGGCTCCCGATCTTTTCAACCCCCGGCTTCACCTGGTCCGCCGTTTGGCTGTTTCCAGGAGCGTCCAACGAGCCCGTGGATGCCGTCACTGTGAAGGGTCTGCCCTGCACGGCGCTGAAGGTTCCGCTCGCCTGCCATCCGCCGAGAAGCACGGAGGCAGCACCGGAGTTTGCCATGTTCTTGCCTTTGCCAAAGGGAAGTTCGTACACGTAGCCGGCTTGCAGCATGTGCGGGATGTCGTATCCGGCTAAAGCGCGGTTCCGGCAAAATGCCGGCTCCCAGTTGAACATGACGCCCACACCGCCATCATCGCCGGTGAAGTTGATGACCTTTGAATACGTGTAGGCGGCCTTAAGTGTCAGCCCCGCAGCGGCGCGCCGGTTGATGGCTAGCTGCAACGCGTGATAGTTGGTGCTGAACTGTCCGTTCCAGTACGAGGTGGCGGCCGTTCGGTATACGGAAACACTTCTCCTGGTTAACGACCGGAAGCTCGAAGCGGTGACGGTGATCTCGTAGTTGCCCGCCGCCAGGTTGGGAAGTGAGTACCTCCCAGACCCATCTGTTGCAACCGTTCTTTCCTGGCGCGTTTCCGGATTCACCGCGAGTACCGTCGCGCCGGGAATGACGGAGCCCGTGGCATCCTGTACCACCCCCACAATGAAACCGTACAGAACTTGCGCCTCCAGAGGCCCTGGATTCAGAGACAAAGTGAATACGCAAACCAGTATCGTTGTTATCCGAAAGAATCTTCTCATTCCCCCCTCGACAGGCTTTTCCAGCGGCAACGGACCTCAGTCCGTGCCGGCGTTCTCCAACACGGCCGCGAAAGAGGCGGCCAAGCATCCTCCTCTCTCCTTCTCATCCGATCAGGCTACGCGAAATTTCTCCAGCGCCTCTTCATTGAGATCGATCCCGAGACCCGGTGCCGAAGGCATTTCAACGTATCCGTCCACGGAAACAATCCTTTGCCTGGTGATGTGTTCCCGCAGCGATGTTTCCTCCTCGACCACGAACTCCAGAATGAACGAATGCGGTATCGAGTTCAGGAAATGGAGTGCGGCTGCTACGTTCACGTAAGTGGTGAAGCCGTGGTTTACCACCGGAACGCCGCGGTCTGCGGCGAGGCTTGCGATCTTCATCGCTTCCGTGAAGCCGCCGCATCGTGTGAGGTCGACTTGAATCAGGTCGACTCGTCCCTGGTCCATCAACTGGATAAACGAGCGCCGTCCGCTTTCCTCTTCGCCGGCGGCGATACGGACATCCGTGGCTGCCGATAACTTGCGGTAGCCCTCGTAATCGTCCGGCAGCAACGGCTCCTCGAGCCAGAAGATGTTGTATTCGGAGAAGGCACGTGCGCGCTGGATGGCGGTTTTGGCGTCCCATACCAGACCGGCGTCGATCATCAGGTCGGCGCCGTCGCCCAACCCTTTGCGCGCTTCGCGCACCAGTGCGATGTCGGTTCTTTCGTCCTGCCCCATGGGCTCCCAGCCGAACTTTACGGCCGTAAAACCACGATCGCGGAAGCGGCGTCCGCGTTCGGCGGTTTCCTGGGGAGTAGCGCCGAAAAGCGTGCTCGCATACGGGCGGATCTTCTTGTGAAAGCCTCCGCCCAGCAGCTTCCAGATGGGGAGTCCGAGCGCCTTGCCCTTGATGTCCCACAAGGCCATGTCGATACCGCTGATGGCGTGAAAGCCGGCGCCACTGCGCCCGCCGTAGATACTCTGGCGGTACATCTTCTGCCACAGGTATTCCGTCTGGAACGGGTCTTCTCCAATTACGATTTCCCGTAATCCGCTGGCAGTGGTGTGGGAGAACGGACCCTCTATGGCTCCCTTCACTGCCAGGGGTGCTGAGTCCACTTCGCCGATACCCGTTATTCCCGCGTTGGTGGAGACTTTGACGATGAGTGCGTCCTGCCCGCTGTCGCAAAGTTTACGGACGTGCGGCAACCGGAGATAGATTGCTTCCACGTTCGTGATTTTCAGGCCGCTTTTAGCGGTGTTTCCGTGAACAGGTTGTGTTGTATCGCTTGCCAGGCTCATTGTTATATAAGAATATTTCAAACATATATTTATATGTCAATAGGTGTCTGAATACAGATAACGCTTTTAATCTCCATTCTTCTGTCCTATACTCGGCTTTTGTAGTTTCAAAGAATGGGCTGATGGCCGAACTCCGACTTTCCAGAGGATATATCGATAAGATATCCAGATTTACCCGCTACCGGGTGCTCCTCCTGATGTTTCTTGTCACCGGGATCACCTACCTCGACCGTGTCTGCATCTCGGCGGCAGCGCCTCGGATCACGGCGGATCTGCGTCTCACCGACCTCCAGATGGGTTACGCCTTCAGCGTTTTTGCTCTTTCTTATGGGCTTTTTGAGATTCCCATGGGGTGGTGGGGAGACCGCATCGGCCAGCGCAAAATGCTTACACGCATCGTGGTCTGCTGGTCTGCATTCACGGTCATCACGGGACTGGTATGGAGTTACTTTGCGCTGATCTTCGCCCGCTTCATTTTCGGAGCCGCAGAGGCGGGTGCGTTTCCCACCGTGGCCAGGGCTCTGGCCCGCTGGTTTCCCGCCGGTGAGCGGGGTTGGGTAACGGGCATCATGTGGACAGGCGCCCGTCTCGGCGGCGCTCTCGCGCCCCCGTTGGCTACTCTGCTAATTGTGTGGACCGGTTGGCGCGCCACCTTCGTCCTGTTCGGAGCGGTGGGACTGGTGTGGTCGGCAGTGTTTTGGATCTGGTACCGCGACGACCCCGCCCAACACCGTAGCGTCGGTCCCGCCGAGCTTGCCCACATACAAAGGCACGGACCGGTAAGAGCTCCTGATGCCCACTTGGCGCACGGTTTTCCCACACCATGGAGGCGCATCTTCAGCAGCGGAACGATGTGGGCGCTCTTCTGGATGTATTTTGCTACCTCATATGGCTTTTGGTTTTTCCTCACGTGGCTGCCGACGTACCTGATGCGTGAACACAGTGTTACGGTAACCAAAGCAGGTTTTCTCTCTGCGATGCCGCTTGCGCTCGGCGCCGTAGCGTGCCTCACCGGAGGTGCGCTATCGGATTGGCTGACGCGCCGGACGGGGAGTCTGCGGTGGGGCCGAAGGTTGGTAGGCTTGGCCGGGTTCACTTTGACAGCCGCCGGGTTCGCTGCTGCCGCCGCGGCAGAAGGACCGTTGACCGCGGTGGTCTGCCTAACCCTGGCGGCGGGCGCCATGGACCTGGCCGTCCCCGTCGCCTGGGCCGCGTGCCTCGACGTGGGCGGACGCTTTGGGGGCACCGCGACAGGCTTCATGAACACCAGTTCCAGCATCTCGGCTATGATTTCGCCGATCGCCGCGGCCAAGCTGTTCGAGACGTTCGGCTCATTTCACGCGATGTTTGCGAGTGCCGCCGCGGTATACCTGCTGGCGGGTCTTCTTTGGCTGAAAATCGATCCAAGCCGTCCAGTGGACAATTAAGGATGAATATATGGCTCGTATCCCGTATCTGTATCAGCACTACACATGGCCCGAACTGGGCGAAGTAGCGAAGAAACAACCGGTGGTGGTGTTGCCTATCGGTTCCGTGGAGGATCATGGTCCTCATCTTCCGGTGGACACGGACAATTTTCTGATCTGGTCCATTTGCGAGGAGGCTGCCCGGCGTGCCGAGGGCGACATATTGCTGCTGCCTCCGATCCCTTATGGTTTCGAAACTCATCATATGGACTTTCACGGAACCATCGATATCCGCATCGAACATCTGCTGAATTTCGTGCTCGATGTTACCCGGAGCGTGGCTCACCATGGTTTCGAGCGGATTTTGATCGCCGACGGCCACGGGTCGAACATGCCGGTCCTGGACCTGGTTGCGCGGCGGACCAATATCGAGACCAACGCGCTGTGCGGTTGCTTCATCTGGCCGTCGCTTGCAGTCGACGAGATCCGGAAAGTGCGTGAATCGGGCAGGGGTGGAATGGCCCACGCCTGCGAACTCGAGACTTCTGTCTATCTGCACCTCGATGCCGGCCGCGTGCAGTTCGAAAAGGCGCGCAAGGACATGGGAATGCCACCTTCCTCGTTTATTTGGATGGACCTGATCGAGGGCTCGCCGGTGCTGCTGATGGATGAATGGACGCGATTCAGTAAGAGCGGCGTCTACGGCGATCCAACGCTGGCCACAGCGGAAAAAGGCAAAATCGTCTTTGAGGCGGTGGTGAACGCCTTTGTGAAACTCGTTCGCGAATTCAAGAACCGGCCGCGAGGTGAGCGGACGGACTATCACAAGCAAGACTCTCCATTCTGAGTACCATCGAAAGGGTGATCTCCATGAACCGGGTTCTGTTATTGCGGATTGCCTGGATCGCCTCCGCTTCCGCCGCGGCGCTTGCCCAGACGGCACCTCGCGTGACGCACGACATCAGCCACGCCGAACCCCGAAATGAGCGCCAACTGCTGGATGTGTACTCACCGCCTTCCGGATTCCAGTTCCCGGTGGTTGTGTGGATTCACGGTGGCGGTTGGATGTACGGCAGCAAAAACGGTGTGGAACATAGACCGGCGGCATTTGTCGAAAAGGGCTACGTCTTTGTTCCCGTGAACTACCGGTTTATCCCTCAGGTAACCATGGAGGTGATTGTGCGCGATGTGGCGAAGGCTACCGGATAGGTGCATGCCAATATCGCGCGCGACGGCGGCGGCCCGCCGCAAGAGTCCCGCCACGCTGTTTGGAGCCGAGGGAACCGATCACGTGAAACTCGATCGTGATCTCGGCCTCGCCGGCGATCCGGCGACCAGGGTACTGTTCGAGTTCACAGATGGGGTGCTGAAACCGAAGCCATAGTGGGGTGCCCGCCCGGCGGTTACTGATGTAAACTACCAGGAGCAGAGACGATCTGGGTCCAGCTAATACAATTTCGGAGAGTATTCGTTGAGTATCGGTCGATGGCGCCGTGTGGTTCTGCTTATCGCGTTTGGAGGGTGTGCGGCGATTCCCCTCAAGCTTCTCGGCGACCTGGAAGGGTCCTATATCCTGCCTCTCGACCATGCGGCTATCCAATACGCCACGGCAGCGTTGGACGATCCGGTCACGCGCCTGAAGCGCCGCATCAGTGAAGGCAAAGTGAGCTTGTCTTTTGAGCCGGATCATGGCTATCTGCCGGCTCTGCTGAAAGAACTCGACGTCCCGGTTTCTTCACAAGTTCTCGTATTCTCCAAAACAAGTTTCCAGGCGCCACGTATCTCTCCCCGTACGCCACGAGCCCTTTACTTCAATGATGACGTGTCACTCGGCTGGGTGCGCGGCGGCGACGTTCTGGAGATTGCGGCTACGGACCCACGGCAGGGTACGATCTTCTACACGATCGATCAGGAAGAGGCATCGAAGCCGCGCATCGAAAGGCGCGGCGAGTGCCTGCAATGCCATGCTTCGCCTGGAACGGTGGGAGTGCCCGGGTTGGTTGTCCGCTCCATTTATCCCGAACCTTCCGGCATGCCCTTATTTCATGCCGGATCGTTCGTGACGGACCACCGCAGTCCACTCAACCAGCGCTGGGGCGGGTGGTACGTGACCGGTACACACGGGTCCCAGCGGCACATGGGCAATATCTTTGTCATGGACCGGGATCACCCCGACAAACTGGATATGGAGGCAGGCGCGAATGTCACCGACCTCACCGGACGGTTTGACACCGGCGCTTTCCTCAGCCCCCATAGCGACATCATCGCCCTGATGGTTCTGGAGCATCAGACACGGATGATCAGCCTTATCACGCGTCTCACCTTCGAGACACGCATGGCGTTACACGATCAGAAAGCGATCAACCAGGCGCTGGGCCGGCCGGCCGAGGATCTGACGGATTCGACGAAACGGCGAATTGGAAACGTCGCCGAGGCGCTGGTGAAATATATGTTGTTTGTCGAAGAAACAGAGCTCAAAGATCCCATCAAGGGGACTTCCGGTTTCGCAGCCGAGTTTGCGAAAAAAGGTCCTCGTGATTCGAGTGGCCGTTCGCTGCGGGATCTTGACGCTACTGCGCGGCTCTTCCGGTATCCGTGCAGTTACCTGATCTACTCAGAAGCGTTCGACGCGCTGCCCGCGGCCGCCAAAGACCGGGTCTACCGGCGGCTGTGGGAGATCCTTTCAGGTCAGGATAAAAGCAGTACATTCGCGCGGGTTTCCACTACAGATCGCCGCAACATCCTCGAGATTCTGTTGGAAACCAAGCCTGGCCTCCCGGACTATTTCCGCTCCTCGCCACCCGCGGATTGAAGCTGCCACCGTCAGCCCAATTTGTATGGGGCGCGATACTTATAGTGCAGGAACTCGTTGGCCTTCGAATTGTTGGTGAACCGCTCCGCGCGCCCGTCCCATTCGAGCAGGCTTCTGGTCTTGTGAGCGATATTGCCGATCAGCGTAGACGAGGTTGAAATGTGGCCCGTCAGCACGTCGGCATTGCACTTGGCGCGCGTCTTCATGCAATCGAGAAAGTTGCGCGCATGCGAATTGGTGTCGTAGGCCGCCGTGCCTTTGTTTACGACAGCCTCAATCAGTGCTTTCCTGTTGCCGCGCCTTGTGCCGCTGCGGTCAACCGGATTGCCATAGCCCTTGCCGCCCGCAAAGCCGCCGGGAAAGTCGCTGATGGTTTCCGGCACCACTTCCCAACTGGAATTCCGCACGTACATCGTGCCTTTTGTTCCGCGGAACTCGATCTCTGAATTCTTTGCATTGCCCGGCGCCGCATTTGCGTTCATCTGGCTGAAGACAACCAGAGTTTCCGGAAATTCCCAGACCACTTCCAGCGTGTCCGGGATCTCCCGGTTGTCCTGAATGCCGCCGAGCCGGCCTCCCATAGCCGTTACCGCCTTGGGAGTTTCAAGGTTCAGGAACCAGCGGATGACGTCCACGAAGTGCACGCCGAAATTGCTGAGCTGCCCACCCGAGTAGTTGTAGAACCAGCGAAAGTTGTAATAGGTGCGATTCGCATTGTACGGTACTTTCGGCGCCGGGCCGAGCCACTGGTCCCATTCCCACTCCGAAGGCGGAGGCCCGTCGGGCGCCGGTCCCAGCCCGAGAGGCCATTCGTTCCGGACGTGGTAACACTTCGCGATAGAAACTTTTCCGATTCCACCAGAGCGTATAAAACCGGCGGCTTCGGCGTAGGACTTCCACGAACGGCGATTCGTGCCCACCTGAACGACACGCTTCGTGCGCTCCGCCACCTCCACCATCTTGCGCCCTTCATACACGGTGAGGCTAAGCGGTTTTTCCACGTACACGTCTTTGCCCGCATTACAGGCATCCACAAACATCAGTGCGTGCCAGTGATCCGGAGTGGAAATCACTACAGCATCGACGTTCTTGTCTTCCAGTAATTTCTTGTACTCCTTATATCTCGCCGGGTTCGAGCGCGACTTCTTGACCGCTAGATCCATGTAATCGTCGCGCAGGTCGCAGACGGCGGCGGTTTGCTGGTCGCCCCACTCCAGGAACGCATCGTGCACCTGGTCGCCGCGATTGCCCAAGCCGATATAGCCGACGCCCACCCGGTCATTCGCTCCGAGTACGCGCGAATAGCCGGCGGCGGTGAGCGCGCCAGCAGTTTGTCCGAATTGACGGCGGGTTAGTTCTTTCATGGTCCTACTATCAGATTAGAACACGGCTCATTTGCCGGACTTGCGAGTGTAGATCACCCGTCCGTCGAAGACCGTCATCGCGACGCGGACCTCACGGAGCTGGGCAGGAGACAGCGTGAGAATGTCGTCCGTGAGCACGGCCATGTCGGCCAGTTTGCCCGGTTCTATGGAACCCTTCTGCTTTTCCTCGAAGCTCGCGTAGGCCGAACCCATCGTGTAGGCGCGAACCGCTTCAGCTACGGTGATTTTCTCTTCGGGAATCCATCCATCCTGCTTCTTGCCATCCAGCGGGATGCGGGTCACCGCCGCGTAAATGCCCATGAGTGGATCCATGGGTGCTACGTACCAATCTGACCCAAACGCCAGCACCGCGCCGTTGTCCAGCAGCGAACGGAACGCGTAGGAGCCTTTTGCCCGCTCGGGCCCAATACGGTTCTCTGCCCACCGGCCATCATCGATCAGGTGGTAAGGCTGCATGGAAGCGATGACGCCCGCTTGTCCGAACCGCTTCATATCCTGTTTGCGTAGGTGTTGCGCATGTTCGATCCTAAAGCGGCGATCGCGAGCGCCGTTCCTTTTTGCCACGCTCGCGAACAGGTCGAGCACCATGGAGTTGGCCTTGTCCCCGATCGCGTGCACCGCGATCTGCAAGCCCGCGGCATCGGCTCCGGAAATGTTATCGAGCATCTTCGACGGCGGAATCATTTCATCAGCCGCTAAACCCGAGGTTGCCGGTGCGTCCAGGTACGGCTCGAAAAACAACGCCGTGGTGGATCCCAGCGATCCATCGGAGAAGCCTTTCAAACCTCCGATCCTGAGTTTGTCGCCTCCAAATGCGGCACGGATGCCAGCATTTGCCAGGTGCTGCCAATTAGGCAGAGGCTGATGGCCGTAAACGCGCACCGTCAACTCGTCCGATGCCAGCAGTTCCTGGTAGGCCTTGAGGATTTCGGGTGAAGCAGACATGTCCTGAACACTCGTGACGCCGTTTTCAGCCGCATAGCGCGTGGCGGCGCGAATGGCGTTCAGCACATCTTCACGGCTGGGAGGAGGCATCAGCCGGTATACCGCTCCCATCGCGGCGTCTTTTAGAACACCGGTAGGTTCTCCGGCGTCGTCGCGAACGATGCCGCCACCGGCGGGGTCGGGCGTGTTTCTGTCGATGCCGGCCATCTTCAGCGCCACGGAATTCGCCAGCCCCATATGCCCGTCTAAACGGTTCACGAACACGGGATGATCCGGTGTTACAGCGTCAATCAATTGCCGCGAGGGTAGGTGGGGCGGTGTCCAGCTTTCGTGATCCCAGTCGCCGCCGGTGATCCATTTCCCAGGTTCCAGCTTTGCGGCGAAAGCGGCAATGCGCTCACGGAATTCGGCTTTGCTCGATGCCGTCCGCAGTTGCACGCCGGTGAGGTGCGTGCCTCCGGTATAGAAATGCACATGCGCGTCGTTGAAGCCTGGCACAACACGGCGGCCTGCAAGGTCGATCGTTTTCGTTTTCGCCCCCGACCATTGGCGAATCTCGGCATTGGATCCCACCGCGAGAATACGTCCGCCGCCGCAGGCCACGGCTTCTGCTTCGGGCTGAGCCGGATTAACAGTCCAGATCCTGCCATTCAGCAGGATGAGATCGGCCTCGCGTTGTGCTTCCACCGCGTTTGTCAAAAGAAGTGTTATCAGCGTGACCACCGCAATGCGCCGCATGGTTATTGAAGAACCTTGAACTGTGTCACGTCCGATGTTACGCTCTGCGCATAGTAAGCGGTGATGCGGCGCGCGGCCGTGCGTCCTACCACGGAGCGCAACTCATGTTCGGTGGCTTGCCGGACGCGTTCGGTGCTGCCGAAGTGGCGCAGTAACTTGCCCATCGTGGCTGGGCCTACGCCCTTGATTTCCGCCAGCTCCGAGGTAAGCCGCGCTGCGTTGCGGCGTGTGCGATGAAACGTAACCGCGAAACGGTGCGCCTCGTCGCGGATAGATTGCACCAGGTGCAGCACCGGTGAGAACCGGTCCAGCTTGACGGGCTCATGTTCTTGCCCGAACACGTAGATGATCTCTTCGCGTTTTGCGATGGCGGCCAGCGGCTGATTGATGATGCCGATGGCTTCAAGCGCCTCCGCGGCGGCATGCAGTTGTCCCAACCCTCCGTCGATGAGCACCAAATCCGGCATAGGCTGATCATTTTCTTTCAACCGCGTGTAGCGCCGCGTCACCACCTCGCGCATGGAGGCAAAATCGTCGTTGCCGATAACGCTGCGTATGATGAATTTTCGATAGCCGGATTTCTTCATACGGCCGTCCTCCCACACCACCATGCTGGCTACTTTATCCGTACCTTGTATGTGGGAGATGTCGAAGCACTCGATCCGCTTTGGAGCGCGGGGCAGATTCAGCGCCTCCTCGAGCGCCCCCTGAATCGCCTTGGACGAAGGCTTCAGCACACGGAAGCGCTGATCGAAACTGCTCTTGGCGTTCGTCTCCACCAGGCCGAGCATCGCCTTTTTGCGGCCCCGCTGTGGCGTGTGGATCTCCACCCGCCGTCCACGTTTTTCGGAAAGGATCTCTTCCAGCAGTTCTCGGTCTTCGAACTCCACCGGTACGTGGATCAGTCCCGGAACATATTGCTGGTCGAGATACACCTGTTTGAGCAAAGCGGAAAAAAACTCCGGCGGGTCGAAATCGCTTTGATCTTCCCAGAAGAATTCCCGCCGGTCTACCGTGCGTCCATTGCGAAGGTGAAAGAGGTTGACGGCAACCAGCGGCGGCTCGGCATAGAAGGCGTATATATCGATATCCTCGCCTTCCGCCGCGGCCATCTTCTGCTTCTGTTCCATTTCCTCGACGGTCGCGATGAGGTCGCGGAGCGAGGCTGCCTCTTCAAAACGCATAGCTCCCGCGGCTGCCTCCATGCGTTTGCGCAACTCTCTGGTGAGGTCGCGGTGACGGCCTTCGAGAAAGAGGCGCACGTTTCGAACGGCTTCTGCGTACTCCTCGGCGGTCGTCAGCCCCTCGACACAGGGTCCGAGACAGCGGTGGATATGATATTCCAGGCACGGGTGCGTATGGCGGCGGCCCAGGTCCACGCTGCACGAAGGCACTTTGAAGTGCCGGTTGATGAAGTGCACCAGGCGGTGAGCCAGATTGCCTGGAAAATAGGGACCGAAATAGCTGGAGCCGTCTTTCTTCAGCCTGCGCGTGACGTACACTCGCGGGAATTTTTCATTCGTCAGCTTGATATACGGGTAGGTCTTGTCATCCCGCAGCAGGATGTTGAAACGAGGCTTCCACTGCTTGATCAGGTTGTTCTCGAGCGCGAGAGCCTCTTTTTCGTTGTCGACCAGTATGTAGTCGATGTCTGTCGCTTCGCTTAGCAGGCTCCCCGTCTTGATGTCGCCAAGTTTGTCCTCGGAGAAATAGCTTCGGACCCTGTGCCGCAGGCTTTTTGCCTTGCCCACGTACAGAACGGTACCGTGGCTGTCTTTGTAGAGATAAACTCCCGGAAGCAACGGTAAAGAGCCCGCTTTTTCTCGGAGATCCATGAGGGGATATACTCTAATTGTGACACGCAGGTGGGCTTTCGTGTTGCTTCTGGGCTCTCTTGGCAGTGGCGTTACGGCCGCGCAGAGCAGTTCGGAACAATCCAAAGAGAACGTCAAAACCCAGGAGCCGCCCGAAGAGGATGTCTCCTACGCTCCGAAAGAATACTCTTTCAATCCGCTGCAAGCTGAGAAAGAGCTAAAGGTGGGCAATTTCTACTTTAAGAAGGGAAATTACAAGGCAGCCTCGTTGCGATTTGTGGAAGCGACCAGGTGGAATCCCGGTTTTGCCGAGGCATTCCATCGGCTCGGTGAGGCCCGTGACCGGCTGAAAGACGACGAAGGCGCTCGGCAGGCCTACAAGAAATTCATCGAACTGGCGCCCGATGACAAGGAGGCCGATTCCGTACGCAAGCGTCTGGAGCAGCTTGCGCGCGCGTCCGCAAAGTAAGCGTCAGTGCGCCGTCAGGCGTTGCCTGACAAAATCGGCGAGCTCCAGCGGGACGTAGTCAGGCGGAATTACCCGGAAACGCGGCTTTCCGTCCAACCATTTGTGCGGAACGTCCGGCCAGGGTGGGGGAGGCGGCCCGGCGCCGCGTTGAATTTCGACGAAAGCATCGGCGCGGTCCATGTATAACCAACTCGACTCCTTCCTGTCGGCAATGGTGTAATCCGCCACCACGATGTACAGGTCCGGACGCAGAAACTGCAGCACGCTGTTCGACTCGATAATGGTGTTCGGGCTTGATTCGATAATCTTGCGCAAGCTCGGTATGGCATGCCCGAGCTGGGCAGAGGGAGTTCGCAACCAGTAGGCCCGCTTCGCGCCCGCCGCGAGGAAGCGCCCGCTGTCCGTTCCTCCTGGCTGCTTCTCTTCGTCCAGCGCAAAAGGGTGTGAGTATTCGACGGCGCAATCACAGGGAGTGCCCGCCGGGGAACAGATGCCATGACCGTGCTGCGTGATCTTCACGGCAGTCCAATGGACTTCGGGCAGGGCGGCGATGATACCTGCAGCTACAGAAGTTTTCCCGATGTTCCTGCTGTGACCGCCCACCACCACCAGCATTACTTGCCTTCCAGGGCTTCGAGCCGGTTGCGCAGTTCGGCAAACTCACGGCGCATTTCTGGTAGCCGGGACAGACTTGCCAGTTGCTCCAGGTGTTCGCGCAGAGGACGCGCTGGGGTGCCCCAGACCACCTGCCCGCCGCGGACAATTTTCGAGGTGAGAATCCCACAACCCGAGCCGAGCACGGCACCGGACTCGATACGAGCTTTGTCGCCGATGCCTACCTGCCCGCCGACGACGACATAGTCCCCCACCACCACGCCACCGGAAAACCCCGTTTGCGCGGCGACGACAACGCTCGATCCGATACGGCAATTGTGGGCCACGTGCACCATGTTGTCGAGCTTGGTGCCATCTCCGATGGAAGTGACGCCGAGCGCCGCGCGGTCCACGCAACTGTTTGCGCCGATTTCAACGTCGTCGCCGATTCGGACCGTGCCTACTTGGGGAAACTTCTCGTATCTTGCTCCCACTCTGGCGAATCCGAAGCCATCCGCGCCAATGACGCAACCGGAATGCAACATGGCCCTGTCGCCGATCTCGACGTCGTCATAGATTGTCACGTTGGCATAGAGAATGCACGACGTACCCAGCTTCACGCCATTTCCGATGGCGCAACCCGCACCGACGACGCTGCCCGCTCCTATGCTGGAGCCACTTCCGATGGAGGCATGCGGTCCGACGGCTACATCCTCGCCCAATGTTGCATCCTCCGCAATCACCGCCGTAGGGTGAATGCCGGGCTGTACCGGCCGTGTAGGACGGAACCTGCGAACGGCGTGCGCGAAGGCCGCACGAGGATCGGCCGACCGGATCACCGTCCTGTCCGATGCGGGAAAATCCAGCGGGACGATCAGGCAACCGGCCTCCGACTCGAACGCCGCTTGCGCAGCCTTCCGGTTGGCGACGAAAGCCAGGTCGCCCGGACCGGCATCTTCGACAGCCGCAACGTCCGCAATCTCCTTATCGCCGTCACCTTCAAATACCGACACGAGCCATTCCGCCAATTCCCGAACTCGCAACCGTTCCTCCTTCCGCGACTTGCCCCTGAGCACGCCGCTATCATTTAAGGTTATGCCTGTTGATCCCTCCGCCGCTGTGTCTCCCACCGCGCGCATTCATCCGGAAGCCTGCATCGGCCCGCAATGCGTCATCGGCGACTTTTGCGTCATTGAATCGGATGTCACCATCGCCCGCGGGTGCCGGCTGGAGCCGCATGTCTACGTGAAACGCTGGACAACGATGGGTGAGGAGAACGAGATCTCCGCGGGGACCGTGCTCGGAACCGATCCGCTCGACAAGGTGTTCACCGGCGAGCGCAGCTATCTGCGGATTGGCAATCGCAACCGGATTCGCGAACATTACACCATCTCGCGCGGCACCAAGCCTGAGTCCTCCACGGATATCGGCGACGACAACTACATCATGACGTCAGGGCACATCGCCCACAATGCGAAAATCGGCAGCCATACCGTCATCGCCAGTTGTGCCCTGGTGGCCGGGTACGTGGAGATCGAGGACCAGGTGTTCATTTCGGGGGGTGTGGTGATTCACCAGTTCTCCAAAATCGGACGCCTGGCGATGATCGGCGGCAATACGCGCGTGAATCTGGATGTGCCGCCGTTCTTTCTTTATTCCGATTTCAACGTCACGCCGAAAGGGCTGAACCTGGTGGGCCTGCGGCGCGCCGGTTTTCGGGCGAGCGATATCTCCCCGCTCAAACAGGCTTACCGGCTGCTTTTTGATTCGGGTCTGAAGCTTCAGGACGCGCTGGCGCGAATTGAAGCGGAATGCCCGACGGAGCACACGCTCCACCTAGTTCGATTTGTGCGATCGTCCGAACGCGGCATCTGCCGGCGGGCGCCGGTTGCCGAGGGTTAAGCTACCGCGGGCGCGGCGTCATATTCGAGCAGCCGCCGTTCGCCCTGGAGTTGCCGGATACGCGTAACGTCCTGCGTTACTTCGAGCGTTCCCGCGTACTTGCCATCCGCATCGCGCACAGCGAAGTAGCGCACATGCACAAAACGGCCGTGGAACTCGATCCAGAACTCGGCTACGTTTTGCCGCCCTTCGCGGAAATCGGAGAGGATCTGATCCACTACGCCGACGCTCTTCGGTGGGTGGCAGTGCTGTACTTCGCGCCCAATGATGGCTTTACTTCGGGCGAAGACGCGATTCGGACCTTCGGAGAAAAACCGCACCCGGTCGTCGGCGTCGACGAACGTGAGATCCACGGGCAGAGTGGAGAAGATCAGGGTAAGCTGTTCCAGGCTCAGGTTTCCCGTCGGGAACTGGATGGCTTCTTTCGAGGGCAACTCCAGCGCATCGGGAAGAACCGCCGATGGCGGCCTGTATCCCTGGCGCGGTTCCACCAGGCACCATCCGTACTGGGGCGAAGATGCCCAGATTTCCGCCCAATCCTCCTGAGTAAGGGTGTTGAGCGACATGGGCAGGAGGATGTTCTCCTCCTTGTAAATCATCTCTTCCACGGCGCTCAACGCGGGAGCGGCAAACTTCATCGCGATGGCTTTGGCCTCGCCGGCGCTCAGGTTCTGGCGCTGAAGTTCGGTACCCAGCCGCTTCAGCAGCCCCCGGACTTCATCGTCCTTCGCCCACATCACCTTCGACGGCCCGATAATGCCGTGGCGCTCCAGGCGCGAGAACAGGGTATGCTCCTTGCGCTGGTAATGCTTGTCGATATCCATCAGGTCATTGAACGATTGCCGCCATTCGAACAACAATTCATCCGGCACGGCATCCTCCGGCATCGAGCCGATCTTCGCCATCACCGACCGCATCCGCGCCACCGTTTCCGTTAAGGCTGCGTTTTCGCGGCGGAAGGTATCTACCGGATGGCCCGGCGCCGGAGGTGAAGCCGGGAGATGCACCAGCACATCGCGCGTCACCTGGGAATGCAGATCACACATCGATTGGATTTCCTCGACCGGCATGCCTTCCGCCATGAGTTCCTGCTCCATGGCAACCATCTCGGCATGATCGGTTTCCCGCACCATTTGCCGGAGTTGCTCCCGGACCAACTCCGGCGAATGACCGGCATGCAGGTGCTTGATGATGTCCTTCAGTGTCCGGATACGGCGGGCTCGATTATCGATGACTTCGCTCACTCTGATCACCTTTCGTGTTCAGAGTAACAGGTCCTGTTTGCCTGAAACTATGACTTCAGTCACACTGCTCCCGCGCGATGGTTAAAACGTGTATCGCAGACTCACGTAACCGTTGATGCCCGGCGAGTCAAGTCCGGACCCGTGCACCCGGTAGCCTTTGTCGGTGAGATTCTGAAGACCGGCCACCACCCGCCAGCGCTCACCGAACGGCATGCCGGCGTGGAACCCCAGCGTGGCCCATCCGGCGGTGGAAAGATACAGCGGCACGCGCGTATTGTCGCCGGCGACGCGCACTCTGTTGATGGTTGCGCCTAGCGGCAGCACACGATCCTGGATCTGGCGGAGCGTCTCGCCGGTCGGAAGAAAAACCTGGCCTGTAGCGTCGAGATAGGAGGCGACGCGCGCACCGCGGAAGAAGTCCGCGATGTCCTGGCGGCGCCGTGATGCCCCGATGCGTTCATCGTCGCGGTCGCCTCCGCTAAGCCGCTCCTGCGCGCCTGATGCCGCGAAAGACGCCTCCATCCAGAACCGGCGGCCCGACGGAACATACCGGACCGAGAGCGAGCCCGATTGCGGGGGCAAGCGGCGTGCAAAACGGTTCGGATTCAACTCTCGCCCCAGAATGTAGCTGTACCCGCCATCCAGCGACCAGCGGCTCGAGAGTGCATAACTGGCCAGCCATTCGAACCCGTAATACCTCGCCCTACCGTCGTTGACGAAAGCCTTCACGGCGCGCGGGTCGAAACCCGTGGCGACGGTCGCGACCCCGAGTTCGCTTTGCGCGGCGGTCTGCGGCAGGAGTGTTACCGGGTTGCCCGCCAGTTGAGTGGGAATTCCGTTCACCGGAAAAAGCAGCGTGCGCCGGACAATCGGGTCGTAAAGCTCGGCATCGAATAGCTGCACTCTGGTGTATAACCGCCGCGCCGTGAACCGAAGGCCAAATTCGTAGTTCATGAGCGATTCCGGCCGCAGTTCTCCAATGGGACCCCCTTTCGGCAGCGCACCTTCTCCCGCGTCGCTGCTGAGCAGGGCTCCGGCCGGTATGGCTTCCGCCGCGGGAATTTCATAGCCGAGATCGTTCAGCCCGATTGCTCCAAGATCGTTCAGGTTAGGGGCGCGGAAGCCGCGGCTGACGAGTCCCTGAAGCCCGAAGATGCTCGTAAGCTGCCAGCTCACGCTGGTGTTGAACGTGACATCGCGAAACCACTGCGACGATTCCGGCACACCGAACCGGCTCTCCTCCCGCGTGCGAAACCGGATTCCCGTCAGGCGCCCACCGATGCCGATGCGAAGACGCGACGGCAGGACTTCCACGTTGCTCTGGCCGAACAAACCGTAAGTGCGGTAAGTGGAGCCGTCGGGATAGAGCGGGCGCACGTTTTCGACCGTTGTGCGAACAGGATTCGTGATGTCCCGGTCAGACCGGATACGCTCATCGTAGACATCGCCGCCGAACGCCACAAACGCGCGATTCCCGAAATGTGTTGTCGCCTGCGACGAGTAGCCGTAGGCATCCACCCGGTTATAATCCCGCGTAATCGCATCCGTGAGGCGAAGGTTCTGGCGCAGCCCTCCGTCGGTCTGAGAGTTGATGGAGAACGTTCCGCTTAACGAATCCAGCGCTCCCAGGCTGAGCTTTTCGTACCGGGCATAAAAGAAATTCAGAGCCTGTGGTTCGAACGTCGATTGCAGCCGTCCCAAGCCGCCCAGCAGATCTTTGTAACTGTGTACTCCGTCCTGCACGCCGCGCTGATACCACAGGGAGACGAGTTGATCCGGCCGCGGCCGTGCCGCGAACTTGGTGTGCAATCCGTACTGGTCGAAGCCGGTGTCCTGCTGCCTGCCCCCCAGCAGGTCGTTGACAGTCTCCCGCGGCAGGCCGAAAAGCCGGTAGAAGACGTTGCGGGAATCGCCGCCGCTCCCCGCACGGACATCGTTGTAGCGGCGCCCGGAAGCTCCAAACAGCCAGGACACCCGCTCGGTTCCGAACGCCAAACGCGCGGCGGCCGACGCGGAAAGATCGGCGGTAGCGCCTGCGACCGCTACTTCTCCGTGGGTTGCGAGCGCGCCTCTTTCGGAGAAGCGCGGTTCCAGCGTAACGACGTTGATAGTGCCGCCAAGTGAATCGCTACCATACTGCGCTCCGGCCGGTCCCAGCAAAGCCTCCAGGCGCTGAGCCTGGCTCGGTTCAACGAACGCCAGGTACTGGTTAGGTCCGGAGCGGAATGTCGAGTTGTTGAACCGGATGCCGTCTACAAGGTTCAGCACATGATAACCGGTGAAGCCGCGCAGGAAGGGAGACACCTGCGCATAGGTGCTCTGTTGAACGAGTATTCCCGGCTCGTGCTCCAGCACGTTGCCGATTGTGGGAAGAGGCCTCGACTGCAACGCTTCAGAATCTTTTACGATCGCGACGTAAGGTGAAAAAGCCGTTTCATCCACGGCGCCGCGCGTCGAAGACACCGTCACGTGCGTATAGACCGATTCCGGTTCGAGCGTGATGGTGGTTTCGCGTGTGACCGCCGTGTTGACGGCCAGTTCACGGGCGGCAAAACCGGGGGCTGCTACGCGCAAGTGGTAGATCCCGGACGGAATACCGTGCCAGACGAAGTGCCCCTCCGCATTCGTACGCGAAATGCCCAGCACCGCTCCTGCCGAGTTCTTCAGTTCCAGTTTCACGTCCGCAATGGCCGCGCCGGAAGAGTCGGTAACCAGCCCGGAGAAGCCGGGATGATGGTCACCCGAAAGCAGCGGAGTCAGGGCCACGAGAATGAGACACGAAAGAGCAGAAAGAGGATTCCAGGACATGTCAGCGATAATTTAACAGCATACGTTCAACGTGCGTTTATAAACACGTTTCAAAAAGTTACCATAAAATGCAGAGCACCGCCTTCAAGGAGGTACACATGTCTGAGAGCGTTTCCCGGCGGAGATTTCTCGGGGCAGCGGCAAGTTCGGCGGCGCTACCCGCAACGGCACAATCGTACAGCCGTATCGTTGGCGCCAACGACCGTATCCAGATCGGACAGATAGGATGCGGCCACAGAGCTGCAGGACATTGGCGCATGCTGAAACTTTCCGCTGCAACCGATCCGAATTTCGACCTCCGGAGCGTGTGCGACATCTGGTCCTTGAATCGCGAGAAAGCCGTGAATCATGTGGCAGAGATGTTCGGGAAGCGTCCCAGGGCCTACAAATATTCCGAGGAGATGTTGGCCGACCCGGAACTCGACGCGGTGATGATCGCCACCGGCGACCATCAGCACGCGCGAATTCTTGCCGAGGTGGTGCGGGCGGGGAAGGATTGCTACTGCGAGAAACCAATGGCCAATACGCTCGAAGATGCTAAGCTGGCGCGCGATACGGTCCTTCGCAGCAAACAGGTAGTCCAGATGGGATCGCAATGGCTCAGCGATCCGTATCAACATAAAGTCCGCGACATTATCCGCAGCGGAACGTTGGGAAAAATCGTCGCCATCGATCAGAGCTGGAACTTTAACGGACCGCGCTGGCACGTGCCGTCGGATTCGAACGTAGCAGCCATCCGCGAGCAGGATACGGATTGGAAAAGGTGGCTGCTCGGACGCCGGCCGCGTCCATTTGACCCGCGTGTGTATTTCGAGTTCCGCATTTTCAAGGATTTCTCCGGCGGCATTACGGACCAATGGTACAGTCATGGCTCCGGGCTGGTTCACTTCTATCTCGACACGTTCATTCCCGATGACACCGTTTCAAACGGCGGCATTTTCGCCTGGCATGACGTTCGTGAGAATCCCGACACGTTCCAGTGTGTGTCCACATTCCAGGAAAAGCAGGTGCTTTATACGTACAGCACGACGTTTGGAAACGGCTACGGTGATCACACTATCATCCGTGGAACGCGCGGCACGCTGTATTCTCCGGGCGGCGAGGGGAGCCCGCAATGGTGGTACGTACCGGAATCGAGAAGTGCCTGGCGCACAAATGTGGTATTTGACAGTGCGGTCCGATCCAAACCCGAACCGGTGCGGGTGGCGGGGGAAACGGAACTGGCGCCCGTGAACCAATCGGACGATTTGAAGTACCACACGGACGACTGGTTGCGCTGCATGCGAAATCGTAAAACGCCGAACGGCAGCATCGAGACCGGGTTCGCACACTCCATCGCGGTCATTATGGCCACCCGCAGCTACCGGGAGGGCAGGAAGATGTACTGGGACCGGACAAGGGAGCAGATCGTCACGTCCATTTGACATTTTCCATCGTACCGCTGTAGGATCATCGAAATCGGATTTCGTTTTCGATGGCCGATAAAGACCTATACTCCGGGCTCATCCGGCTGCACATCCTGTATCACGCCTCGCGCGAGCCGATTTTCGGGCTGGGCATCATGGAAGAGTTGGCCCGGCACGGATATAAGATCAGCCCCGGCACTCTTTACCCGGTGCTCCATGGACTCGAGCGGAAAGGATACCTGCGTTCCAGAGAGGAGCGGAATGGCAAGCAGGCCCGAAGAGTCTATCTGTCCACCGCCAGGGGCAAGCGCGCGCTCGAACAGGCGAAGCTCAAGGTCCGTGAATTGTTTGGAGAATTGTTTGAGGAGGACTAGCCTCCCGGTGTGGATGGGCCTTTTCTACGCGCTGTTCCTGGTTGCCGCCGCGCAAGCCCAGAGCCGGCTATCCCCGCTTACACTCGAACAGGCCGTCGCCACGGCGCTGGACAAGTATCCGGGCATGCGGGTCTCCATCGAGCAGGTTTCGGCCGCGGCTGCACAGGTTGAGCTGGCTCGCACCGGGTTCCTTCCGCGCGCGGATTTCTTAGGCCAGATCAATCGCTCCACGCACAATAACGTTTTCGGCATGCTGTTTCCGCAGCCGGTGATCTCTCCCATTTCAGGACCGGTCCTACCGGTGCATTCGCTTGGCAGTGTTTGGGGAACCGCGGCCGGAGTGCTGGTGTCATGGGAGCCATTCGACTTCGGCCTTCGTAGCGCGGGCGTCAAAGCAGCGCGCGCGGCCCAGGCTGCGGCCGGCGCGCAGACCGGCGTGACCAGGCTGCAGGTCGCGGCCGCCACGGCCGATGCCTACCTGTCCCTGCTCGCAGCGCATCAGACTGTCCTTGCGGCCGAAGGCGGGGTTGAACGGATGCGCGTGCTGGAAACGGTGGTCGACGCCCTGGTTCAAAACGGGCTCCGGCCGGGCGTGGAGGCATCGCGCACCCGTGCCGGGCTGGCCGCGGCAGAGAACCAACTGATTCGCGCCCAGGAGGCCGTCGCGGTGGCCCGCGCGGCGTTGGCGAGTATGATGGGCGCCAAGGCGGCGGACATCGTGGCGATGCCCGGCCCGATGTTGGAACTTCCGCCGGATGCAGGTCTCGCCGCGAGTTCCCCGGCGGCCCACCCGGTAGCTGTTGCGCAGAGCGCGTCCATTGCGGAGATACAGGCCAGGCGCCACGTGCTCGACCGGTCCTACTTCCCCAAATTCAACCTGCAGGGCACAACTTATGCGCGGGGTACAGGTGTTCAGCCTGACGGCGCCACGGGGGGTGCGGCGGCCGGGCTTGGCCCGAACATTCAGAACTGGGGTATCGGCATGACGGTGACGTTCTCACTCTTCGACTACTCTTCGCTCAAGGCCCGCAAACAGATTGAAGACTCCCGGCAGCGGTCGGCGCAGGCGCGTTATGAACAGATCATCCAGGACGTGGCGGGCGAAATCGCGCAGGCCAGCGCCATGCTCGATGGAGCGCGCCGGGTTGCCATGAATACTCCCATACAGTTGGAAGCCGCACGCGCGGCCGGGCGGCAGGCGATGGCGCGGTATAAGGCCGGACTCGGCGGCATCGTCGAAGTCGCCGATGCGCAGCGCCTGCTGACGCAGGCTGAAGCGGAGGACGCCCTCGCCAGGCTTTCGGTCTGGAGGGCGCTGATGAAGCTCGGCATCGCGCAGGGGGATCTGACTGAGTTTCTCCGGAAATCGGCGGGGAAGTAAATCAGTATGTGGCTAGTGCTTAGTGCCCTTCGCCGGCCGATGACGATCGTCGTCGCGGTTCTTGCGGTGGTTTCGTGCTCAATGCTCGCCCTACGGCAAATGAAGGTCGATATCTTCCCCGAAGTAGGTTCACCCACCATTTATGTCGCGCAGCCTTACGGCGGCATGGATCCGGCGCAAATGGAGGGCTTCATCACTTACTACTACGAGTATCACTTCTTCTATGTGTCGGGCATTGAGCACGTCGAATCGAAGAACATACAAGGCGCATCCCTGATGAAGCTGGTGTTCCATCCGGGCACGAACATGAGCCAGGCTCTTTCGGAAGTAGTGGCCGCGGTCAACCGTTCCCGTTCCTTCATGCCTCCCGGCGCGGTGCCGCCGTTCATTGCGCGCGTGGACCCCGGCGGACTGCCGGTGGGAATGCTTGTCTTTTCGAGCCCGACTCGCGGCCTCGGAGAGATTCAGGACTTGGCGTTAAACCGCATCCGCCCGATGTTTGCGGGCCTTCCCGGCGTATCCGCCCCGCCTCCGTTCGGCGGAAACCAGCGGACCGTGGTGGTGAACCTCGATCCCCAGCGCATGCGCGCCTACCGGCTCTCCCCCGATGAAGCGATTGCGGCATTGAATGGTGCCAATGCCATCCTGCCTTCCGGCAACGTCCGTGAAGGCAGCCTGACGCGCATCGCCAGAACGAATGCCGTTGTGGGAGAGAACCTGCAGGATCTGCTCGACACCCCGGTGCGCACCGGTTCCGGGCCGGCCGTGTATCTGAGGGACGTCGGCTCCGTGGCTCTTTCAACCGACATCCTTTCCGGATATGCGCATGTGAACGGACGCCGGGCGGTGTACATTAACGTCACCAAGCGTGCCGACGCCTCTACTCTTGCGGTCATCAAACGGGTCCGCGAAGCGCTGCCGTCGTTTCGAAACCTGGTTCCGGAAGACATCAATGTGAGCTTGGAATTCGACCAGTCGGGCTACGTGAGCCGTGCGATTCGCGCGCTCGTAAACGAGGGAGTGCTGGGCGCCATCCTCACTGGCCTCACCATCCTGCTGGTCCTCCGGGACTGGCGCAGCGCGCTGATTGTCATTACCACCATCCCCGCCTCGTTGCTTGCCGCCGTGGTCTGGCTTTGGGCGGCGGGCCAGACCATCAACATCATGACGCTGGGGGGCTTGGCGCTTGCGGTCGGTGTGCTGGTGGACGAGGCTACTGTGGAGGTGGAGAACATCCACACGCAGATGGCCGGCGGTCTTTCACGCGCGCGCTCGGTGCTGGATGCCGCGCAAAAAACGGCGCAGCCGCGGCTGCTCGCCATGCTGTGCATCCTGTCCGTGTTTGTGCCTTCGTTTTTTATGACCGGCCTCGGCCGGCAACTGTTCGTTCCGCTGTCGCTGGCCGTGGGCTTTGCGATGATCTCGTCCTACGTTCTGTCTACGACGCTGGTGCCCATCATGGCGGTAAGGCTGATGCGGAAGGAGAATCACCGTCCCGGCGACGCCGGGCTTCTTGGCACTCTCAAGCGGTTTTATACCTGGTATTTGAGCCGTGTGCTTCGCTTTCGCTGGCCGCTGGCGGCGGTTTATGCCGCTACGTCCATCGGGCTTATTGCAGTGCTGGTGCCGCGCCTGGGGACCCAGATTTTTCCCGACGTGGATTTCGGGCAATTTCAACTGCGCTTGCGAGCGCCCACGGGAACCCGCGTGGAGCGCACGGAGACGATCGCCCTCAAGACGCTCGATCTGCTGCAACAGGAAATCGGTAAGGAAAGCATCGCCATCAGTACCGCTTTTATCGGCGTTCAACCGTCAAGCTATCCGGTGAACACCATTCACCTTTGGACCGGCGGACCGCATGAGGCAGTGATGCAGGTTGCGCTTGCGCCGGGCGCGCGTCTACGTAGTGAAGAATTGAAAGAACGGCTAAGGACGCGGCTGGGCAAGGAACTGCCTGGCGTCGCCATTTCGTTTGAAGCCGGCGATATTGTCAGCAAGGTGATGAGCTTCGGCTCCGCAACGCCCGTCGAGGTGGCGGTGCAGGGGCCGGATCTGAGCGTTGCCCGGGTATTCGCGGACAAAGTGCATCATCAGCTCCAGCGGTTGCCATTCCTCCGCGACCTTCAGTATGCGCAGCCGATGGACTACCCGACGATGGACATTGCCATCGATCGCGACCGCGCGGGACAGTTCGGCCTCACCGTGGCGGACGTCGCCAGGTCGCTGGTCGCGGCCACCTCGTCGAGCCGTTTCGTTTCGCCCAACTACTGGCGCGATCCCAAAACCGGGAACGCTTTTCAAATCCAGATCGAGATCCCGCAGCGCGATGTCTCGTCCGCATCCGATGTGCGCGGCCTGCCCGTTATGCAAAACGGCTCGGCCCGTCCGCTGGTGGGCGACGTAGCCAAGATCGGATATGGAACAGCGATGGGCGTGATCGAGCGCTACAACATGCAGCGCGTCGTTAGTCTCACAGCGAACCTGCATGGCATCACCGTGGGCGCGGCGCAAGGACAGATCGAATCCGCCATTCAAAAGGCCGGTGAGTTGCCTCGCGGCGTCAGTGTGGCTCTGCGCGGGCAGATCCCGCCGCTCGCTGAGACTCTGCGGGGGCTGGCGATCGGCCTGCTACTGGCCATAGCGGTCATCTACTTATTGCTGGCGGCGAATTTTCAATCGTTCCGGTTGTCGTTCGCCGTGCTGTCCACCGTGCCCGCCGTGCTTGTGGGAGTGTTTCTGATGCTGCTCGCCACCGGCACGACGCTGAACGTCCAATCTTTCATGGGCGCCATTATGGCCGTTGGTATTGCCGTGGCTAACGCTATCCTGCTGGTTTCGTTCGCGGAGTCGGCGCGGCGTGACGACCGTTCCGTTCTCGAAGCGGCGGTGGAGGGTGCGCGTGGACGCTTGCGCGCTATTCTCATGACCGCCGGCGCGATGATCGCCGGGATGATTCCCATCGCGCTCGCTTTCGGCGAGGGCGCGGAACAGACGGCGCCTCTCGGGCGGGCGGTCATCGGAGGGTTGCTGGTGGCGACATTCGCCACGCTGACCGTTGTGCCGCTGGTCTATGCGATTGTGCAGCGGCATGCTGGCTTACATTCCGATTCGCTGGATCCCACGGATCCGGCAAGCAGGTACTATGAAGGTGCTTAGAGCGGGACTTGCCGTGCTTTGCGCCCTGGCGCTGCGCGCACAGGCTGTGGATACCGTGAAGGTCGCTTCCGGCGGGATCGAGCGCACTGTTGTCCTGCCCGGTGAATTCCAACCTTTCCAGGCGGTGGACCTTCACGCGCGCGTGACTGGATTCGTTGAATCGGTGAAGGTCGATCGCGGCAGCATGGTAAGAAGGGGCGACCTTTTGATGACGCTCAGTGCGCCCGAAATGGTGGCGCAGCTTGCGGAAGCGCAGTCGAAAGCGCACGCCGCGGCAGCCGGAAAGGCCGAAGCCGAGGCCAGACTTGCGGGAATAGCGGCCCGGCACGAACGCCTGAAGAAGGCATCGGAAACGCCAGGGGCAGTCGCAGGTATCGAGATCATCGAATCCGGGAAAGAGATGGAGGCGGCGAAAGCGGCTGCGAGCGCGGCAGAGAAGTCCGCCGAAGCGGCACAAGCGTCGCTGGATGTCCTGAAACAGCTCGAAAGCTACCTCCATGTCATCGCGCCTTTCGATGGAACCATCACCGGGCGTTATGTGCATCCCGGCGCTTTGGTGGGGCCGGATTCAAACAGCGGACCATTGCTGCGGCTGGAGCAGCTCTCGCGCCTGCGGCTCGTCGTTTCTGTCCCGGAGTTGGACGTTGGCGGAATCGTGCCGCGCGCCCGCGTTCCATTTACCGTTCCGGCCTACCCGGGCCAACAGTTTTCCGGCATCGTGGCGCGTATTGCCCGGTCCATGGATGTGAAGACGCGCTCGATGCCCGTCGAATTGGACGTGATGAACCCCACGGTCAGGCTAAGCCCCGGCATGTATCCCCAGGTGGAATGGCCTGTCCGCTCCGGGCGGAATTCCCTGCTTGTTCCGCTCTCCAGCATCGCTTCCACGACCGCGCGGAGCTTCGTCATCCGCGTCCGTAACGGCCGCGCCGAGTGGGTGGACGTACGAACCGGCGTGAGGAGCGGCGACCGCGTCGAAGTCTTCGGCAAACTCTCTGCCGGCGACGAAATCGTATTGCGGGCGAGCGACGAGATCCGTGAAGGCGCGGAACTCGATTCACGCATTGCCGAGCGTCCTTGAACCAGACCGTTTGCGGCACGGGTGATTGTTCGCGGCACGCGCAAGACCGTTTACTCAACTGACGCGAGCGGCTCAGAACCGGAACCGCGACCGTGAGGGAGCGAGGGCCGCAACGCGTCTTTCAACAAGCTCTTAGAGACGGGACGAGTGACCGCCCACCACCCCCTTCAAGTGCTCGTTAACTGTAGCCAGCAGATGCGCGGGATGGACGGGTTTGGAAATATACCCGTTCATGCCGGCCTCCAGGCAGCGTTCGCGATCGCCGCTCATCGCATGGGCCGTTGTGGCGAGAACCGGTAGATTGGCCCATCGCGGGTTGGCCCGGATTCGCCGTGTCGCCTCGAGACCGTCCAGCACGGGCATCTGAACATCCATCAGCACCAGGACGAACTCCTCGCGGTCCAGTGCCGCGATTGCCTGCTCGCCATTGCTGGCTATCACGACCTGGTATCCCGCGCGCCGCAGTGTGGCTGCGATGACCTTTTGATTCACGGGATTGTCCTCCGCCAGTAGAATGCGCTCACCGGGCGGATGTTTGCATACACCGTCCTTCTTCGAGGAATCCTCCGGTCCGGAAGACGATGCGTGGGCAGCAGGTTCCAGGGGCAGCTTCACCGTGAAAGTGCTGCCCATGCCGGGTTCGCTGTCGACGCGGAGATCGCCATCGTGCATGTCCACGAGGCTGCGCACGATGGCCAGCCCCAACCCGGTCCCACCGAAACGGCGGCTGATACTGCCGTCCACTTGAGTGAACTTATCGAAGATATGATCGATCTTGTCATGGGGAATGCCCGGTCCGGTGTCCATGATCCGTATCACTATGGAGGACGCCGGCTCTGCGAGAGGATGGGCGACCGATACGCTGCACTTCACCCACCCGTTCGACGTGAACTTGACGGCATTGCTCAATAGATTCACGACAATCTGCCGGAAGCGGAGAGGATCCCCCCACACGAGCCTGGGCACTTCCGGAGAGATCTCCAGGATGAAATCCACTCCTTTTTGCCGGGCGGCGATCGTGTGCGTCTTGGCCAGGACACCGATCTCGTCCTGAATATCGAATGGAATCCGCTCCAGCGTCATGCGGCCAGCTTCGATTTTGGAGAGGTCCAGCAAATCATTCAATAAACCGAGCAAAGAGAGGGCGCAGCGCTGCGCGGTCTCGAGTTGCTCCTGCTGCTCCGGCTCCAACTTGCTGTCGAGCACGATGCCAATCATCCCCAGAATGCCGCTCATTGGGGTGCGCAACTCGTGCGACATGTTGGCTAAGAACTCGCTTTTTGCCTGGCTGGCGGCACAGGCCCGCTCCATGGCGATCTCAAGGGCTTCTGTCCGTTCCTGTATTCTTTGTTCAAGATGTTCCTGGTGCTCGCGGATTTGTTCCCGTGAAGCCAGTAACGCTTCAATCATGCGATTGAAGCTGCGGCCCAGAAACTCGATCTCATCTCCACTGCGGCTAAATTCGATGCTTTCCAACCGGCCCTGCTCAACCGCTTTCATTCCTCGCTGCAGAATGGATAGAGGCCGTACCAGGATTCTTAACGTGAAACTGGCGAGCGCGGCCGCAACCAGGATTACCATCGAACAGAGCACGATCGTTCTGAGTAAATCGACGGTGGTTACTCGAATGTCGAGAGCGAGAATGGTGGCGACGACCCAGAGCACGACCATCGCGGAGAACACAGCCACTTTCCGGGCGAGCGTCGGTGAATCGAGGCGGCGAGGCCATCTCCCAGACGCGGAGCGCAGTTCCTCCATGTTCAACTTTTCGGCAACGTGCGATCTGTCGAAGATCAGGGGATTACATTAGTGCTTCCCGCTTTCCTTCTTATGCCGTTCATTCAAACGAGCACACGCCGAAGCTAAAATAAGAATTCCAGAATGGACATAACAGTCTTTCCCGCGAAGTCTGTATCCGGCGTTATCCGAGTGCCGGGCGACAAATCGATATCTCATCGGTACGCCATGCTGGCGGGCATCGCCGAAGGGACCAGCCGCATTGCAAACTATTCGAGCGGCGCAGACTGCCAATCCACGCTCGCCTGCATTGAAGCCTTGGGAATCCGGGTGTCCCGCGAAAACGGAATCGTTCGTATCGAGGGTAAGGGGCTTGATGGTCTCCGGCAACCGGAAGGTGAGTTGGACGCCGGCAACTCGGGGTCGACTATACGGATGCTATCCGGAATTCTCGCGGCCCAGCCGTTCACGACGCGTATTTCGGGAGACGAGTCGCTTTGCCGCCGCCCCATGCAGCGGATTATGAAGCCACTTCAGCAGATGGGTGCGCGGATCGAGGCACGGGATCTGCAATTTCCGCCGCTGATGATCGAAGGCGCGCGGCTCGAGCCGATCGAGTATCGCCTGCCGGTGGCCAGCGCTCAAGTGAAGACTTGCGTTCTGTTTGCCGGGCTATTCGCCGGCGGCCGCACAGCCGTGTATGAGCCGGCACAAACCCGTGACCATACGGAACTGGCGCTAGAAGCGTTCGGCGTGGAGGTGGAACGGGGAAAAGGACTGGCGGCGGTCCAAGGAAGGGCGCGCCTGGTGGGGCGCGAACTGACGGTTCCGGGCGATCTCTCCTCGGCCGCATTCTTCGTGGTAGCCGCACTGGCGCTGCCGCATTCGAGGTTGGTGATTGAAGGTGTTGGCCTGAATCCTACTCGTTCCGCGCTGCTCGATTTTCTGATGAGTTCCGGCGCCTCGATACGGGTTTCGAACCTGGCGCAAACGGCGGGTGAAATTGTGGCGGATATGGTGGTGACCGCCTCGGCTGTGCGGGGCGGCGTGATAGAAAAGAGCCTGACCGCCGCATTAATTGACGAGATACCGGTGCTTGCCGTTCTCGGTGCGGTTAGTGAAGAGGGCCTGACGGTACGGGACGCATCCGAATTGCGCGTGAAAGAGACGGATAGAATCGCGACCGTTGCGGAAAACTTGCGCCGCATGGGTATTGCGGTCGAAGTGTTTGAAGACGGATTTCAGGTTCCCGGGCGCCAGAAATTCCAGGCGGCAGAGGTGAACTCGTTTGGCGACCACCGGATCGCCATGGCCTTTTCGGTGGCGGCATTGCTGGCCGGCGGCGAATGCAAGGTACATAATGCCGGTGCAGCCGCGGTGTCTTATCCCGAATTTTTCGATACGCTCCGCAGCATTAGCAATGCAGACAAGTAAATTTTCGATTTTACAGTGTTAATTCGCCCGCTATAGCCCGGTATTTGAATTGCTTTGCCGGTTTCACACCCTTGACGCGCGGAAGCCGCGGTACATATCATCAATAAAACCAACTCTTAAGTATCAACAGACTTGGTTTCATGGGGGCAACCGATGAATTCCTTGCGTCTGATGCCGGTTTTCAACCGGCCAATTCCACTCTTGTTGTGCCTGCTATTGGCGTGCTTGCCGGCCACGGCACAATATACGACTGCGAGTTTCAGCGGCATCGTCATTGACCCGAGCGGGGCGACGCTGCCCGACAGCAAAGTAACGGTACGAAATGTCGGCACCGGGCTCACACAGACCGTGACGACAGATACTACGGGCTCCTTTCTGTTCTCGCGTCTTCCGGTCGGCAACTACGAGCTGAGAGTAGAGCGTGAAGGATTTTCCGCGTATGTGCAAACCGGTATCACTCTGACGGTGAATCAGGCGGCGACACAAACGGTCACAATGCGGGTGGGGCAATTGACGGAGAGTGTGACGGTGGAGGCGAATGCCGATCTTGTCGTCACGCAGACCGGCACGGTAAGCCAACTTGTAGACCAGAAGCGCGTAGTCGAGCTGCCGCTGAATGGCCGTATGGCTCAGACCCTGGTGTTCGTCTCGGCCGGCACCGTCGACCTCGGCCGCAACGGCTGCCGCATCTGCGGGCATGGCGGCGTCTATCCAGGCGAGCAGACAGCGGGGGTTAATGGCGCCGGCATGGCTCAAGTGAACTATCAATTGGACGGAGCGGGCCACAACGACACTTACTTGAACGTCAATGTGCCGTTTCCGAACCCCGACGCCGTACAGGAGTTCAATCTTCAGGCGAGCAACTTCACCGCCGAATACGGCAACGCCGCCGGCGGCGTGGTGAACATCGTCACCCGTTCCGGAACCAATGACATTCACGGAACGCTCTTCGAGTTTCTGCGGAACGGGAAATTAAACGCGCGAAACTTCTTCGCACCCAAGCAGGACACGCTGAAGAGAAACCAGTTTGGCGGCAGCGTTGGCGGGCCGATCGTCAAAGATAAGCTCTTCTATTTCGGGACGTATCAGGGAACACGCGTACGAACCGCACCTGCCGGGCGCGTGGCATTTGTGCCGACCGAGGCCGAGCGGCGGGGCGATTTCTCGTCTCTTTCCCGGCAGATCGTCGACCCGGTTACGAGGGAGCCGTTTCCGAACAACCAGATCCCCACGAGCCGCATCAGCCCGGTGGCAAATTACTTCCTTCGCTACATCCCTCTTCCCAACCGTGGCGGACGGGAGTTGAATTTTGTCGGAACGCAATCGATTGAAACCGAAAACCAGTTCATGGTGAAGGTGGACTACAACCTTAGCAAACACCAGGTCAGCGGGCGGTATTTCTTCACGGATTTCGACAAGCCGGCCGTCATTCCGGAAGACAACGTGCTTGCGGCCAGCAGCGCCGGTAATGCCGTCCGGGTACAGAACATCTCGCTGAACCATACGTATACGGTGACGCCCACGGTGCTCATCAACAGCACGTTCGGCCTGAACCGGCAACGCGGCGGGTCCCTGTCGAGCGCGCCGTTCGGATTTCCGGATGCCGGGGTGAGAATCGCGTCCGCCGGCATGTCGGAGTTGAAAGCACCGCCCGAGCTTGCCCTTTCGGTTACGGGCGCGTTTTCGATCGGCACCAATCACCTGGGCGATTTCGACCGGGGCGATTTCACGATCCGCGAGAACGTGACCAAGATCCACGGGTCGCACGAGTTCCACTTCGGCGGCGAAGCAGTGCGGCTGACCAACCATATCATCAACACTTTCCGCATGGACGGCAACTTCAGCTTCAACGGCCAGTTGTCGGGTGATGGACTGGCCGACTTCATGACCGGGCGATCCTCGACGTTCATCCAGGGTGGCGGCGAATTCAAGAATCTGAAGGGCACGCGCTGGAGCCTCTTCGCACAGGACAACTGGCGTGCTACCCAGAAACTGACGCTGAATTTGGGGTTGCGGTGGGATCCGTATTTTCCCTATTACGACCGCTCCGGACGCGTGGTCTGTTTTCAACCCGGTGTGAGGTCGCAGCGATATCCTAACGCCCCGGTAGGCATGATTTACGGTGGCGACAACCACGACAAAACATGCCCGGTGGGCGGTTCCGATGCGAATGTTTGGAACCTTTCGCCCCGGCTGGGATTTGCCTACAGGCTCACCGCCGACGGCAAAACCAGTCTGCGCGGTGGTTTTGGTTACTTCTATACACCGATTCAGGCAAGCGCGTTCAACCCGTTTACCAATATTGCTCCGTTTGCCCCGGGCTTCTCATTTGATGCGGTGGATTTTCAGGACCCGTTCGGCAGCGTGGGCGTGGCAAACCCGTTTCCAGAGCAGTACGGACCGCGAGTGCCCGGACCGGAAGTGCGATTCACGGTGCCCACGGAGATTCGCGCAACGTTTGCAAAAGACTTTCGCACGCCGCTGCTGACAAGCTGGAACCTGACTTTGGAGCGGCAGGTGGGTAATGATTGGGTGTTCCGCGGCGCCTATATCGGCAACAAGGGCACCTATTTCTTCGGAGCGGCGGAAAGTTCAAGGGAGACCAATCCGGCGATCTACATCCCCGGACAATCGACGAACGCGAACACGCAGTCCCGGCGTCTATACCAGGATTTCAGCCGGATCGGCCTCTATGAATCGAGCAACAACACCAATTACCATTCCCTGCAAATCAATGCGGAGAAGCGTTTCTCGATGGGACTCTCGGTGCTGGCGAACTACACCTGGTCGAAGAAGATGGACGACTATGGCTGGACCCACCCGAATGACCGGCGTTTCGATTACGGTCTTTCCAGGGAGGACGTGCCGCACAACTTCAAGTTCTCCAATGTCTGGCAGGTGCCGCAGACCCAGGCGCGCGGCGTCCTGGGAAAAATTCTGAACGGCTGGATGCTGAATTCCATCGTCACGTGGCAAAGCGGGTTCCCGTTCAGTGTCTCGAGCGGGCGCGACAATTCCTTTACAGGTGTCGGGCGTGACCGCGCCGATTTCCTGGGTGGAAAAGCGGACCTGGGTTCGGACCGGCCGCACGGCGAAATGATCGCACGGTATTTTGATACCTCGCTGTTCACCTTCAATGCGATCGGAACCTTCGGTAATTCCGGCAAAAACAACCTGCGCGCTCCCAAATACTTCAACACCGATCTCGGCGTGCTGAAGGTAACGGATGTGACCGAGCGGGTATCGGTGCAGTTCCGCGCGGAGTTCTTCAACGTGTTCAATAACGTCAATTTCAATGGTCCGAACTCCAACGTGTCGTCGGCGCAGTTCGGCAGAATCACCTCGGCGCTCGATCCGCGCATTTTGCAGTTCGGCTTGAAGCTGCTGTTCTGAGTGTGCCATGAGCAAAAGAGGCGGCGACAGACGCCTCTTTTGCGTAACTGAGTAGTCGATGAGGGAAGGCCCCTCGGAACCGTCTTGCAGGAGAAGGTTCCAAA
>CAADGY010000171.1 GCA_900696665.1 uncultured Acidobacteriota bacterium
CCACCGGACGCTCAAACGCCCAAACATGACGGAGAAAATGGGGTTTGTTCTCCACCGGCTCCGGCAATACAAGTGTTTGAACTTCAGGTACACTCTCTTCCACCTCGGCGCATTCCTTGGGGCTGTCGTCGAGAAACACGAAGCTGTCCAGACCCAACGAAAGCTCGTCGCCCAGTGACAACAGGCTCTCGACTTTCGATTCCCAGTTCAGACGCCAGGCTGTGAAATGCCTGAGTTGCAGCGGAAACTCGGGATGTTCAGCGAAAGTATCGAAAACGTCCTGTTCATTATTCTTGCTCGCCATCGCCAGCAGCGCGCCGGCCTCGTGCTGTTCCAACAGAAATTCGTGCAGTGCCCGGCGCGGTGGATCGAGCACCACGCCCGCGGGGCCGTCTTCGCCGCAAATCCCCTTCCACAAAGTGTTGTCGCAGTCGGTGACGATGACTTTGTAGGGCGGCGCGAGCAGAGCGCGCGCGAGCCGCACGATGATCGTGGCCAGCACGCAGAAGTACGTCTCCGTGTAGGGGATGCGTCCGAGACGCTCCCCTTCCCCGGCTGTTCTGCCATCGACGGGATACAGCGCCTGGATCTGATGGTGATCGATGCATTGGACGCCGGTTGCCTCTTGGAGTGACTGCGAGATCAGTTTGTCCATCCGGCCGGAAAACGCGAGCCGTGCCGGCTCCTCCAGAAACGCGTCCGACGCGGGACACAATACTAACACCAGCGGCGCCCCACCTTGCTCCGGTGCGGAACGGACAGCATCCAGCAACTGCCGCACGTTCGCCTCAATCCGTTCCAGATCGAAGCCTCCGTCCGGCAGATGCCCGAGATCCTCCACCCGCACCAGGACCACATTCACCCCGTGCGTATTGGAGGCGAATTCGCCGCTGTGATCGAGCAGCGTTTGCAGGATCTGATTGTACGGTGCAAATCGAACGTCGAACTCACGATTGAGATGCCCGCTCCAAAACATCAACGGGCGTAAAAGGGGCTCCGCGGTAAAACTAGCGCTGATGGCTATGCGGAACGGCGTGTCATCAACTTGTTTCTGAACGCTGGCCACAGTTCTCTATTTCAGGATACCCGGGCAGTAGCACGTTTCGCTCAGAATAGGAACGCTAGAAAGGGATTCCGCGCCGCCATGGTGCTCGGACTCCCCCGCCGGGGCAAGCGTTTCTATCAACACTGCATCGCCGGTTCAAACCGGCAAGGACCTGTGGATCTCTGCAACATCCATTCCCTCGACACCGAAAATCGACCGTTACGGACCGGGCTTTGTGTTCCTGTCCTCCCGCCATCAGGAGTGTTTACACCGGCGGGCTATAAGGCAGTACGGCACGTGCGACGCGAAGCACGTTCCCGCCAATGATCTTCCGGATGTCCTCGTCGGAATGACCTCGCTCCACCATTCCCACTGTGAAGAAAGGCCAGTTTGTCCATGCCATACTGGCGTGCTGCGAAGGGTAGTTGCCAAACGCATCCGGCGGCCAAAAATTCTCAAACCGGGGCCGCGAGCGGCGTCCGGGCAGCTTCAATCCATCGCTGCTCGACGGCGTGTAGGCAACATCCGTACCGATCGCGACGTGGTCCGCTCCAAAGCGCTTAACCACGTAATCAATGTGGTCGAGCATCGCGTTGATATCACCGGATCGCCCTAGAAAACTTGGAATACAACAAATGCCGATGTATCCGCCGGTATCCGCGATTGCACGAATCACCTCATCCGGCTTGGTGCGTATATGGCGGTTGATCTCCGCCACCGCAGAATGGCTCGCCACCATCGGCTTCGTCGACGCCTTTGCGGCTTCCAGACTCGTGCGCCATCCCGAATGCGCCACGTCGACGATGACACCTACACGGTTCATCTCCGCAATGGCGGCTTTGCCGAAATCGCTGATTCCTCCGTTGGCGGGCTCCGCGCAACCGTCCCCAAGCATGTTCCGCCGGTTGTATGTCAGATGCATCATCCGTATGCCGAGCTGATAAAAGATGCGTATGTAGCGCAATTCGTCCTGAACCGAAATCCAGTGACCCGTAACCGGTACGCCGTTCCCCGAAAAATACAAAGCATGCTTGTTTTGTTTTTTGGCGCTCACGATGTCGTCCGGAAAGGCGGCCCGCGTAACAAAATCAGCCAGCGTGTCGGTCACGTACGTGAAACGCGCCAGGCGCTTGATCAGGCGCATCGGGTCCTGACCTTCTTCACCTGCGTTCTGAAAAACGCACGTCACTCCGGAGGCATCCCAGGCCTGTTTGTACTCCTCACGGTCGCGCGCGTCGGTAACGCATCGCGTCATCAACATCTCTTCCCGAAGGTCTTCCAGTTCCTGGCCTGACGCGCCCGCTTCGAACTCGCGCCGGTATGCTTCGGCATCGTAACCCGAACGGGGCGAGAAGCCGTACGATTCCACCACCATCGAATTGGCGTGCAGTTCGAGCCCGTGCTCCAGGTTTTTCTTGCTTGGCTTCAGCGCATCTATGGCCGCCACGCGCGATTTTTCGATCTTCGGATTCGTACTCGCCGTCATCTGGGCGGCGGCCGCCGGCACTGCCATTACCGTGTTCAAAAAACTGCGTCTCTGCATACTGGCTCTGCCGCATTATACGTGAAATATATGAGTGCGCTTGCTGAGCACCGCGGTGATACGATTGAAAACGCTTACGACCCGCCGTCAACTCGCCGTCCTTGCTGTCACCGCCGCGATTGCCCGTCCTGCGACCGCTCGCGTGAAGAAAGGCATCTGTTCCGTCATTTTCCCCAAGGGTATGCCAGCGGCAGACCGTTTTCGCGAGACACGCAATGCCGGCTTTGAAGGAATCGAGATCCGGCTGTGCGAAGAGGTCACTCTTTCCTCCACTCCTGATGAAGTGAAGCGGGTCGGGGACGAGGCCAGGAAAGCAGGTGTCGCCATCAGCGCGATGTGGGTCTCACAAGGCCTGAGCGACAATCCGCTAAACCACGCCTCGCCGCAGGTGCGCCAAGCGGGGGTTGCGATAATCGGCACCGCTATCGGTTTCGCTGCTTATGTGAACTGCCCGGCACTGCTGTTGGTTCCGGGCCGTTTAGGAAATGGCCCGAAGTTCATCACAGGCTATCAGGACACATGGACCCGTGTGACAGCCGAACTTAAGAAACTGGTGCCGCATGCGGCGAAAGCGAAGGTCATCCTGGGGCCCGAGAATGCCTGGAACAAATTCCTGGTAAGCCCGCTCGAGATGCGTTCGTTCGTAGATCAGTTCAAGAGCCCGTGGGTACAGGCGTTCTTCGATGCCGGCAACGTCATGCAGTTCGGTTATCCGCAGGATTGGATCCTCACGCTGGGATCTCGCATGAAGAACGTTCATCTCAAGGATTACAAGCTCTCTGCCCGCTCCGAGCAGGGCCGCTTCGTCAACCTGCTCGAAGGCGACGTAGATTGGGAAGAAGTTATGGCGGCCATCATCAAGGTCGGCTACCAGGGCTTCGTCGCACCCGAGTATTCCTACGACGCCAACGATCCGGACCGGGTCAGGAAGCTTTCCAAGCTCACCGGCAAGATCCTGGCGATGGCCTGATTCGCTACCCGATAAACTAAAGATCTCTACTCGGTCTTCCGATTCCGGACCCGTGAGTCTGTTGCCGAGCCCGGGCAGGAGGCGTTGTAAACTTCTGGGCCGCTGTGCCGCGTCGGTGAAAAGATCGCAGCGCGATAACAGACGGCGATAGCGATCTGCTCTCAGGGCGCCGAGGACGGCGGAACGCGACGCTTCGTCGCCTGTTCAAAGGCGTAGGCGATTTCGATGAGGCGCGGCTCGCTGCAAGCCATACCCGTAAAACTGATCCCGAACGGCATTGGCTTTGGGTTGAATCCTTCTGGAAATGGCACCCGGCCGGTATTCGGCACCCAGCCGAACGGAACGATAATGGTGGGATAGCCGGGTTTCGCCGCCACGGATGCCCCACTGCCCCAGGCAAACAGCAGGGCATCGAGGCGGTGCTGTTGCATCGCTGCGTCAATCCCGTGTGCCGCGGCAAGCGCAAGGTCCTTCGCGCGGTCGGCCTCATAGCGTGCACGGTCTGCCTCCACATCCATCTCGTCCGAGATGTCGAGTTGCGCCTGGCCGTACTTGATAGCCCCTGCCTCACGATATGTCAGGTTGAACAGCCGGAGCTCCGTAAGCGTTTTCACCGGTGTTGCGGAGCCGAGCGACGCCAGCCATCTATTGAAATCCCGTTTCATGCCATACTTGAAGACAACCGAGCAGTTCTCATCCCTTCCCTTCGCGCTATCGAGTCCCGCACAGGTGTTCCAGTTCATAAGGTTGCGCTCCGGGTCCGCACTGGTTACGCTCTCCAGATCGGCTGGATCGACAATGACAGCCCCCTCCCGCCTGAGAACCGCGATTGCTTCCTCCACAACTTTTTTCTGGTCTGGCGTTAGCCCGCCGCGCGGCGACTTGGCGCCGGGGGCGGTTACGGCGTCGATAAAGTACGCTCGGGGAACTCCGATGCGGGCGCCTTTCAGCCCATTGCGGTTCAGGAAACGCGTGTAGTCGCGCCCCGGCGGTGGAACGCACCGCGCCGTCGCTCGATCATTTGGATCGGGCGACGTGTTTTCGAGCACACCCAGCAGAATGGCTGCGTCCACCACCGTGCGGGCCATCGGACCGGCGGTGTCCTGGTCGGCAGTGATCGGAATGATGCCATGGCGGCTCACGCGGCCGACGGTCGGCTTTATGCCCACCAGCATGTTCTGATTGGAAGGGCTCAGGATGGAACCCGAAGTCTCGGTGCCCACGTTCGCGGCCCAGAAGTTCGCCGCCGTTCCGATGCCGGAGCTCGATCCGCTTGCCGATAGCGCCCGACGCCCGT
Organism: uncultured Acidobacteriota bacterium; assembly: GCA_900696665.1. Lineage (GTDB taxonomy): Bacteria > Acidobacteriota > Terriglobia > Bryobacterales > Bryobacteraceae > CAADGY01. The sequence continues at coordinate 4,856 of CAADGY010000171.1, forward strand.
CGGCAATGTCTTTGCGAGGGTCGCGCCGCGGATC
>CAADGY010000172.1 GCA_900696665.1 uncultured Acidobacteriota bacterium
ACATCCGGGATGGCTGGGAGTTTAGCGGCGTTCTGAAGAAACATTTCATCATTCCCGTTCCCGCACAAATGCGTACTCCCAGCGAGACATGGTACAGCGGTACAGCCGATGCGATTTACCAGAACATCAACCTCATCGAGCAGGCGGATCCGCACCTTGTGGTCATCTTCGGGGCGGACCACATCTACCGCATGAATATTCGGGAAATGATCGAATTTCATGTGCAGAAAGGGGCTGATGTTTCGATCGCGGCAATCCCGGTACCCAAAGACCAGGCGCGCGAATTTGGCGTCATTGAGGCTGCCGCGGATCATTCTGTTCTCTCCTTCATCGAGAAGAAGGCTGACGCCCCTACGATGCCAAACGACCCGGAACGGGTATACGCGTCGATGGGAAACTATGTTTTCTCCACCGGCGTTCTACTCCGCGAATTATATGAAGACGCCCGCAGCGAGAATAGTTCACACGATTTCGGACGCGATATCCTGCCGCGCATGGTTAACAAGGCTTCCCTATACGCCTACGATTTTCAGACCAACCGGATTCCCGGAGATCCGGTAGATTCTCCGGCGTATTGGCGCGATGTGGGTACTATAGATGCCTTTTACAACGCCAATATGGACCTGCGCGCGGTGTCCCCGGCGCTGAACCTGTATAACCGTCACTGGCCATTGCGCACCGGAAGTTACCAGGATCCGCCGGCGAAGTTCACCTTCGACGAGGAAGGGCGCAGGGGGCAGGCAGTGGATTCCATCGTTTCCGGCGGTTCCATTCTGGCAGGTGGGATCGTCCGGAATTCCATTATCGGCCGTAACGTCCGGGTACACACCGGAGCGCTCGTCGAAGATTCGGTGATCTTCGACAACTGTGATATCGGCCGTAGAGCCAAGGTGCGGCGAGCCATCCTCGACAAGAATGTTCACGTTCTGGAGGAAGAAACGATTGGGTACGATCTGGAACGGGACCGCCTCCGTCATCACGTGACGGAGTCCGGAATTGTGGTTGTGGGGGGCAATCGAACTCGGGTGGAGATCGCTTCGCTTCAAGTATAAGTGTTCTTGCCCGGTTCACTAACCCAGGGGCCGTCCAAAGGGCGCTTCACTCTGGACGCCCGATCCGAAGCGCCGGGCGTGAAGGCCAGCTACAGCCCGTATGACGTTGGGCCGGAAGACTCTCGTTGAGCAGGCAGGACGGAAACCAACAGGCCGGTTCCGATCACCACGAGGGCGCCAATCACGTTGTACCAAAGGAATGAGACCTGGGTTAGCTGGCTCGCGCCGAGGATGGCTGCTTCGCCCGCCAGCACCCCGATGAATGCCGCCGTTCCGTGCACTCGCGGGAAAAAGAACGCAAGGGCAAAAACTCCGAGCATGCCGCCGTAGAAGTACGATCCGATCTTGTTCACCATGACGATCAGCGAGACCGGTCCTGCGCCGAGTTGAGCCGTAACGATGGCGTAGGTGCACCAGAACGTAGTGAACGCGCGGGAAGCGAACAGGTAATGTTCGTCGGTGGCATCTCGCTTTATGTACCTGCGGTAGATATCGACCATACTGACCGTCGCGAGCGAGTTCACTTCGGCGGAGATTGTCGACATGGCAGCCGCGAAGATCGCCGCCATAATGAGACCCACCACGCCCACCGGAAGGTACCGGGTGACGAAACTGAGGAAGATGTAGTTGGTATCGGCCGTCCCGGTCTCTTTCCTGATGTTCTCCATCCGGAAGTTGGCGGCGCGATAGTCGGTGAGCGCGGCTTCGTCCTTCGTTTTTACGTACCGGCTAGCTGCGGCGCGCCGCTCTGCGTAGGCGGCATCGTAACGGCGGGTGAGGTCCGCGTGTCCGGGTTGCGATTCGAGCCGCTGCAACTCGATCGGATTGAAAACGATGGGGGGTTTCTCGAACGAGTAAAAGACAAAAACCATCGCGCCGGTGAGCAGAATAAGGAACTGCATCGGAACCTTGGCAACCGCGTTGAACAGAAGACTTAGGCGGCTCTGCGCGATCGATTTGCCGGTGAGATATCGCTGCACCTGCGATTGATCGGTACCGAAGTACGCCAGCGCGAGGAACATGCCTCCTAACAGTCCGGTCCAGATGTTGAATTCATCCTGCCAGTTGAAGCTCAACACCACCGGGTTCAACCGTCCGGCCGCGCCTGCGAGTGCGAAGGCATCCATCACAGTGGTATCGCCGGGGAGCAGTGCAATCGCCATGCCGAGCGAGATGAAAACACCGGCGAACATGATGAGCATTTGTTGAAAGTCCGTCCACGTAACGGCCTGAATACCACCGGCGACCGTGTAAAGCAGCACGAGACTCCCCATCAGGAGTGTCGTCGCCCGGTCCGGAATGCCGAGAATGGCCGTCAACACGATTGCGGGCGCATACAGCGCAACGCCGCAGGCAAGTCCGCGCTGTAGCAGGAAGATCGCGCTGACAAGAGCGCGGGTCTTCGCATCGAAGCGCCGTTCGAGGAACTCATAGGCGGTATAGACGCCCGATCGATGGAACAGGGGAACAGCGGTCGCCGATAGGATCACCATTGCCAGCGGCAGTCCGAAATACATCTGCACAAATCGCATGCCGTCCACGTACGCCTGCGCAGTGCCCGAGATAAACGTGATGGCGCTCGCCTGCGTGGCCATAATGGAGAGTGCCATCGCGTACCAGGGCATCGTCTTTCCGGCCAGCAGGTACTTGTTGACGGTATTCGACCCGCGGCTGCGCCACAATCCGTAAAAAACGATGAATACTATCGACAGAAGGAGGACAACCCAGTCGAGCGATCTCATTGGTTGAACGCGCGAGTGAATAGATAGAAGGCGAAGATTAACATGGCAAGCCACAGCAGAACGGCTGCGTAAACGCGGCGCCAGGCGCCGAGGAAAGGCGGCGGCTCATTTGCCGGTCTGCTCATATAATGTTTTTCCGGCGCTCAGCAGGTTGGAAAAAATGCGAAAAGCTCCTGGCACACCGGCGGGAAGCTGGCGGAACCAGGAATAGGCCGTGAACACATATGCCCCCTTGCCGAGCGGTGTGTAGAGTGTACCACCTTCGAGAGGAGCTTCCCCCGGATCATGTGAACTGAACAGCGTTTTGTAACGCGGGTCCCACTTTGTCGCGAAGTACAGCCCGCGTTCCTGAACCCAGTTGTCGAAGTCTTCCCGGGTGATCCGGTTAGGTTTGGCGAGCAGCAGGCTGTCAGGGTCCGGAAATGAGACCGGTGCGTCTTCCACACTCACTCGCGCCCAGCCGATCGTCATCGGATACGGTGCCAGGGCGAATCCACTGGGCCGCCTGCGTTCACTCTCCAGCTTGTTATATTGCACCACCAGCGTGCCTCCCTCTTCGACGTAACGGAGAAGCCGGGCACGGTTGGCGTCGACGTCGGGACGCACATCATATGCACGCACCCCGGTAACGATGGCGTCAAAACGGGCCAGATCTCCCGATGCCAGGTCCTGGGGCGTAAGCAGCGTCACTTCATAGCCCAACGCGTCGAGCGCCTCGGCCACTTCGTCACCCGCTCCCTCAATGTAGCCGATGCGTTTCGACAGCATGCGGATATCCGCGCGCACCAGGGACAGCGCCGATGGAGGAAACAGCACCTGAGGCGGGATATGTGGATAGTCGATTACCCTCCCTCCTCGAGATACAGTACGGCCGTCCGCGGTGTGGGCTGCCGCCACCGCTCCCGCGCGAGCATCGGCGGCTGGAGGCGTAATTGCGAATCGCACGATGGTGGATTCGCCCGGCTCACCAACCTTGTAATCTGTTTGCGCCGGCTCCATGCGCCACCCGGACTGAAGCGTCCATTCGATCCGGCCCGACGAGTTCGCGACATTGGCTCTCACCCGGACCTCGGTAGAGCGTGGCTGTTTGTCCGGGAACACCAGAGGAACCGCGGACACCTGCACGGCAACCGGCGGGACAATAGCCAAAGGCCGAATCACCTCACCCCGGAGAGGATCCACATATCGGTAGTGGACCGGGCGAGTAATCTCGATCGTCTCCTGTCCGCTGCGCAGCCGGAAGCGGGCGCCGAGCGCCGGAGGATTCTCGGGAACCCCGATGAGCTTCTGATCCGGTACGGAATAGAGCGCGCCCTGAGCGGGCTTGACCAGCCAGTACGGCTGCGAATAGGCTTGCTGCGCGGGCACTCGAAATTGAATATTGCGCACGTGCGGCTGGTTGTATTCGAGCTTTACGCTCTCAGCCGGCGCGAATTGATCTTCGACCGACATCGTCTCAAGCAATATCTCCGCCGGGGACCGGTTGATTGCCGTTAGAGCGATGTTCAGATCGGAACCCGGCACTGCTTCGTAGCGGTTGGCGGCCGCATCCAGCCACAGACCAGCACAGAGTGCGATGGCTTCGTCAATTTTCTGGAGCTTATATTTCGCGAGAGGATCCTGTATCGCGCGCACCATCCGCCGTGCTTCGAGAAGGAGCGGCACCGTACGCTCGGGGTGCTTGGGCTCAAACGCCTGCGCGGCCCGGGCGAGCAATTCGCCGGCTGCCGCGCCTGCTCGAATCCGGCCCCAACTCGTGTCTACACCGTCAAACGGATCCTTGGCGGCCGGTTCGCCCGCAACCAGCGTCAGATAGTTCTTTACCGGCCCGCGCCTTTGGGCGGCGCCGAAGCCCTGGCTCTTGTGCATGCTCCGGCTCAACCCGGCGATCTCGCTATAGGAGCGGCCTAGCACGGGATTGTATTCACCGGTATCGATCTCGATGGCAGTGCGAAGCCCGGCCGCCTCCTTTTCCTGCTCCCGCGTAAAAGAAAACACGTTGAACAGAACACGCTTGGCTTTCCACGGCTGAACCCATTTAAGTTGTTCCGGAAACTTCGCGGGATCGGCCGCGGCGAAAAACGCCTCTTTGCCCAGTATGGCCGAGCATTGATGATGCCCATGTCCATCGCGAGAAGTACCGGAAAAGCGCAGAATAATGACGTCGGGCCGGAAGCGCCGGATGTTCCATACGACGTCGGAGAGCACCTCCTGATGTCCCCACTTCGCAAACGTTTCCTCGGCCGTTTTCGAAAATCCGAAATCGATGGCGCGCGTAAACAACTGGCTCGCGCCGTCGATACGCCGCGCCGCCAGAAGCTCCTGCGTACGTATGACACCGAGCTCGGGCCCCTGTTCGGGACCGAGCAGATTCTGGCCGCCTTCACCTCGCGTCAGCGACAGATAAGCCGTCCGCGCATTGCGGCCCCTGGCGAAATAGGCGAGCAGAGCGGTATTTTCATCGTCCGGGTGTGCCGCTATCATCAGCACGCTGCCGGTGGTTGCCAGCGCGGCAAGAGCCTGTTGGATTTGGGCTGCTCCGGAGAGCTCCCCTTGCCCTTGCAAACCGGGCGCCGGGAAAAGCAGCAGAGCGAAGAGCAGGATAGTGGAAAATAATAAGCGCATATGCTGTTTATGAAACGCGCCGGCTGTCTCTTTATCTTAGGGGATGTTTAGGCGTTACCGGGCCCGAAGATCGGTTGAGGCGGGCCAGTTCCTCCAGATCCAGACGTCCGGTGTAGATGGCCATCCCCAGGGCCGCGTGCACACCCATATCGTCCAGCGCGCGGATCTCTTCCAGGGTCGTGATCCCGCCGGCGGCCGTAATCTCTAAAGACGTAGCCCGGCGAAGACGGCTGAACCAGTCGAGATCCGTGCCCTGCATCATCCCTTCCCTGTCAACGTACGTGCAAAGGAATCCGCCGGCGAAGGGCTCCAGGTCCCGCAATACATTCTCCGCGGTGACATCGATGGATTCCCTCCATCCTTTTACGACGATACGGCCGTCTCTGGAATCGAGGGCGATGAGGATTGGCTCCCGTCCAACGGTCCGCGTCAACTCCTGGAGGAACTCGTAGTGTATGCCCTTTGCATGGAATGCGGCGGTCCCGACAATTACCTTGTTCGCCCCCTGCTCCAGAAGCTTCTTTGCCCGCTCGACGGTTCTCACTCCACCGCCGACCCGTGTTACGGCCTTCGAAGCCAGTAACTGCACGAGCTCGTCATTGGAACCCCTGCCCATGGCGGCATCCAGATCGATCACCTGGATTTCCGGAAACTGCGCAAACCTGGAGAGCATCTCCAGCGGAGTGCCTCCCTCCAGCGCTTTGTCCCGGCCCTGAATCAGTTGGACGACCTTACCGTCCATCAGATCGATACAAGGAATAATCAAGTTAGCCGCCTGACCAGTATGTTGTTTGACTCGAGATACCTTTTCAGATCGTCAACGGTATAAGTTCCATAGTGAAAGATTGAGGCGGCCAGTGCGGCATCGGCGCATCCGTCCGTCAGAACCTTTAGGAAATCCTCCGGCTTACCGGCGCCTCCCGAGGCGATGACCGGGATGTTAGTAGCTTCCGATACCGCGCGAGTAAGATCACAATCGAATCCCTGTTGGACACCATCGGTATCCATGGACGTCAGCAGGATCTCACCCACCCCGAGACTCTCGGCACGCTGCGCCCACTCAACGGCGTCCATCCCCTCATCGTCCCGGCCGCCTCTGGTATAGACGTTCCAGACGCCTCCGGACCGCCGCTTGGCGTCGATGGCCAGGACGACGGCTTGCGAGCCGAATTCCTGGCTCAACTCAGCGATCAGCGCAGGGCGCCGGACCGCGGCCGTGTTCACGCTCACTTTGTCCGCGCCTGACATCAGAATTTTGCGGGCGTCCGCCACCGTTCGAATACCACCGCCAACCGTCAGGGGAATGAAGACTTTTCGCGCCGTCCGTGCCACCACGTCGGCCATGGTATCGCGCGCATCGCTCGAAGCAGTGATGTCGAGAAACACCAACTCGTCCGCGCCTTGATCATTGTAGCGTTCAGCGAGTTCCACCGGGTCTCCCGCGTCACGCAGGTTCACGAAGTTGATGCCTTTCACCACGCGCCCGCCGGTCACGTCCAGACAAGGAATTATGCGTTTCGCCAACATTTATTCGAACTCCACGAAGTTTTGAACAATTTCAATTCCGGCCGGCCCGGATTTCTCGGGGTGAAACTGAACACCGAAGATGTGCCCGGCTTCGAGCAGCGCGGTATAACACATTTTGTAAGTACACGTAGCCGCGGTAACATCTACTTCGGGCACATAGTAACTATGCGCAAAGTAAACATACGGGGCGGCCCGGAGATTACGCAGGAGACGCGGCTGGCCCCTCGGTTCCAGGCGGTTCCAACCCATATGGGGAATACGAACCCCGGCGGGAAACCGGCAGACCGTCCCTTCAAACAGACTGAGGCCATTTACATCCGGAGCTTCCTCGCTCGACGAAAACAGCGCCTGAAGACCAAGACAGATGCCCAGGAAGGGCACGCCGGCGCGAATACGTCCGGCAAGCTCCTCCCGCACTTTCAGGCCGTCCAGCGCACGCATCATCTGGCCGAAGTGGCCCACACCGGGCAGGATGATCTTCGATGCCCGCTGCAATCCGGAGGCGTCTTTGACGAGTTTGTAGGATGCTCCGATTTCCTCGAGCGTGTTCTGTACCGATCTCAGGTTTCCCGCGCCGTAATCGAGAATCGCGATCACAGCAGCCCCTTGGTGGATGGGAGTTGATCCCGAAGCCGTGTATCCTTGGAACAGGCGTACCGCAAAGCGCGTGCAAAACACTTGAACACGGCTTCGATCTTGTGATGGTTCGACCGGCCGTACAGCACTTTCACATGCAGGTTGGCGCCGGCATGATTAACGAAACCGCCGAAGAAGTCTTCCACCAGTTCTGTTTGCAGATCACCGACCAACCGGACCTTCACCAGATCCTTGTACACCAGCGCCGGGCGCCCGCCTAGGTCCAGAGCGGCCACCGCCAGCGTCTCGTCCATCGGAAGTACAAAATACCCTGCCCTGTTAATACCCTTCCGGTCGCCGAGCGCTTTCGAGAACAATTGCCCGAGCACGATGCCGGCATCCTCAACGGTATGATGCTGGTCGACGTCCAGGTCGCCGTCACAAGCGAGAGTCAGATCGAACCCGCCGTGCTTGGCAAACAGTTCCAGCATGTGATCGAGAAACCGGATCCCGGTCGACACCTGGTAACGGCCGCGGCCGTCAACCTTCAGGGAGCCGCGAATGCGAGTCTCTTTCGTGTTCCGCTCGATTGTCGCGGCTCTCATGTCAGCACCATTTCAAGCGCGTTGATATCGTCGAGCACCGCCACGGCGTTTTCGCTGGCCAGCAAAGCAGCCAGCTCCTCCCGCCGGGGGCTCGCCGGAGCGGCGATGCCGACGAACTTCACGTTCGCGGCTCGGGCGGAGCGCGCATCGTCCACCGTGTCACCGACATACCACAGGAAGCAACCTGGGAACTCTCCGGCAATCTGTAAAAGGCCGTCCGGCGCGGGCTTACCGTTGGCTATGTCGTCCGAACATATGATGCGGGCGAATCGTAACTCAGAGGCGAATCTGCGAAGAGTGATATTTGCCTCGCACCGGAGCCGGCCGGTGAAAATTGCCAGCAGGTACCGTTCCGCCAGACTTTCGAGCAAGCCAGGATGCGGGATCCAGCGCTCGCGCGCGATGAGCCCATCCGTGCCGTTGCCAAGAAAGATTTTGTTAAAGTGCTCGACCACCGTTTGGTAGTCCACCGCGACGCCCATGTCCGCCGCGATTTTTTGTGAGAGCGCCCAGTCGTTATTCCATCCGCCAGCGTTCTTGTAATCCTGCACCATTTCAGCGCTGATCTGTTTTCCCGTAAAATGGCGCACGGTTTCAACGATGGCCCCCCGGTAGGATTCGGAAACATCCACCAGTACGCCATCCATGTCGAAAACCAGCATCTGGTCCGGCTTCACCATACCTCCTCAATGGCGTCCAAAAATTTCCGGACCTGCTCTTTTGTACCCACCGTCACGCGGACACAGCCGGGCAGTTCATAACTGCGGTCCCGCACGAGCAAATCCCGAGCCCGCAGTTTGTCGCGGATCTCGACGGCGCGGTCTGCCGCGCGAAACAGCACGAAATTCGCCTGGCTGGGATAGTATGCGATCCCCATCCGTTCGAATCCCTTGTAGAGGAGGTCCCGGGCTTCGATCACCTGCTTCACATAATCTCGAACGTACTGCGTGTCCTGGATAGCGGCGCGCGCGCCTAGCGTAGCCAGGGTGTTGACGCTGTACGGCGATTGCGCCTTGTGCAGGAAGCCGGTATTCGCAGGCTGCGAGAACAGACACCCCAACCGCATCGCCGCCATCCCGTACACCTTGGAAAACGTACGGCTCACAAACAGGTTTGTGTATTCGCGTATCAGCGGCAACGCGGTAATACCGCAAAACTCGTAGTAAGCTTCATCGATCAGCACCGCCGCGTGCGGCGCCGCAGCCAAAATTCGGATGATTCCGGCGAGATCGATTCCCGTACCGGTCGGATTATTCGGATTGGCAATAAGGATGGCCTTCGTACGCGACTGAATCTGACCCAGTAGTTCCTCCAAAGGGAAACTCAGGTCTTCGTGACGGTAATCGACCTCCCGTATCGATGCGCCGGCAACCTCGGCATAGAAGCGGTACATGGCGTAGGAAGGCCGGAGGAGCAGCACCTCGTCCCCGCCGTCCACATAGGTGTTCACCAGTACCTGGATCGCCTCGTCCGTGCCGTTGGTGAATAGCAGTTCGTCGGGCTGAACGCCGAAGAAAGTGGAGATCTCGGACTTGGCTTCCGCGTACTCGGGATAGACGGACAAGCCGCCGGCGGTTAGCTGCTCTTTGAGGAAGCTTACGACATGCGGCGAGGCGCCCACGGTGTTCTCGTTGAAATCGAGCCTTAGCTTTCCGGCCCGGCCGCCTGTCGGAGGCGAATAAGCCGCCATCTTCAATACGGCATCGCGAGGCTTCAACTTAATCAAGCCGCACCTCCACCGAGCGTGCGTGCGCTTCCAGACCTTCCGCCCTCGCCAACGTAGTAATGGCGGGAGCAAGGCGCGCCAGTGCCCTCAGCGAAAGCTCCTGCACCGAAATCACTTTCACGAAATCGGCAGCAGAAAGGCCGCCGCGTCCTCTTGCGGCGCCCGAAGTCGGCAACACGTGATTCGGTCCCGAGGCGTAATCGCCGGCCGCTTCCGGGCTGCCCGGTCCCACGAAGACACTGCCGGCGTGCCGTACGCGGCTGAGCAGTCTTGAATTTGGAATGCTCAGATGCTCCGGCGCGAACCGGTTGGCGATGTCAATCGCTTCTTCCGTGGAGCGGACCAATATGATCGCGCTGTTACGGCCGATCGACCTACGAGCCACACCGGCGGTCGGCAGGTCCGCGAGCCGCGTTTCGATCTCCTGTGCCACGGCGGTGGCGAGACGGCGCGAAGGGGTCAGGAGAATAGCGGAAGCTTCGACATCATGCTCGGCCTGTGCAAGCATGTCGGCTGCAATCCATGCCGGCTTCCCCTCTTCGGCGACAATTAGTATCTCCGTCGGACCCGCGATGAAATCGATTCCCACTTCGCCCGCGAGCAGTTTTTTTGCCGCTGCGACATAGATATTGCCGGGCCCGACAATACGATCCGCCTTGGGCACCGTACGGGTGCCGTAAGCGAACGCCGCAATCGCATGAGCCCCGCCGATCTGAAATACGTTCCTGATCTTCAATAGAGCCGCCGTGCCGAAAATCTCATCCACCGCGCGCGGGGTTGCGGCGCAAATGGTCTCCACCCCCGCCACCTGGGCGGGAATGGCCGTCATCATCAGAGTGGAAGGCAGCGGGTAGCGCCCGGCGGGAATATAGGCTGCAACCGTGTCCAGCGGGCGAACGATCTGTCCTACGCGCTGCCCGCGGTCGAGCATCCTGGAGCGGGCTTCCGGCATTTGCAGCTTCGCGAAGGCGCGGATGTTCCGGGAAGCGGTTCTGGCTGCCGCTCGGAAGCCCGGGCTCAGGCGCTCGCGCGCGGCGTTCAACTCTTTCTCCGGAACTAACATGCTGCGCCCGGTGAATCCGTCGAACTTCCGGGCGTATTCGAGAACCGCCTTGTCTCCGCGTTTTCGGACGGCCTCCAGGATAGGACGCACGATCGCTTCGGCTTCGGCAAATCGTGCGGCCTTTCTGGCAAGAATTCTGCTTACCTGGCTCGAATCTACAATGCGGATCATGTCACATCACGATCTTGTTGAGTGGATACTCGACAATGCCTTGTGCGCCGGCCTCTTTCAGCCGCGGAATGATACTGCGGACTGTGGATTCGTCGAGAATGGTATTGACAGCCACCCACTCTTCATCGCTCAGGTGTGAGATGGTGGGGTTTTTCAGAGCGGGTAGAACACCCAAGACCGCACTCAGGTCCTGCTTGCGAACATTCAACATCAAGCCGACTTTCCCCAGGGCACTAATGGCGCCTTCGAGAAGCATCTTGATATCCTCCAGCTTGCGCCGCTTCCATTCATCCTGCATCGCACCGGTATTGGCGATGAACTGTGTGTTTGATTCCAGCACGGTGTCGATGATGCGGAGTTTGTTGGCCCGCAGGGATGAGCCGGTTTCGGTCACCTCCACTATGGCGTCCGCCAGCACGGGTGGTTTCACTTCAGTAGCTCCCCAACTGAATTCCACCTTGGCAGTTACACCGTGTCTGGAGAGATAGCGCCGGGTGGCGCCTACCAACTCTGTGGCAATCACTTTGCCTTGCAGATCCTTCACTGAATGAAAGGGAGACGCATCGGGAACTGCCAGCACCCAACGCACCTTTCCGAAACTCTGTTTGGCGTAAATGAGGTCGGCTATGGTAACTACGCGGGCATCGTTCTCCTCCACCCAGTCACGCCCGGTAAGTCCGGCGTCCAGGATCCCATCCTCCACGTAGCGTGCCATCTCCTGCGCCCGTATCAACATACATTCGACTTCCGGATCGTCGATAGCCGGGAAATACGAACGGCCGTTCACAGTGATGCTGAAGCCGGCCCGGCGAAAGAGTTCCACCGTTGCAGTCTCGAGGCTGCCCTTCGGAATACCAAGCTTCAGGATCACTTTCCGCTCCCGTATACGGCGTCGGGTTGGTAAACCTGCGGTTCGGTTTCCACCCATCGGCCGTCTTCCAGCCTGCGATAAAAGCAACTGTGATATCCGTTGTGACAGACGCCGGGGCCCAGGGGTTCCACTGCGATCAGTAGCGCGTCGGAATCGCAATCAGTGGAAATCTCCTTGACCAGCAAACGGTGTCCGGAGGTCTCACCCTTTAACCACAACTGGCGGCGGGAGCGGCTGTAAAACGTGGCAAAGCCGGTCTCAACGGTCTTACGAAAAGCCTCTTCATTCATGAATCCCACCATCAGCACGCGCCCGGAGGCATGGTCTTGTATGACGGCGGTGATCAGTCCATCCAATTTTGAGAAGTTCAGATCCATGTGAACCCCTAATAAAAAAGCCCGCCTGAATTGCGGCGGGCTTCGCGACTCGATTTTTAAGATCTCCGTTCAGCCCGATAGCGCGACAACCATATGATGGCGATGGTGGGGATGTCGGGCGTACCGGCAGTAATGCATGAACCTACCAGTATACCAGATCAGCGAAATAGCCGGAGGCAATTTCGAACTGTTACCCTGAAGAAGGGAGGGATGCGGGTATGATGACGTGTCCAAAATGCGGTTCCAGCGACATTCGCCGCTCCCGCACCCGCGATTTTCTTTCTAACGTCATGCGAGCGATTTCCTACGTGCCGTTTCGATGCCGGAACTGCCAGTCGCGGTTTTTCCGGAAAGAACGGGGGAAGCGCACGCCAGCATCGGCTTTCCGGTCGCGTTAGCCGGTGAAGCAGGATAGAGTTTAGAAGCCATTGTGTCCATCCTCAAGTTTTTCGGGTTAACGAATAGCACACAAGACCCATCGCAGGCTGACGCTATCCGGAAGATCGTCCGGGCTCTGGGTCAGATCGATCAGGAACGGGCGAGATACATCGCCGCTTTTGCCTATATACTCAGCCGGGTGGCACACGCTGACATGAACGTCAGTCCGGAAGAAACCACCCAAATAGAACGCCTGGTA
>CAADGY010000173.1 GCA_900696665.1 uncultured Acidobacteriota bacterium
CGCTTCGCTCGGGTGCGGTCTTCGACCGCCTTTCATAGAGTGCTCATGTTCCTGAGGGAACGGAATTGAGACTAAGAAGCACCCGTTGAAGATTCGTCCTTCGTTCACTCGACAACCGCCTGTTCTCGGCGCGTAAATTCAGTTCAACGCACCGGAGCGCCGCCACTGCCACTCCCGCCGCCTCCGCCATCTCCCTATACTGGGGAATTGCTGACCGCTTCCCGACAACCCGGCGTTCCGTTTTGGACTCTCCTGCTGGGCAACCGAAACTATCGATACACATGGCTCGGCCAGATCGTCAGTGAAGCCGGTGATCATTTCAACACGATCGCGGTATTGAGCCTTGCATTGCACACCACCGGTTCGGGTGCGGCGGTCGGGGGTGTTATGCTGGCACGCACGCTCGGTGGTATCGCAGCGGGACCGATCGCCGGGGTTGTGCTGGACCGCATGGATCGCAAACGGGTCATGATCGCGAGCGATCTCTTTCGCGCCGTGGCGGCGCTCGCCTTTGTCCTGGTGATCACTCACAAACAGGAATGGCTGCTCTATTTTCTGAGTGCCAGTCTGATGTTCGCCTCGCCGTTCTTCACCAGCGGACGTTCCGCCATTCTGCCGGATATCACCCGGCCCGAGGAACTTCACACGGCTAATGCGCTCACGCTCACCACCGCATGGCTGACGCTCTCTATCGGCGCTTTCCTGGGCGGCGCCAGCACCATGCGATTCGGTTACGAGTGCGCGTTCGCCGTGAATGCCTTTTCGTTCCTGTTCAGCGCAGGGGCGATCTCGCGGCTCAAGCCGTCCGGAGCGGGTTTCCGGGCCGGGGCGGGCGCGGGCGCTCCCGCGCGAAACATGCGTGCCTTCTGGGACGACTTCCGCTCCGGCATGGCCTATATCCGGTCGACCCCGCTGGTGCTAGGCATCGCACTTGTTTTGGTGGGATGGGCGAGCGGTGGAGGCGCGGCGCAGATCTTGTTCACGCTGTACGGTGAACTGGTTTTCAAGCTGGGGCCCTCAGGCGTTGGCTTCATCTGGGGCTCCGCCGGAATCGGCCTGGTCGCAGGCGGCTTTCTCGCGCATTGGCTTGGACCCCATCTTAATTTCGCACGCTACAAACATGCCATCGCCATTTTGTTGTTTGTCCACGGAGCCGCATACGTCCTTTTCGCCGTCTCTCCTGACGTCTGGTGGGCTGTGCTGTTTATCGCCCTATCGCGGGTAGGAATGGGAACGAACAATATTCTGAACCGCACCATGTTGTTGCATCACGTCCCAAACCGCTTCCGGGGACGCGTGTTCTCTGCGATGGAGATGATTCTGAACGGCGCGATGATGATCTCCATGACCGCGGCAAGCGTGGCCGCGGTGCGGTACCCGGTACGCACAATTGGCGTCATCGCCGGAGTTCTCAGCACGTCGACTGCATTGTTTTGGGCGGCTGCTAACTACGCCGGCAGACTCCCCGAACCGCCTGCCGTTCCGGAACAGGAAACGGATCAGCGGGGTCCCACGACGCCCGCCTGATCCAGGTCGGCGTGCAAGGCGGACAGGAACGCGGCTGGGTTCTCCTGGAGATAGAAATGACCGCCGCGAAAGATCCTGATCCGGAACGCACCGCCGGCTTGTTCGCGCCACGCCTCGATGTCCTGCCGGGGAACCGAATCGTCCTGCTCCCCGCCGTATGCGCGGAGGAAAACCGGCAGCGGGTTTTCCGGCTGGTACACATAGTTCCGGTAGAGCCGCGTATCGGCGCGCAATACAGGTAGGGCGAGCCGCAGGACTTCCTGCGAGATCGACCCAAGCCGCGCCAGTTGCTCCACAAGTTCCGCGTCTTCGGGCTCCGGTGGCGGCTGGTAGCCGAGCCTCCACTGCGGGGCCCGTGCAGCCGAAACGAACAAAGCAGCCGGCATCGCCGCGCCACGCCGCCGCAACTCGCGCGCAATCTCGAACGCGATTCCAGCGCCCATGCTGTGTCCGAAAAATGCGAACGGCGCCTGCACGTGCTGTTCGATTTCCGGCGCCAGCATCTTCACCAGAGTGCCCATATCGTCGATTGGCGGTTCCTTTATCCGGGTTTCACGTCCCGGCAAACGTATGGGGCAGAGCGCGATGCCGGACAGCGCCTCCCGCCAGCCGCGATAATGCACCGTACCTGCTCCCGCGTGGGGGAAACACAGGAGAACCGGTTTCCCTTTGGTGGGCCCCGCGAACCAGCCGGACTCGGCGGACTTCTGCCTCAACCGCAGCGCCAGCAGCCGTTGTCTTTCCGGCGATAGCGCTGGCGGCTTCGGCGTGGCTGCACCGCGTTTCGGCGCTGCGATCACCCGCGCCAATATTCGCTCGAACGGCTCCACGCTCAAAGATGCGATATAGCCCAGCGCGGCCTCACGCGATTGCAGCGAAACATGGCGATAATGCGTTTCATCTCGTATCAGCCTTTCCAATGCCTCCTGCCAGGGAGCGATGTTCTGTGGCGGCACCTTCGCCACCGGAACCATGTGCTCATCCACCGC
>CAADGY010000174.1 GCA_900696665.1 uncultured Acidobacteriota bacterium
CCGTTCATCCGTCCCTTAAGCCCCCCTTAAGCCCATGTACTCACACCTTTGGCCATCTCGCTCGCAGAATCGGCACTCAACCCTGAGTTCTCACACGCGCCTACCGTCCCGATGCGAAGTTCCTGCCGAAGCGGACGGGATGATTGACGAAGAGCACGCGAGGGCGCTAACTTTAGAGGAGACCCTCCGATACGGCGCGGTAGCCAAGTGGTAAGGCAGAGGTCTGCAAAACCTTTATTCGCGGGTTCGATTCCCGCCCGCGCCTCCAGCTTCAGAAGCCCCTCAACGGCCAACTCTTAAAGGCAGGTACAAGCGATTGCCCTCAGAAGCGGGCAGATGAAGTTGCGGGCACCCTTCTTTCTTTAAAGCCGATGGTTGCAGTGATGTCTGAGTTGCCATAGGAAGCAGACAGGAGAGCGGGCAGAACGTTGAAGCCGCCGCTATTTGGAACCGAGGTTCAGCTCCTCAAAATCCAATTCAACGGCGGTAGCGTCCCCGGCAGTCCGGCATATCTTCACTCGCCGCCCGAGAAACAATTGTGTCGTTATAGGCGGGCCTTCACGTTGCGTCCGCCATTCGATCCATAACTTCACAAATTGAGATAATATGATCTTTTGAACTGAATTAAAGGGAGCATGGCCACAATGAGCAGCTCGCCAACAGCCACTCACCCGGAAGTAAACGGGCGAATTGTAATCGATGAAATTATTGCCGCCTATCAGGGGCGGCCCGGTGGACTTCTCAGCATTCTGGAGGCGGTGCAGGATTCTCATCCGGCCAAGTACCTGCCTACAGACACGCTCGAGTACATTGCCGCCAAAACGAGGATTCCCCTGGCACAAATCTTCAGCGTCGTGACTTTTTACGCACTCTTTAATCTTGAACCCCAGGGGAAAAACACCATCTGCATTTGCCGTGGAACCGCCTGCCATACGCGCGGCTCCCGTAACCTGCTTGAGCGCTTAAAACTGGAGCTCGGCATACACCACGAGGCCGAAGAGGGCCAGTTGAGCTTCACAACCGCCGACCAGAAGTTTTCGTTAAGAACGGTGGCCTGCTTCGGCCAGTGCGCACTCGCTCCGGTTGTGGAGGTCAATCACTCCATCTTCGGACACGTCAATGAGCAGGCGTTGCACCGCGAACTCCAGGCATTGCAGCAGGAGGCCCGCAAATAACATGCAGATTCATGATATTGGCAACTTCACCGCGGTCCGTGCGGCGGGCATGGCAAAGCTTCTCCCCTATAAGCCGCGAATTGCCGTCGGCATGGGAACATGCGGCACAGGCAACGGCGCCGAGGGAGTGTACCACGCGTTTGCGGAGGCGATCGACCGGCGGGGGCTCGACGTCCAACTCACCCGCACGGGCTGCTTCGGGTTCTGCGCGCGCGAGCCGCTGGTAAATGTCTGGATCCCCGGACGCCCGCTGGTGATCATGCACCAGTTTCAGGCCAACCAGGTGGACGTTGTTCTGGACGATCTTGCGATCGGGCAGATCACACGGGCCCACGCACTCTGCAAAATCGAGGAGTGGGACCACCTTACCAGCCAGGTCAAATACGGCACCGGATTGCCTGACATTCCTTCCTGGAACGAGATCCCATTTTTTAAAGGACAAAAGAAGATTGTCCTTCGCAATTGCGGTCTCATTAATCCAGAAGACATTGAGGAATACATCGCTGTCGGCGGGTACTTGTCACTCTATAAAGTTCTTATTGATGGCACACCCGAGGCCGTAATCGAACAGATCAAGGCTTCGAAGCTGAGAGGCCGCGGCGGAGCCGGATACCTGACCGGTATCAAATGGGAGTATCTGCGGAAAGCGGTGTCGGACCAAAAATTTATCATCTGCAATGCGGATGAAGGCGACCCAGGCGCTTACATGAACCGCAACGAGATAGAGGGTGATCCGCACTCGCTGCTGGAAGGAATGATGATCGGCGGCTACGTCATGGGCGCGACGCAGGGCATCATCTACGTTCGCGCCGAATACCCGCTGGCAGTGCACCGCCTCGGCAGGGCTGTGGAGCAGGCCAAAAAATACGGGCTGCTCGGCGAGAACATTCTCGGGCGCGGGTTCAATTTCGACATAGAGCTCGTCGAAGGCGCGGGCGCCTTCGTCTGCGGGGAAGAGACCGCGCTGATCGCCTCCCTTGAAGGCCGCGCCGGACGGCCCCGCCCCCGCCCCCCATTCCCCGCGCAGGAAGGCCTGTGGGGCAAACCGACGAACATTAATAACGTCGAGACCTGGTACAACATACCGCCCATCGTGTCGAAAGGTCCGGCATGGTTTACGGAAACCGGAAGCGTGAAGAGCCCCGGAACAAAAGTCTTTTCTCTTGTCGGCAAAGTCAACAACACAGGTCTCGTTGAAATGCCGTTAGGCACTCCGCTCAAAGATTTTGTCTACGACGTTGGAGAGGGCGGTGTGAACGGCCACTCGGTGAAGGCGGTGCAGACGGGAGGACCGTCGGGCGGCTGCATTCCACTCGATATGTTTGATACGCCGGTGGATTACGAAACTCTGGCGCAGCTTGGCTCCATCATGGGTTCCGGTGGGATGGTGGTCATGGATGAAGACAACTGCATGGTCGACGTGGCCCGTTACTTCATCGAATTCACCCACTCGGAGTCCTGCGGAAAATGTGTGCCGTGCCGCGTAGGGCTGGACAAGGCGCTGCGGCTGCTGAATTCCTTTACGCGCGGCGCTGCCACACCAGCCGCGCTCGACGGTCTCGACGAGTTGAGCCGGATGATCCGGGACACCGCTCTCTGCGGGCTCGGCCAAACGGCGCCCAATCCCGTGCTCACCACGATGCGCCACTTCCGGCACGAATTCGAGGACCACATTCGCGCGAAGCGTTGCCGCGCGGGCGTGTGCGAGGACCTCGCGCTTTCCCCGTGCGAGAACAGTTGTCCGCTGCACATGAACATTCCGCGTTTCCTTCAGCTCTATAAAGAAGGCCGGCTGGAGGAGGCCTTCGAATCCGTGATCATGGACAATCCATTGCCGGCCTCCACCGGGCGGGTCTGCCAGCATCCCTGCGACAACCGCTGCCGCCGTATCAGCATCGACGAGGCCGTTAACATGCGTGAGGTCCATCGCTTTATCGCTGATTCCATCTTTCAATCCGACAAATTCGACAAGATGGCGGAACTGGTTTGTTCGAAGAAGCTGGAACCGACCGGACGAAAGATCGCC
Source organism: uncultured Acidobacteriota bacterium (assembly GCA_900696665.1). GTDB lineage: Bacteria > Acidobacteriota > Terriglobia > Bryobacterales > Bryobacteraceae > CAADGY01. Next base: position 3,202 of record CAADGY010000174.1, read on the forward strand.
GTCGTCGGAGCTGGCCCCACGGGATTGACCGCTGCATTCTATCTCGCCCTGCTCGGGCATGAAGTGACGGTCTACGAATCGGCGGCGGAGCCCGGCGGCATGCTTCGCTATGCGCTGCCGGAGTACCGGCTGCCAAACTCGGTGCTCGACCGGGAGATCGAGCTGATCCGGCGCCTCGGCATCAAGTTCATCTGCAACACGCCGGTGGGCACCGACGTGACGCTCAACGAACTGGATACGCAGTTCAACAGTGTCTTCATTTCCATCGGCACCTGGAAGGAAGCATGGGTTTACCTGGCCGGCACGGAACTTCGCGGCGTCATGCCCGCCCTGGTCTTCCTGGCGAGTGTGGCCAAGAAGGAGCCGCTCGAACTGGGTAAAAAGGTCGTCGTCATCGGTGGTGGAAACGCCGCCATCGATTCCGCCCGCACCGCCATCCGGATGGGTTCGGATGTGCAAATCATCTATCGCCGGGAGCGCAAGGACATGCCGGCGATTCGCGAGGAAACTGACGCCGCCGCGGCGGAGGGAGCGAAATTTGTGTTCCTGGCGGCACCGCACCGGATTGTCGGGGACGAGAACGGCCGTGTTAAAGCCATCGAGGTGGTGAAGACACGTCTCGGCGAGTTCGATTCGTCCGGCCGGCGGCGGCCCGTGCCCACGGATGAAATCCAGCGCTATGCCTGCGACACGGTGATTCTGGCCGTCGGAGAAGCCGTCGATCCGGATTTCGCCCGCGCCTCTGGCCTGAAGATCAAAGAATCCGGAACCGTTGAGGTGGACCGCTACACTCTGGAGACGAGCCGCAGCAAGTTCTACGCCGGCGGCGATGTCATCACCGGGGCATCGAACGTTTCAAATGCCATGGGATACGGAAAGAAGGCCGCCAAGAATATCGACCAGCGCCTGATGGGCGTGAACAGGTTCGACAAGCTGTTCCGGGTCTTCGAGTACAGCCAGCATCCGCCGGCGCAGGTCTCTTCCTGTGGCCGCCATACCGTACGCGAAGTGGATGCCGCCGAACGCATTCAGAATTTCGAGGAGGCCGTGGCCGGCTTCACCGCGGAGCAAACCATGGATGAAGCGAACCGGTGTCTGCGTTGCGACATCAGGGAATCCGCCCACGAAATGGCGGGCTGATTCCGTAGCAGGGTGAAAAGGAGCGATCTAGCGTGGCTCAAAAAGTCTCAATCAGAATCGATGGCGAATACGTCGGCGCCAAGGAGGGACAGACTATCCTCGAGGTGGCCCGCAAGGCCGGCAAGTACATCCCGGCACTCTGCTATATGGAGGGCCTGAGTGCTGTCGGTGCGTGCCGTCTTTGTATTGTCGAGGTTTCCGGAGTCGGACGCCTGCTGCCGGCTTGTACAACTCCCGTACAAGACGGGATGTCGGTAACCACGAACTCGGAAAAGCTCGCCCGCTACCGCCGCATGGTGGTCGATTTTTTGCTATCCGAACGCAACCACTATTGCGCGGTTTGCGTGTCCAACGGCCACTGCGAATTGCAGGGCCTAGCGCAGAAATTCGGCATCACCCACGTGCATTACGGCTACGGGTACCCGAAGATGCCGGTGGACCTGTCGCACGAGCGTTTCGTTCTCGACCATAACCGGTGCATCCTGTGCACGCGCTGCGTGCGGGTGTGCGCTGAAGTGGAGGGAGCCCACGTGTGGGATACCGCCTCCCGCGGAATTCGGACCATGCTTACCGGCGAATTGAACCGGCCCTGGGGGGCGATACGCAGTTGCACCGGCTGCGGCAAATGCGTGCAGGTCTGCCCCACGGGAGCCATGGCGGAAAAAGGATGGGCGGTGGAGGAGATGACCAAGCGTAGCGATTCCATTTCGTGGCTGGCGACACAGCGCGGAGGGCGCGAATGAACAAACTAAGGCTTGCAACTGTGTGGCTGGACGGATGCTCCGGCTGCCACATGTCGCTTCTCGATATCGACGAAGCATTGATGGGCGTCGCCATGAAGGCGGATCTTGTTTATGGCCCGCTCGTGGATGCCCAGGAGTTTCCGAAGACAGTGGACGTGACGCTGGTGGAAGGCGCCGTGAGCAGCCAGGAAGACCTGGAGAAGATCCAGTTGGTGCGGCAGCGCACAAAGTTGCTGGTCGCACTCGGCGATTGTGCCGTCACCAGCAACGTGCCGGCCATGCGAAACCCGGTTCCGGTGAAAAAGCTTCTCGAACGGATTTACGTCGAAGGTGCGGACGTTCATCCCGGGGTGCCGTCGAATGGAGTACCAAAGCTGCTGAAAGCCGCGGTGCCTCTGCAAGACGTGGTTCGCGTCGACCTGCACGTGCCCGGGTGTCCGCCCCCGGCGGGCACTATCGCATTCGTTGTCGGTGAGTTGCTCGAAGGAAGAATGCCCGAGCTGAGCGGTAAGGTCCGGTTCGGCTAAACGTCCGAAGGAGGATTCAGATGGAAAAGATTGTCATCAACCCGGTAACCCGAATCGAGGGTCACGCGAAGATCACCATTCACCTGAACCCCGACGGGCGTGTGTCCCGCACCCATTTCCACGTGACGCAGGTCCGCGGCTTCGAGAAGTTTACGGAGGGGCGCCCCTACTATGAAATGCCGGCGATTACCGCGCGCATTTGTGGTATCTGTCCCATCAGCCACCTGCTGGCCTCTGTAAAGGCGTGCGATGAGATCATGGCCGTGCGAGTTCCGCCAACGGCGGCCAAATTGCGGGAGCTGTTGCATTGCGGCCAGTTCATACAGTCGCACGCCCTGAGTTTCTTCCATCTCTCCGCACCGGATTTGCTTCTCGGGATGGATTCCGATCCCGCCCGGCGCAACGTCCTCGGCCTGCTCGATAAGTATCCCGATATTGCGAGGGACGGCATCGCGCTACGCAAGTTCGGCCAGTGTGTGATACAACGCCTTGCCAAGGAACGCGTCCATCCGTCCTGGACTGTGCCTGGGGGCGTCAATGCCCCGCTCGAGCCGGGCGCGCGCGAGGAAATGTTGAAGGAACTACCGGGTGCGAAGGCGATCGCCCGCCGGACCCTCGCTCTGTTCAAGAGCGTCGTCGACGAGTTTCAGGAGGAAATAGAAAACTTCGGCACGGACCCGACCATGTATGCAGGTCTGGTGGATCACGGAGGCCGTCTGCAACTCTACGATGGCAGAATCCGGTTCATGGATTCCGAGGGAACGGTTCTCTCCGAGGTTGATACCCCGGCCTCTTATGCTGATTACATCGGTGAGGCTTCCCTGCCCGACTCCTATCTGAAGGCTCCCTACTACAAGCCGGCCGGATATGCTGGCGGCGTGTATCGGGTCGGCCCGCTGGCAAGGTTGAATGTCGCGGATTCCTGCGGCACGCCCGAGGCGGACCACGAGTTCGGCGAGTATCACCAGAGATTCGGGCGCGTGGTTCAGAGCTCCTTCCAGTATCACTATGCCCGGTTAATCGAGGCGCTCTACGCCATCGAGAAGGCTGAGATGCTTCTGAGCGATCCGTCCATTCTCGGAAAACACGTCAGGGCGAAAGCGGGAGTGAACGCGCTGGAGGGCGTTGGCATCGCCGAAGCGCCGCGAGGCATCCTCATCCACCATTACCGCGTCGACGAAAAGGGCGCGATCCAGTGGGCGAACCTCATTATCGCGACCGGCCACAATAACCTGGCGATGAACCGCAGCATCGAGCAGGTAAGCCGTCATTTTGTGGACGGCTCGCGGCTGAAAGAAGGCATGCTCAACCGGGTCTCGGCCGTCGTTCGCGCTTATGACCCGTGCCTGAGCTGTTCCACTCATGCGCTCGGGCAGACGGCTCTGCGCATTCAATTGATCGCAGCGGACGGTACGGTAACAGACGAATTGCGGACGTGAGGCGCGGCCTGATCGCGGACCGTCCGGACTTTGATGACAGGCCGGTGACCGGTGTTCAGCAGCTTGGCCTTTTCATGGGACCCTCTCCGGACCAGCGCTTTGTTCTTGCCTTTCCTCACGTCTTCGACGGTGTGTCCGAATCGCCAACTCCGGCGTAACCGCAGGTCATCGAACGAAGGGATTGCCAGGCCGGCATTCCTTGAATCCCAGTGAGAAGGTGGAGAGTGTCATATCGAACCGGCAGATTCTATATTGGAATGCCGATGGACCAGAGCAGATAGCCGACCGCCTGCCGGAAATAGAGCCACCATAAGCTCGCGTCACCCTGCATCGGCGAAGGGCGGGGCGAGCCGTAGATCTTCAGTCCCGCCGCCTCCAGCATCTTCTTCACACGATAGATGTGGTACCCATCGCTGACAACGATGGCCGAGTGGAGCCCCATGCGGCGCATGATTTCGCTTACGGCCGCTGTCGAGTGTACCGTGCTCTCCCCTTCCGGCTCCACGATAATGGATTCGGCCGGAACACCGCGTTTGATCAGGTAATCGCGCCCGACCGTGCTTTCTGTGAACACCGGATCGCCCCCGGCGCCACCCGTCGTCAATAGCCGCGGCGCCATATTCCGGCGGTACAATTCCAGCGCGTGGTCCAGTCTTCCCTGCAACACCGGGGATGGCCGTCCGCTGTATTCCGCGGCGCCCAAAACGACAATCACGTCCGCCGGACGCGATTCATCGACGACGGACTGCCGCTGTATCCGGATCGTGAGATAGGTCAGGTAGAAGGCGAGGCACACCACCACGCCAACCACACCGGCCCAGATAAGGCGTGTCATGCTTTGAGCGATACAATTGTCGAATTGAGCAATCCACCTACAGTCTACATCGGAGCGCCCGGCGTCCGAACCGGCCGTCTGGCGGCCAAGGAGACGGTCTAAAGTGCCCAGAGCGGCGGTGACGAGCGCCAAGAATCCGGTCCTCAAGGAGGTCCGCCGGGCAATCGTTCGCGGCAGCCTCACCAGTGACGGGCTGTGCGTTGCCGAAGGCTTCCACCTGCTTGAAGAAGCCTTGCGGACCGATTGCCGCGTGGATGTCGTCCTGGCGGCCGAATCCGTCCGCACAGCGGTGGAAGGTCACGTCCGGGCGTTGCCGTCCATACGCGTCCTCGTGCTTCCTGACGCCCTGTTCCGTGCTGTATCGGCGACGGAATCGTCCCAGGGTGTCATTGCGCTCGTGGAACCAAAAAAATGGAGCCTGGAACACTTGTTCCGAGGGCAGGCCATGGTAGTCGTTCTGGACGGAGTGCAGGACCCCGGCAATGCCGGCGCCATCCTCCGTGCCGCGGAGGCGTTTGGCGCTACCGGACTGGTGTTTCTGAAAGGCACAGTCAGTCCGTTTAACCCCAAGGCGCTCCGGGCATCGGCCGGCTCCATCTTTCGCGTGCCGCTTATTTCCGGACTCGACCAGGATCTCGCGCGGGCCGCCTTCGAGCAGAAGCGGCTCGACATCTACGCGGCAGCGCCGGATGGGGACCGCAAGGTGGACGAGGTGGACCTCAGGCGGCGCTTCGCGCTCGTCATCGGCAGCGAAGCGCGCGGCGTCAGCCCCCGGTTGCGGGGGGCCGCCTTCGATCTGCGTATTCCAACGCTGGGGGTGGAATCGCTGAACGCCGCCGTCGCGGCCGGCATCTTACTATATGAAGCGCGCCGGCAGAGGAGACTCAACCAATGAGCCTGTTTGAAGGTTTGCCACAACCGCGCGGCGACCCCGCCAAACGCCCTCTCGCCGAGCGTATGCGTCCGGAAACGCTCGAAGAGTTCATCGGGCAGGAACACATTCTTGGCCCCGGCAAACCTCTCCGGGCGCAAATCGAGCGCGATCAGTTGAGCTCTCTCATCCTGTGGGGGCCCCCCGGAGTCGGCAAAACCACGCTGGCGCAAATCATAGCCAGGCTGACAAAATGCGACTTCATCCCGTTCAGCGCCGTTCTCAGCGGCATCAAAGAGATCAAGGCCGTGATGGCGGACGCCGAGCGCAGCCGCCGCTCCGGCCGCCGCACCGTTGTGTTCGTTGACGAGATCCACCGTTTTAACAAGGCGCAGCAGGACGCCTTTCTGCCTTACGTGGAGCGCGGAGATATTATCCTGATCGGCGCCACCACGGAAAACCCGTCGTTCGAGGTGATCTCCGCGCTGCTTTCGCGCACGAAGGTGTATTCGCTGCGCGCGCTGGCGCCGGAGGAGATCGTAGGTCTGCTCAACCGGGCGCTCCGGGACCGTCAACGCGGCTTGGGTTCGCTCGAACTGGCCGCTTCAGAAGAGTTGTTGCGGCAGATCGCCGTATATTCGAGCGGCGATGCCCGGACCGCCTACAATGTGCTCGAATTGGCCGCGGCGGCGTCGGATGCCCCGGAGATTTCAACTCAGGCCGTGGAGGATGCCCTACAGCGCAAGGTTCTGCTCTATGACAAGGCGGGGGAGGAGCACTATAACCTGATTTCCGCGCTCCACAAGTCCGTTCGTTCGAGCGATCCGGATGCGGCCTTGTACTGGCTCGCCAGAATGCTCGAAGCCGGCGAGGATAGAATGTATATTGCGCGCCGCATGGTTCGGATGGCTATAGAAGATATCGGTCTGGCGGACCCGCGTGCCGTCGAACAAGCCATCGCGGTGATGCAGACGGTTCACTTTCTGGGCATTCCCGAGGGCGATCTCGGCTTGGCGCAACTGGCGATCTATCTGTCTGTAGCACCCAAGTCGGATGCGGCTTACCAGGCATTGTCCGCGGTTACAAACGACGTGACGAATTCCGTCGCCGAGCCGGTTCCGCTTCATTTGCGAAATGCGCCCACACGTCAAATGAAGCAGTGGGGGTACGGCGCCGGCTACGAACACGCGCACGATTTGGCGGACGCAATCACTTCAATGGAATGCCTGCCTCCGGGGATGAGCGGAAAGCAATGGTATTTTCCCACGAACCGCGGCGTGGAGGCGCGCATCGCGGAACGCCTGGAAACCATCCGGGCCGGAAAGAAGGGAAAGCCGGTTTCTTGAAAACCAGCCTCCCAGTACTTAAGAACCGCTACGCTATATCCAACGGGCTATTGTTTGGACCTGCCGGAACAGGCAAGCTGAACATGAGTTGGCCAAACCGCGGGCGGCAGTAGGCAGCGGTATTTTGTGGACCCGGCACACGGGGCTTTTGTTCGGAGGAAGCAGTGACAGTTGACACCTACACATCGGAGCGGAGAAGCTCCGACCGTTTTCCCATTGAGCGCGAAGTTCGGTTCCGGGTTCTGAGTAAGAGAAACAACGAAGAGCCCGGCACGGGACGAACGGTCAACATGAGTAGTTCAGGTGTACTCTTCACTACGAGCCGGGAACTCGTTCCTGGCAGGAAGCTGGAGCTTTCCATTAGCTGGCCGGTGCAGCTCAACAACGAGTGTCCGTTGAAGTTTGTCGCCCGGGGACGTGTGGTCCGGTCTGATCAGGGATGGGCCGCCATTGAGATTCAGCAATACGAGTTTCGCACCGCCGGGAAGATCTCTGCTTGACCTCGTGGCGGCAGAACGCGCACTTTTTCGTGCGCGGCTGCACCCAGGCGGGGATTCACCCGCTGGGTCGAGATGGCCGGGGAAAGCAGTTTACCGTTAATGTAGAGAGCTTTACCGGAAACGCCGGTCCGGAAGGAAAAGGATCGGGAATTCCATTTTCAAGATTTTCTTAATAGTACACCCACTCTGAATTTTCAAATCTCATACCTGCCAGGTACGGCCGAAGGGGAAACAACAACCACTTATCGGTGGGACAGGCCGTGGAATTCCAATTGCTTGGGAAGTGCATCAGCAATTCGCACATTCCCCGTGAGGAGTATATGCAGAGATTTAGATTCGTGGTGAGGATCGGAGTCACCCTAGCCTGCCTGCTGGCGTTGAGCCTTTCGCTGCCGGGCCAGGAGCGATTCGGCAATATTTCGGGAACAGCGACCGATGCCACCGGAGCGGTTCTACCGGATGTAGCGGTGACGATTACGAACAGGGCGACGAATCGCACCTACAACACCAGAACCGGAAATAACGGCACCTATCAGGCACAGGATTTGGAGCCCGGGCGCTATTCGGTTCGATTTGAGAAGGCCGGTTTCGCAAGGTACGAGGTTGCCGACGCCCTCCTATTGGTAGGTAGAACCGTAAAAGTCGACGCGCAGATGCAGGTTGGCACCGTCGAAGTGACGGTGCAGGTTACCGAGACAGCTCCGTTGATTGACCCCACCAGCACGCTGGTAGCGAACAACATAACCGCTGAAGAATTTAATAGTCTCCCCAAGGCCAGAAGCTTCCAAGGGCTCGCCGTATTCTCCACTTCGGTCAACACCGGAGAGTTGGAGGGCGGATATCAGATCAACGGTGCGAGCGCAGCAGAGAACAACTATTACATCGATGGTGTCTCGACGAACAGCCTGATCGATGGACGGGCGCGCCAGAACGCCGTGATGGAATATCTCCAGGAAGTTCAGGTGAAGACCGCGGGGCTTGAGGCGGAGTACGGCGGCGCGCTCGGCGGTGTGGTGAGTGCAATCACGAAATCGGGCGGCAACGACTTTCACGGGGAAGCGCATTACTATTACTTCGGCAATAGAATCTCCGCGGGACCGCCCAAGCGTCTTACACTCGATCCGGTTGACGAACAGACCGTTGTTTACGTGCAGGATGACAAGCAGGGGCGTGACTACAACGAATTTGGCGGCTCTTTGGGCGGACCGTTCATCAAGAAGAAGTTGTGGTTTTTCACCTCCTTCTCTCCCAGGTGGCAGCGCAGCAATTACGACTACCTTTTCAGCAACGGTACGGAGCCGGGGTCTATGAAACGCAAGGCTCACCAGATGAACTGGTTTAACAAACTCTCATTTGATCCCGTGAGCCGGATTAGAGCCAATTTCACCTGGCTCTATACACCACAGTATCTGACCGGTAGCCTGTACGCCTATGACGGCATTTCCCCGAACGTAAGCACCAGGAGCCTCAAGGCGGCGCGGGATTCGGCTTCTCGCGGCTATAACCAGCCGGAGCAGAGCTACACCGGGAATCTTGATTTCACCCTGGGGAATACTTCCTTGCTCAGCGTTAAAGGGGGCCGCTATTACCTGAACTACAAAGAAGTCGGCGTGCCGTTCCTGAAATCATATTGGTGGCAAGCTTCGTCGGTAGGTCTTCCCGGGGTTCCCGCAGACTTGCAGCAGCCCTACAATTACGCAACCGCCAGCGCCGCGCAGGTGGTGCACGATATCACGACACGTTCCTATGTTCAGGCTGATTTCAGCCAGTTCCTGCGGTTCCTGGGATCGCACAATCTGAAGGCCGGCATCGGAACACAGAAAAACGTGAATAATGTAAACGACGCCTGGGTGGGACCGGAAGGACGCGTGCAGCTTTACTGGAACCTTTCCGTCGCCAGCGGCGACCGCGGCACGTATGGTTATTACATTGTCGACGACGCAGCGACCCGTGGCTCAACCGGCGCCAGCATCACACACATGTATTTCCAGGATTCGTGGCGTGTACACCCGCGGCTGACTTTGAATGTGGGGCTCCGAACGGAAAAGGAGACCATTCCCTCCTTCCGCAGGGATGTTAGGGAATATGCCTTCCAGTTCGGATTCGGAGATAAGATCGCTCCACGCTTCGGCGCGAGTTTCGACGTATTCGGCGATGGAAAAATGAAGATTTCGGGTGCTTGGGGCCGGTTCTACGACTGGACAAAATTTGATCTGGCCCGTGGTACCTTCGGTGGTGACCTGTGGCATCAGCATTATCGCTCGCTCGATACGGTCGACGTTTACAGCATCAGTTTGAACAATATGCCCGGCCGGAATCTCTGGTCGGGGCCCTACCGCGACCGCCGGTTGCCCGGATTCCAGTACCTTGATCCCGATATGAAGCCGATGAGCGCTGACGTGATGAACGTCGGCTTCGAGTATGAAGTCCGGCAGCAGATGGTTTTTGCCGGACGGTATGTGCGCAACCACTTGAACCGCACCATCGAGGACATGGGAGCTCTGGACGCCAACGGCAACGAAGTCTATCGCTATGGGAACCCCGGCGAAGGAACGAATACGGTCTTTCCGTCCTCCGGTGCCACCTGCACTGTGCAAGTCGGGAAAGCCTGCGGTTTTGAGATGCCCAAGGCAAAGCGTGATTACGATGCAATGGAACTCTCGCTAACCAAGCGATTCGGAAACGGGTGGCTTGGTAATGTGAGCTACGTATACAGCAGGCTTTGGGGCAACTACACTGGCTTGCAGAGCACGGACGAGATCCGGCCGCCAACGCTCGGCTATGGGTTCGGTCCTAACCAGGTCTTCGGTGCCGAGAACTACCGTCCCGGCGGAAATGCTAACCGCTACTTCGATCTCGACGAAGCAATGTGGGACGCTCACGGAAAAGTAGGCCTGTTCGGCCGCTTGCCAACTGACCGCCCACATGTCTTCAAGTTCTACGGAGCTAAGCACTTCTCATTCGGTACGGAGATCGGCGGTTTCTTCCGCATGATGAGCGGGACTCCCGTTACAACACAGGTTGTGACCGTCAACGACATCCCCTTTTATGTCGAGGGGCGGGGTGACTGGGGCCGGACACCGTTCTTCAACCAGACCGATCTGATGGTGGCTCATGAGGTGCGGCTGGGAGAAGTGAAACGGCTTCGGTTCGAGTTCAACATGGATAACCTCTTCAACCAAAAGACCAGCATGTATGTGTTCGACCGCTATAACCGTGAAGAGCACTCAGACTCCGCCGGCATTGATCTTAGCGATACGGATCTGTCCAAAGGCTTCGACTGGCAGGCCATGGTTGCCGCAACCCCGGACGGCGCAAAGGCCAGGGATCAACGCTACGGCAAAGATGGCATCTTCAATCCAGGCTTCCAGGGCCGGTTCCTGGTGAAATTCATCTTCTAAATCGCCAGACCACTGCTTTACTCAAAGGGGCGCTCCAAACGGGCGCCCCTTTTTCATTTCTGCCGCCAAAGGCCGTCCCGTATAATTTGAGAAGGTTCTCACAGCCGTGAAGAAGCGCCTGATCAACAGCGCCGGTGTCGCCGTGATGATCGCTCTGGTCACCCTGGTGGTGTGGCAGGGATCGTTCGATTTCGGCAACTATGGCCCCTCCAGCCCGCAGCAGACGTATCTGTTCTGGGCGGTCTCGACACTGGTCTTCCTGCTTACCGTCACGCTGGGATTCATGCTGTTCCGCACGGCGTTCAAGCTCTACATGGAGCGCCAGGAGAACCGCGAAGGCTCGCGGATCAGGACCAAGCTGATCGCCGGCGCTCTGACTTTGAGCTTTGTGCCGGTCATTTTTCTGGTTATCTTCGATATCCACGTTCTGAATCGCAATCTGGACAAGTGGTTCACACGGCCGGCTGAAAATATCAAAATCAACCTGGCTGAAATCGGCACCGCGCTCGAACAGGAGATCCGTGCCCGCATCGCGGCGCAGGCCGAGCAGATCGCTTCGATGCCCGAGATCCAGGCCTACGCGGAAACCGGTATCCGGCCGCAGAAAGTTTTGCAGAGCATCTGCAAGCAAAAGGCGCTGGACGAAGTTTTGCTCGAAGCTGCTTCCGGCGCCTCTCTGCCGGTTTGCCGCATTAATCCGGATGAGCTGGCACGACGCGCTCCTCTCGTGGAAGCGCGCGCACCTGTCCAGGCCGCCGGCATTTTCGTTGCAAACCTGCTGGTCCGGGATCGCATTCCCGTGGACATCGCCCGGGAACAAAACGAAATCCGGCGCGAGATCGCCGATTACAACCAGTTGCACGCCAACAAAAAGGAGTTTCGTTACTTCTACCGGGCGCTGCTGGTTCTGATTGTGCTCTTCCTGCTATTCTTTGCGACGTGGCTGGCTGGCGTCTTTGCACGGCGGCTGAGCCTGCCCATTACCGGCCTGCTGGAGGCCGCCCGCGAAATCCGCAGCGGCAACCTGTCTCACCGCGTTCACGTGAACGCCATTGATGAGCTGGCGACGCTGGTGCGGACGTTCAACGAAATGACACAGGCGCTCGAAACAAACAGCCGCGAGCTTGAACGCCGCCGCCGGTTCACGGAAACCATTCTCGACAGCATTCCCACCGGGGTGCTCTCCATGAGTGGAGACGGCCGCATTCAAAGCTACAACCCGGCCCTGAAGCGCATCCTGCCCGAGGAGCGGGTGGCGCGGGCCACTACGCTCGACGATCTGTTTTCCCGGGACGACGCCGCCGAAGTGCGATACCTGATGAAACGCGCGCGGCGGCTCGGTGTGGCGTCCCGCCAGCTCGACTACAAAACCGGCCAGCAGACGCTACAGCTCTCTTTGACCGTATCGGCTCTGGAAGAGCGCGCGACCGCCGGCTTTGTGATGGTGGTCGAGGACACCAGCGAACTGCTTCGGGCACAAAAAGCCATGGCCTGGCACGAAGTGGCGCGGCGCGTAGCTCATGAGATCAAGAATCCGCTGACGCCCATCGCGCTGTCGGCCGGCCGCGTTGCCCGCCAATTGGCCAAGTATCCGGTGGCTCCGGAATTTGAGCGAATTGTCCAGGAGTGTACGGCGACCATCTCGCGCGAGGTCGAAACTGTCAAGACCCTGGTGAACGAGTTTTCTCAATTTGCGCGTTTCCCCGCCGCGCGCCCGGAGATTGCCGATTTGAACGTGGTGGTTCAGGGAGGGCTGTCCGCATTTGAGGACCGCCTGGACGGGATTCGTATCCACACCGTGCTTACTCCGGATCTTCCTCCTGTGAACATCGATCGCGAGCAATTCAAACGCGTGGTGGTGAATCTGGTCGATAACGCGGCGGAAGCCATGCAGGATAGCCTGGTGAAGGAACTGCTCATCACTACCCAGGCGGTCACAACCGATTCCATCGAACTGGTGGTGGCCGATACCGGTGTGGGCATTTCTCCCGAGGACAAAGAGAAGATGTTCCTGCCATACTTCAGCACCAAGGGCCGCGGAACCGGGCTCGGGCTGGCGATCGTGAGTCATATCATTTCCGAGCATGGCGGGCACATCCGCGTGGAAGACAACAGTCCGTGCGGCGCCAGGTTCATCATCGAAATTCCCACCACGGGGGATCCTGAGCGAAGACTGGTGGAGACACTCACCGCCGGATCCCAGGAACAGCCATGAAGCGGGTCCGCGTCCTCGTTGTTGACGACGAACCGGGCATTCGCCAGTCGCTTAAGGGTGTACTCGAAGACGAAGAGTTTCTGGTAGCCACTGCCGTTAGTGGAGAGGCGTGCCTTGACGCTTTGCGGCGGGAACCCTACGACATTGTCCTGCTCGATGTCTGGCTACCCGGGATAGACGGCATGGAAGTCCTGTCCCGCATTCAGGAGATTCCTTTTCCGGAGCGTCCGGGTGTGGTCATGATCTCGGGCCACGGAACCATTGAAACCGCGGTGAAAGCGACCAAGCTTGGCGCCTTCGATTTCATCGAAAAACCCCTGAACGCAGAAAAGGTCTGCGTCATCGTAAAGAACGCGTTTCAACAGCGCCGGCTTGAAATAGAGTTGCAGCGCATCCGGCAGGATCGCGATCCCCACATCAAGATCATCGGTGAGAGCGTGCCGATGAAAGCGCTGCGGCAACAGCTCAGCCTGATGGCCGCCACCAACGGCCGCGTTCTCATCTTCGGGGAAAGCGGGACCGGCAAGGAACTGATCGCTCACGCCATTCATTCCATGAGCCAGCGTGCAAACGAAGCGTTCATCGAAGTGAACTGCGCCGCCATCCCGGAGGAACTGATCGAAAGCGAGTTGTTCGGCCATCGTAAGGGCAGCTTTACGGGCGCGGTCGACGACAAGATCGGGAAATTCCAGAAAGCGGACGGGGGAACCATCTTCCTCGATGAAGTAGGCGATATGAGCCTGAAGACACAGGCGAAGGTTCTGCGTGCTCTGGAAGAACAGCGCTTTGAGCCTGTGGGCGCCTCGAACTCCGTGCAGGTGGATGTGCGCGTGGTGGCGGCGACCAACAAAAACCTGGAAGAGCAGATTGAGCGTGGGAGCTTTCGGGAGGACCTCTTTTACCGGTTAAACGTCATTCCGTTCTATGTGCCCCCGCTGCGGGAGCGGAAAGAAGACATCCCGGCGCTCGCAGACCACTTCCTCCGCGAGTTCACTACCGCCTATGGCCGGAAGCGGAAGGAACTGACGCCTGAAGCCCTACGCATACTGGTGGACTATCATTGGCCCGGAAACGTGCGGGAGCTGAGAAACCTCGTCGAACGCATCGTCATCATGAACCCGCAGGTCCGTGTTGATGCCAGGCACATCCCGATTCACCCAACCCGCCGTGCCGTTTACGAACGCCCTCCGGACCGCCTCGGCACGCTGCAGGAAGTCCGTGAAGCCGCCGAACGGGACTATATCCTAAGGAAGCTCGAGGAGGTGAAGGGGAATGTCACTCGCACCGCCGAACTGCTCGGGCTCGAACGCAGCAACTTGTACCGGAAAATGCGTTCGCTCGGTATCGTGCCACGAGACTAATTGCCATCCTTAACCCTTCACGGCTGGGAACCGGTTCCACCCGCCCACGACAAATGTCCGGCCGTCCTGTCACAAAAACACCGGTGCTCGTGGTCTTAGGCACGAACACAGTCACGACATCTCGAAAACGGAGAGTAGAAAAAGCAATGAATCTGAAACGCACGCTGATGGTCGCTCTTGGCAGCGCCGGTTTGCTTCTGGCGCAGGACACGGCAGTGGTCAGACCCAGTATTTATCCACCCCCAGATCGGGAACCCGCCAGGGCATTGAAGGAGTATCTCAATCTCACGGAGGCACAGGCTCAGGCTCTACAGGGTGTCCAGAGGAGCAGGCGGGAAGCCGAGCAGGTCATCCATGAACAGATGTGGCAAAAGCAACTGGCGCTCGACGGTCTTTTGCAATCCGGCTCGACGGATTATACCCGGATCGGGCGCCTGCTGGCTGAAATCCGCGATCTTCAAAAGAAGCTGCCCATCTCCGGTGAGCCGTACCGGACCCAGGCGTTATCGGTGCTTTCTCAGGAGCAGCGTCTCAAACTGCCGGCTCTCGTGGATGTACTGAAGTTGCAAACACCAGCCAATGATGCAATCTTTTGGAATCTAATCGACCAGCCGGAACTGAAGCCGGAACCCCCAATTATTCTCGGCGGACGGGAACCGGCTGACGTTCACATCCTGCCCGCGAGAAAATAGTTGATAAATCTCCGATCGGAGGAGCGAAAGGGGGCGCGGCAGACAGTCCGCCCTCTCTCGACAGGCTCTTGCTGACTTTGCGAGACACAACCCATGATGCACGGTCCGGGAAATCCCGTTTGGACGAGGCGCGCATTGTCTCGCTGCATGCACAGGTCGAGCAGCTATATGAAGATGCCAGACAGGATATCTACTACTACCTGCTTACATTCGGCATTGATCCGGGCCAGGCACAGGACCTGTCACAAGAGACATTCCTCCGGTTGTACATGGTGCTCCGGGAAGGACAGCAGATAAGGAACGAACGGGCATGGATATTCCGGGTGGCACACAACCTTGGGT
The DNA here is from genome assembly GCA_900696665.1 of uncultured Acidobacteriota bacterium. GTDB lineage: Bacteria > Acidobacteriota > Terriglobia > Bryobacterales > Bryobacteraceae > CAADGY01. The sequence continues at coordinate 18,614 of CAADGY010000174.1, forward strand.
TGAACGCCCGTGCGAGTCAGAAAAAAGTCCGGCCTATCGGGACAGACTTCGAAGTGCCGTTGCCGGTTGCCGCGGAAAATCCGGAACGGAATCTTCTCGAAGCGGAACGGCGTTCGCTATTAGATCGTGCCATTCGGGAATTGTCACCGCAGCAGCGCCAGTGTCTGCTGCTCCGTGTGGAAGGTTTGCGGTATCAGGAAATCGCCGGCATCGTTGGGATCAGCATCTCCACGGTCGCGGAGTTTCTGCGCCGCGCTGTGTCGAAACTGAAGAGGGTCGCCCATGAGTGATGCGAGTTGCTCCCTTATCGAAGACACAGAACTGTTGGCCTATGCCGACGGCGAACTGGACGCCAGACAGGCTGCTGACATCCGGCGGCACCTGGCGGATTGTCCCGAATGCGAGTTGCGGCTACGGCATTTGCGTGCCAGCTTGGAGGATTTCACGTGGCGGATTGAGGAAGACAAGCGAAGAGTATCGCCGCCACGGCCGTGGCAAAATCTGAAGCCGGAGTTCAACCGCGTCGATCGTGAATTGGCAGCCCGGTTGCCACGGGCGGCGCCGCGGACCCATCGCTGGCTCGCGGTTGCGGCAACCGTGCTTGTGGCCGTAATTATTTACCAGTTCTCGAGAGAAAACAGCGTCAGCGCGGCGGAACTGCTGGACAAAGCCGCGCAAACCGGGGCCCCCACGGAGCCGGGCCGGCGTATCCGGATGAAGACGCGCCAGAACGTTTTCGTCCGCCCCGCAAAGCTCACCGCTACAACTCCGCAGCACGCCGCAAATGATAGCTCGTTCACCCACATCAAGGCGCTATTCGAACAAGCGCGGTTCAGTTGGGAAGATCCGCTCAGCGCCCGCGCCTTTGCCGAATGGCGGAACCATTTAGGAGAAAAGAGCGATGAAGTAACGGTGCTAGGCAGCGGGAACCAACTGGCCGAGCGGCAATACCGCATCCGGACGACAACCCCGGAAGGCGCTCTGGCGGAGGCATCGCTTACATTGAGGGCGAATGACCTGCGGCCACTGCAAGAGACTCTCCGTTTCCGGAACAACGAATGGGTGGTGATCGCGGAGGCCGAACCGGCCGGAGACATGCCATCCAGGCAGATGGAGCCACTGCCTCCGATCGCTGCCAGCCGTGAGGACATCTCTCAGGAATCCGTTGAAGAGACACCGGCAGGCGCTGATGAGGAGTTGCATGTCATCGCCGCTCTGAATCGTATTGGCGCGGACCTCGGAGAGCCGCTGGAGGTGAGACGGGAGGAGGCGGAACGCCGCATCCTGGTTACGGGAATCGGCATCGACCCGGCACGCCAAAAGCAGATTCTAGGATCGGTGGCAGGTATCCCGGGTGTGTCTGTCCACTTCGAAGATCCGCATCCGGTAGAGTCTCCACCCATTGAGAGCGCTCCGGCGCCGGTGGCGGCTGGCCCGGAGTCACCACTTCATGATCTGTTGAAGGAGAAACTGGGCGCCGGAAGGCCGGCCGGACAATTCGTCGATCAGGTTCTGGCGTTGAGCGATTCGGCCCTTTCTCGCGCCCACGCTTTGTACAGCCTTTCCGAAAGGTTTCCATCGGAGATCGAGCGGGCATTCGAGCCTCACGACCGAAGCCTGCTCGCGAGTATCCGCCTGCAACATCACCGCGCTCTCCTCTCGACTGCGCACCAGTTGGAGCGCGAACTGGACACACTTCTGTCCGGCGCCGTGCGTGAGCGCGCACCGCCCGTGCGGTGCGGCACGTGGCAGCAATGCGCGGCAGGCCTGTTGCGCACAACCCAGGAACTGGATGAAACACTCAATCTCGCACTTGCAGGCACGCAGCCGGAGCCGACGGAGCAGCTTACGTCGAAGTTGGGTGAAACGTTAGAACGCTGGTTGCAAGCGGTTCGCGCCTCGGGCATGAGCTCCCCATGAAAGTCGCATTGGCATCCCTGTTGTTTGCCGCATTTGCCGCACAAGCGCAGCAGCGTGCGCAGTTGACGGGCGTGATCCGTGATTCCTCGGGACTCGGTGTCCCGGATACCGATGTCGTGATGCTGAACCTGGAAACCGGTATCCGCCGTTCGACACGGACAGGTGAGCACGGGTCTTATGCGGTCTCCTCGCTCGCACCCGGAGAATACAAGATCACAGTCCGAAAAAGCGGATTTCGAACCATCGCGCGAACGGGAATCCGGCTCGGCGCAACGGAGCGGGCGCGGCTCGACTTTCTGCTGGAGATCGGTGGGATGCATGAAGTGGTAACGGTGGAAGGCAGCGCCTCGCCTGTGGACACGAATGACGCAACTTCGCTCGTAATACTGAGACGTGATGACATCGATGGCTTGCCGCTGAACAGTCGCGGCGTGCTGGGAGTGCTCGACTTCGTACCCGGGTTGCTGTTCACGCCTGCCAGTCGTGGCGAAGCGGGCCAGTTTACGGCCAACGGCCAGCGCCCGAATACAAACTATTTCACCGTGGACGGCGTCAGCGCGAACAACAGCATGAGCGGCAGCGGATTGCCGGGAGACTTTTCGGGCGGCGCGCTGCCGGGTATGACGGCGATTGGCAGCCTTCACAACCTGGTCTCATCCCTGGCTTTGGAAGAGGTGCGGGTCCAAACTTCAACTTTCGCACCTGAGTTCGGCAGATTGCCAGGAGCCCAGATTGCGGTAATCACACACTCCGGTTCAAATCATTTTCATGGTGAGTTTTTCGGAGCACTCCGTCGCGGCAGGCTGAACGCAAGCGACTGGTTCACAAATCGGGCGGGACGAGATTGGCGTGAGGCGGATGCAGACAGCGCCGGTGGTGTATTTTCGGGTCCTGTCCGCCGGAACAGCACTTTTTTTGCCGCTGCGTTTGAAAGATTACATCTGAATCAAAGTGCTGCATGGCGATTGGCTGTGCCTTCGATCGAAGACCGCCTCTATGCGCCTGTCGCGCGCAGGCCGGTTCTGAATGCGTTCCCGTTGCCGCCGTCTCCGTTAGAGGCTGAGCATACGGCTCAAACCCGATGGCCTGGGGACGTCCTGACGAATAACATCCGCCTGGACCATGCCTTCTCCTCAAACGGACTGGCGTTCCTGCGGTGGACTCGAACACCCTCGAACAGCCGGTTCGGATACTTGCAGGTGAACGAAGCGCAACTCAATTCCACCAGCGTGACGGCGGGAGTGCTGATGTCTCCCGGCCCCCGGCTCACCAATGACACGCGGATCAACCTCTCCAGAGCTACGGCCGATTCACGATGGAACGCTTCCGGGCTCGGTGGCGCTCAGCCGCTGAATCTTGCGAGTGTGCTTCCTCCTTTATCCGGCACCGGACGCGGTGTTTATGCATTGTCGATAGCGGGATTAGGGCCGCTTATTGCCGCCGGGCCGGCACGAAGCCGGCAGACGGAGTTAAACCTCATCGATACCATCGCGGTTCATTCCGGTAATCACCAGGCAAAGTTCGGCATAGATTATCACCGCCTGGTTTCCACGCGCGTGGAGCCCGCCTCCGTCGTCATCGCCTCGTACGCCAGTCTCCCGGACTTTATCGGAGGAGCTGAACCGGCGGTCGATTTTCTGCAGGCGGCCAGTGGTTCGAGCGTGATCGAAACGTTTTCTCTTTTCGCGCAGGACACCTGGCAGTTGGGAAACCGGCTGAACTTCACCTTCGGAATCCGCTGGGAGATCACACCAGGCCCAACGTACCGGAGCCAGAACGGAACCTCGGCCATCCGGCTGTTCACCGGAGAGATTCCCCCACGGGAGAGTCCCGATCCCGTAGAGCCCGCCCCGTTTCCGGCCGGTACGGCGGCTGTTCCTTCGTGGAAAACCCGATACGGCCAGTTTGCCCCTCGCGCCGGCGTCGCGTTACGACTGGATGAGGAGGGCTCGCTGATTTTTCGTGCAGGCGCCGGGCTTTTCTATGACCTCGGATTCAGTTCAGTGGCCGATGTACTGAATGGAGCGCCGTTCAATCGTTGGGTTGTCGATTTCACGGCTGGAGTTCCAGGCTCCGGGCAGCAGGAGGTCCTCTATGGATTTGCACAGGACCTGAAGCTTCCGTATTCGGTGCACTGGAACATCGCGATCGAAAAACTGCTGAACCGCCGTACGGCGGTATCCGTAGCTTACGTGGGATCGCCGGCACGCCGGTTATTGCGCCTGGAACGCCGTCCGGCCGCCGTGGCAGATCATCCAGGGTCTGTTCTGGCAAGCAATGGAGGATCGTCCCAGTATCACTCCCTTCAACTCCAGGCCCACAAGTCTGTCGGCCGCGGTTTTAACGGGTTTGCCGCCTACACTTGGGGACATTCGATCGATAACGCTTCCTGGAACTCGGCCATCTTCTTCCTCTATCCGGGCGCGACAGATCGCGGCTCGTCCGACTTCGATGTCCGCCACGCGTTTCAAACCGGACTTTCCTATACCCCGAATTCCAACGCAATGGGGCGTTGGACGCGTGGATGGACGGTAAGCACCATTTTCCGAGCGCGCACCAGCTTCCCAGTGGACGTCGTGGCCCGGGAGAATCCGTTCGGGTTAGGATCCGACAACGCGCGCCCGGACCTGGTGGGCGGCATTCCCATCTGGGTTCGAGACCCGTCGGCGCCCGCCGGCCGCCGTCTGAACCGGGATGCGTTCCGGATTCCTGCATCCGGTCTGCAAGGAAGCCTTGGACGCAATGCAGTGCGCGGGTTCGGACTGGCTCAGATCGACGCCGCCCTGGAGCGCCGCTTCCCCATCGGCGAGGCAGCCGCCCTGGGAATTCGCCTGGAGGCGTACAATGTCACAAACCGCCCGAACTTCGCCGATCCGATGCGGTTCCTGAACAACCCGCTCTTCGGACAATCTCTCTCGCAGGCAAACCTCATGCTCGGCACGGGCCGTGCGCATAGCGGCTTGACTCCAAACTTTCAATCCGGCGGACCGCGATCGCTTCAGTTACGAATTGATGTGCAATTCTGAATCGAAGGCTACAGACCAAGCCGGAGAATCCGGCCCGATAGCTCCAGCACGTACAGCGTGTTGGATCGTGCGTCCAAAGCCATGCTGACGGGTCCCCGCAGATCGGCCGCGACAACCGCTGCTTCCGGTGTGTCGAACCGCAAAAGCCGGCCCGGCGCGGCGGGTTGCGCACTCTGGTTGGAACTGAACTCAAGCGCAAAAAACTGAGCCCGCGATGTGCCCATATCCCGCCACAGCACATCGACCACGGACGTGCGGCCAAACATAAAGGGCTGCGTGGAACGTTGGTTCGGATCGACTACGAGGACTCGCGCCGTTCCGGGTATGAAAGGAAACCCTGTCAGGAAACTGACGAGCAGTTCGTTCCCATAAATTCGCACGTTCGTAGGCACAGGATCGATCATCGGCGGTCCCACGGCGCTCGGGTTTTGCATTGGGGGAAAATGCACAATCCGCTGCCATCGCCCTGTTTCGGGGTCGATCCGCATCAGAGCGTTCAGCGATGCGTCTACGGCCCAGAGAACCGAACCATCTCCACTCAACGCCAGTCCCCAGGGATTTGAAAACCGGTAGATCGTGACCGGGTCCGGTTCGGAGATCGGCAAACGTGCCAGCACATCCACTGACACGGAAGCTCCGCTGCCGTCGGCGATCTGTACTTCACGGCCGTCCATAAGACTCTGTTGGTGCTCGGGTGTCACGCGAAAGGTACCGGTTATCTGGTCGATATCGCTGCCAAACCGCAACCGCAGAATGGAAGCGAATAACGCGGAGGAGCGTCCCTCGGGATTGTGGATGGCTGTCCCAGGAACCTCCCCTCGTCTTTCGGCATCGCCGCCACCGATGGCGAGGTACAGCGTACGATTGCTCACGGCCATCGCAGTGGGGCCGCTCGGACCACCGGCTACGTCCTGGCCCGATGGTAAACCTTCGATCAACGTCCGGCGTGCTCCTCCGGGTGTGACGAGAGAGACACGGCCCGCGTTAGGTTGTGTGCTGGTTTCCGACACCAGGAGATTGCCTCCGGGGCTCATGACGAGTTTTTGAGGCGCTTGCAATCCGGTTGTAACAACTTCGAGCTGGCCCCAGGCTCCAGTTGAAACGGTGAGCAAGATGGTGAGTACTTTGCTGAGCATGTCTGGAGTGTACACGAGTCTAGCCGGGGACCGCCATGCGCGCCCGGAGAAAATCCGGTGGCGGATAGTAGCCAATACTTCAATGTGAGCTAATTTTCGTTGTGCGCCCGGCGCGCCTCCCGATCCGCTGCGCAAAGAGGCATCCCCTGTGAGCAATAATGACTGGACCACCGGCAACATTCACAGCTTGTACTCCAAGCAGAAGACAACGGGGTTTCGTTGACCTCTTTGAGGAAAAGCTGGTAATGCACTACTTACGGCGTGAGTTCAAGGAGGCCAACACTTTCCGGGTCTCGGAGATCTGTCTGAGCAGGCTCTTCTTGTGCCGCGTGGCTTGATTGTCGAGGCGTTCTCCGGGAGAAATCAACTCCTTTTCGAGCTCATCCAAATGCTGTTCGCACTCTGCAATGCGCTGCCGGAACTTGCTCCAATTCTCGAAGCCACCGCCGTCTACGCTGACGTAGACGGGAGTGGTATGAGCCAGTTGGGTTGGACCGGCCTTGACGCGCGCGGCAATCCACAATCCGTGGTCCGCTGCCGTTTCCATGTTGATGGAGAGTCGTGCGGCGCTTTGATTTGGCTGCGCCGCGCGTGCTGCTCGAAGCACTTCTCCGTGGCCGACGATCTCAAGCTCTTCGAGCGGGATCTGTTTCGATTCGCCGAACGCGGTGGCTTCAATTCTTAGAACTTCCCCGCGGCGTACGTTCACAGTATCTCCAGGCAACCGGCCGTTTACGGTGAGCTGAACGATCGGCCCACTGCTCGCGAACGTGTGTCCCGCCTTCACCGCCTTTAGCCATGAAGCAAACGTGAACTCGTTGCCAACGTACGTGTAGAAACGAGAGTCGCCAATCTGCGATCCACCCTCTTTCAGACCATATCGAGGCCCGCGGCCGCACCAGGGAAAGTCAGAGCCGGCGAGCGCCGTCAGGCGATAGCCTAAATCGAGAAAGCGGTAATAGTGATCGGCGACCAGCGGACCTTCGGCAGCGCAAAACTGCATTAGCTCCAGAAAGTCGATTTTTCCGCGCAGGACGTTGAGAGCCATTCCGCGATAGCCATGAAATGTCATTGCCTGATGCGCGAAGCCAGTGATGCCATCGAGCTCGTGCACCCGGTCGAACACCCTGTCGTAGGAATAGTAATCGGGCTGGAAGCGGACAAAGCCTTCCGCGCCGAGCGATATGGTGTGGCCGATCTCGGGCGTGCGAGGCTCCTCCTGGCCGGGCGATAGAATGTTGTCCCGTTCCCGGTAGCGGCCTTTCTCGCCCCAGGCATATTGTGAATAATAGGTAGCCCAGAAATCGCCCATCTGCAACAGGTGTCCTACGTGAATGTCCTCCGCGGATATCCACCGTACGATGGAAGCGTCGTCACGGGTCGAGCGGCGCAGGTGAATATGGTCGTCGGATGAATACCACCCGCGTTCCGGCATGTTGATCCAACGTTCCATCCGGTACGTAGTCCGGGTCCGCTTACCGGCTGAGATACTCAATTTGTGAGTTTGCTGTATGTACTCATAGCCCTTGGAGAGGCTGAGCGTGTAGTTGCCCGCCGGAAGTTTTGCGTCAAACGATCCATCCACGTAAAAGGCGCCGTCCGGCTGCAACAGAAAGCCTTCGGCTCTGTCGGACTGCCCATACATTACTCCAATGGCAGCCGCCGGAACACCGAAAGCCGCATCGGAAACTGCTAGCGCCCCGGTGATTTCGGGAGGTTTGCCGTTGGAATCGAGAAGTCTCACCCGGACAGGCGTGGGTTGCCCCGTTCGCGCATCTACGATTCGTACCGAAATGGAGGCATCGCCAGTAGCAAGGACCGCATAGCAAATTGCCATGACGAAAAGCGCTAAGAGGAGAGCACGGGCAGGACGCATGCTCACATTCTCTCTAAAATGAAGGGATGGTGGGCGCGACAGGACTCGAACCTGTGACCTCCTGCGTGTGAAGCAGGCGCTCTAACCAACTGAGCTACGCGCCCGGCGGCGGGAACTCTCATTCTAGAACGATTGGCGCGGCCGCCGCCACCTGCTAAACTATCTTCTGGGACACGGCGGCTTTAGCTCAGCCGGTAGAGCGCTGGATTGTGGTTCCAGATGTCACGGGTTCGAATCCCGTAAGCCGCCCCAAACAAGAGCTGAACGCCCAATCGTCAATCGAGCTCCAAGGCTACTGCCGTCCGGGAGGATCGACGGCTGTGTCGAGGCGGAGTTCTTTCCAAAGCCGGGCTTTCATGTTGCCCAGCCAGCGGTCCTGATACCGGCGGTTCAGGTCGATTGTGGCCGATGCGACTCCAGGAAGCGCCGCTGCCTTCGATAGCATTTCCCCATCCGGGTCCATGATGTAAGTCGGATGATCGTAGCCGGACGCGATGAGATAAACCTGGTTCTCAATCGCTCGTGCCTTGGCTAGTGTTTCGTTGCCGCCCCAAATGGGCAGCAGAATCATTTCCGCTCCGCGCAGGGCAAGCGCGCGCGCCGGATCGGCGTACTGAACATCCCAGCAGATCATCATGCCAAGGGTGCCAAAGTCCGTCTGAAAGACCGGATAATCCGAACCAGGCGTGATTCCGCCTTCCGTCTCTTCCCGGGGCAGATACACCTTTCGATACTTTCCGGCAAGTTGCCCCTGGCGGTCTATCAACACCGCCGTGTTATAAATCGTGGTGTCTTCGCGCTCATACAACCCCGCCACGATATACGAGTTCTTCCGGCGCGCCAGTTCGCCCAGCGCTTTGGTGGTGGGACCTGGCAAAGGTTCGGCGACGTCCGCGTATTTCAAGTCCGTTCCCACGACCGTAATGCCCTCGGGTAAAACGATAAGGTCGGCTTCCCCCACCGCTTTCTCAATATAGTCAAGGAAACTATGTACCGCCGCCGCAGACGACGGTTGCTGTCTGGGGCGATGATTGATGGACACGACCCGCACGTTCCTGGGGCCCGGTTTTTCAATTTGGGTGAGCGATACATCATCCCAATAGAGCGTGGCTTTAGGAGCATTCAGCAGGAAGAGCTGAATAGCGGCGCCAGATGCTTTCTCCGGCGCGGGTGCCTCGAGCGTGATGCGATTCCACTCCCCATCTCGCGTGACGTGGTAACCGTAGTCGGGCTGCCCGGTCCGCCGGCCTGTGGAAGTACGCCAATCGAGACGCGCCCATACTTGCAAGGGCTCGTAATCCAGGCCCTCCGAGCGATAATGCGCCACCAGCCGGTACCACTTGCCGGGTTCGATTCCTTTCGCATCGTATTCCCAACCGCCAAATACACCAACCCTGCTATTTCCGGAAACAGCCAACGAGCCCGGCCGCTTCCGGAAGTGAGCGGTATCGACGAACGTACGCGGGGCAATCTCAGGGCGAGGGGACCAGGACTTCCAGCCGGCAGGCGAACCATCCGCGCTGGTCTGAAATCCGGTTTGTTCAAACAGCGGCGGCGCAGCTACGGCTGCCGAGAAAAACACGAAGAGCGCAGTAATTGCACGCATGTATCTATTGTGTCCCAACAATGCAAATTCCGTGAACGTATTGTGTTGCTCAAAGGCTTGCCCAAGTCAGCCGTTACGCCGGAACGTGCACGGTCTTTCCCCGGAGCCGCCCGGCTGCATCCTTTTCGCCTCCTCTTTTTGAACTGCTATCGATCACGTTCGGGAATCGCCGCTGGTCTCGCTCCCGGTACACCACCACAGAATTCGATAAAACGCGCCTCCGTTGCCCGGAGCCTGGCCGCAATGAGTTCCGCCACACGCCGGAAGATGGTGGATCCAATGCCAGGATCTTCCTCACAGACCTTTAGTAAGGAGGCGCCATTGAGGCGCAGCGCCTCACACCGTTGGCGCGCCCGTACCTGGAAAGCGGCATAGTGCTGGTCCACGACGGAAGACCAGCCAAACGCTTCTCCCGGGCCCAGCACCTGGATGCATACCGCGTATACGGGCGTTTGCAGTTCAAGAAACATCGTTCCGGAAAGGAGCAGGTACAAATAGTCAGAGCGCTCACCGCCCCGGAAAACCGTCTGTTCCGCTTCAAATGAAACCGGTTCGGCCAGACCTGCGAGAACTTCGAGTTGATTGGTGGTCAATCCCTGCGTAAAAGGATGGGATTCGAGTGAGTCCAATATGTGATGATCGGTCATGTTAGGTGCAAAATATTCTATTTCGAAACCCGGCCGGCCAGTGTCCTTTGCTCGCCGGCCTCCTTTCGTTTACCAAGCTTTTCCAGTGAGTCCGCCCAAGCGAGCCGTATTGCCGGTTCGTCCGGGCGCAATTCGACCGCCCGCCGAAGACTGCTCTCGGCTTCACGCGGATCTCCGGCCGCCAGCGAATTAATCCCAAGCTGGTACCAGGCCTCGACAAATTCGGGACGGCTCTGCAACACAATTTCGAGAATCGCACGCGCATCCTGGAAGCGCCGGAGCTCGGAATATGCCAATGCCAACTGGTAGCGCGCCAGCGGGTCCGGTTCGCCACCCAGCAGCCGCACTACTTCCTCCGCTTCGCCTTTTTTCAACAGCGCCACAGCCAGGTCCACTGCGATGGAAGAATCTCTTACCAGCGCGAGTGCGGTGCGGTAGTCCTTGATCGCTCCGTCCAGATCACCGGCTTGCGCTTTCTGATGAGCGACCGCCGCCCGGTATTTCGCCTGCATTCGCGCATCCGCGCCGGTGCGGAGGTCTTTCACTCGCGCCAACGCCGCCGCGGCTTCCGCCTCCCTGCCCATCTTCTTCAAACACCCGGCCAGGACATAGTACTTCTGCGGAACTTCGGCACCGGTTTCGAGCAGCGGAACCGCACCTTCGCAATCGTCCTTTTTTGCCAGGGCGGCGCCCAGTTGAAAGCTGGCCGCGCCGTTGCCGGGCTCCGCACCAAGAACGTCACGCAGCAGGGCTATCGCCCGGTCAGTCTCCTGCGTATCGAGATAGGCCATCGCCAGTTCGAACTTCACCTTCGGAAACTTCGAATTCAGGCGGAGGGCCATCTCATACTCCTCGATCGCCGCAGTCAGGTTGCCGAGTTTTGCTTCGTTCCAGCCCGCGTGGAAGTGCGGTTCAGGATCGCGCCCATCGAGTGCGCTCGCGGCACGGCAGGAATCTCTCGCTTCATCGTAGCCGCTGTCTTTGGCACGGGCAAAAACGGTGAGAAGCTCGCAGACTCGCGCCTGCGCCTCGGCGTATCGCGGGTTGGCGTCTAGTGCCGACCGGAACGATTGAAGCGCCGCGGCGGTGCGTCCCTGCGTCTGGCGAACCAGACCCAATAGATAATGTGCTTCGGCGAGCTTCGGATCCATCGCGAGCGCCCGCACAAATTTCTCGGCCGCTTCGTTGAAGCGTCCCTGATGCGAGAGCTCGATACCGGCTTCTACGAGCGCCGGTGCTTGCACGGACGGCGCTTGTAGAAAACCCGCAAGCAGCGCGACGAAATACCGCACACGTTTAAACTAACATGCACCGCCCTACCATGTGAGCCGTACGGTTAACTGGAGTACGCGCGGCGCGTTGTCCGAAGTACGGTTCAGCACGATTCCGTCTCCGCCGGGCACCGTGGTACCGGGCATGTTGAATACGTTCTCCAGGAAATCAGCATTCAGACGCAGGAACACACGCTCCGTAATGGGGACGGTCTTGAAAGCGGACGCAGCCATGTTCCACCTCAGCGGCGCGTTGAAGTATTGGTTCTGAAGCGGATGGATGCCCGGGTCATACGTTGTACGCTGGTTGGTTCCGTTTTTTAATGGAACGAAGACGGTATTCGATTCATAGAAAGCGAAGTTTGGATCGCTCGAACTTCCTCCGTTGGCAGGCGTCGGAATCAGCCACGTCTGAAACGGCCGGTAGTTCTCGGGAACGCCCATCACGCCGTTCGGCCGTCCCGCGGAGTTGACGCTGTTAATGCGATGCGCGGGGATGTAGCCATTCCAGTACAGCCAGCCGTCGTAACAGACACCACTCCGGCAATCCTGAATCGGATACTTCTTGCCGTAGACTTCGACGGGATTCTGCTGCCCCCTGTAGGTAGTAGGTAACTGGAAATACCGGCTGATGAGCGTGCCCGAGCCGGCAATCTGCCACCCGCCGATGAGCGTGTTCACAAATCTACTCGCATTGCGGCCCAGCGGCTTGCCTCTTCCGAACGGCAGGTCCACCAGGAAATTCCAATTCATACGATGCTTCGGAATGCCGGTGTCGCGGCGGTAGAAAAGCAGCCGGTTGCGTGCGGCATCATCTTCAGGCACTGTACCGGGCAAATAGTAGCTGGCTGGGCGGAGGATATCGTCCCGCCAGCCATCGCCCGCCACGCGCATGGCATTGCTCATCACATAGAACACCTGGAACGCATAGCCTTTCGAATAGCGATGCTCGAATTCCAACTGAATACCGTTGTAATTCGACCAGCCGGTTTTCTGGTATCGCTGGATGGTCCCGTAAACTTGCTGGTCGTAGGGCCGGCGGGCAACGTTGGCGAACTCGCCGGTCGGAAAAGGAAGACCGGTAGTGGTGTACCACACGTACGCCGGAGACGCCTCATTATAGGTGTACCACTGCGACATGCGAGTACCGTGCGTGCCGATGTAGCCCGCCTTCACCACGGTGTTCGCAAACATTTCCCGTTCCACCATCAGGTTCCACTGGTGAGCGCGCGCGGTTGGCTGGTTCGGGTCCAGGTAGTACATGGCTCCGCTACCCCGTGAGATGCCGGTGACCTTCGTGACATCGAGCGCATTACTGCTGTTGACCCCGGCGATGATCGTGGGCACGGAGCGCAGGAGGTAATTCGGCAAGCCGTCCGGGCTTTGCTCCGCCGCGTTGGGATCGTTGCTGATATTGCCCTGCCCCGGCAACGTGTTTTGCGTGTTGCCGGCAAACAGGCGCAGGGACTCGGGATAGGCAAAGATGGAGTAGCCTCCGCGAATTACGGTTGTCCGGTGCGAAGACCCGATCCTGTAAGCAAAGCCCGCTCGCGGGCCGAAGTCCCAGCGGTTCGAGCGCACGAGCGAATCCGGCACTCCCGCCGCCTCCGGTGTCGTGAACTTCACTCCCAGCCTGGTGTAGGCGTCGACCACCGCGGGCAGTACGTTTCGCATCCGTGCCATGTCCTCCAACGACCTCGACAAAATGACCGCCTTGTTCTTTTCGTCGAATCCGAACATCGTATGATCCCGCTCATTGACCGGACTATAGAATTCGTACCGCAGCCCCAGATTCAGCGTCAGACGGGAATTCACTTTGAAGTTGTCCTGGAAATACCCGGCCCTCTCATGAACGCGGGGTCTGTACCAGGAGCGGTTGAAGCGAGCCTGGTATGTCCCCATTCCCAGGAAGAAGTTCGCCGCTGTATGGCCTGTAAACGGTACCGGCCCATATGCCGTTCCCGACGCCGGGTCGTACAAGGCAGTGGGCGCGACGCTGTTGTAACTGAGTTGGCCCTGCGATATCTGCTGATCGTTCAGGGTCTCCAGTTGTTCATAACGGAAACGTGCGCCGAACTGGAACTCATGGCGGCCATGTATCTTTGTGAAATTCTGATCCACGTTGTAGATGCGCCCGTAGTTGATGGTGGGGTTGATGGCTGCGTCATAAGACATGCCGACGCCGGTGCTCGAAGACATCGAATAAGGGATGCGCGGAAAACCGATGCCATTGAACGGATTTGGAAGACCCAGTTGACTGGCGATCTCTTCCGTTCCAGTAAAAGGCAGTTGCCCCCGGTAATCGCGCGCCACCGTGACCAGAGTTTCGCTGAAGAAGGTAGGCGAGAAAGTGTGGGTCCAGTTGGCGACACCGCTATCGTTGGACTGGCTGTCGATATAAGTGTTGGCACGCCGGTCAAGGGTAGGCGGCGAGCCCGACCCGTTCCAGGGATCGTTCGTGTTATCGGATGTAGCGGGGCTGTGCGAATAGCGGAAGAACAGGTGGTTGCTGTCGTTGATTTTGTGATCGACGCGGACTGTCTCGGTGTGCTGCCTTGTATTGTTGAATCCAAGGCCAAACCAATTGGCGGCCACCAGCGGATTGTCGCCTCGCGTCGGCAGCGGGGTCACGCTGTACAGATACTTCGCCAGTGGACTCTGCCTGGCCATCGGTATCCGGTTGCCTGGAAACGGCTGGCGGGACCAGGTCGTGGAGTCGGTAGTGTTCGGATCATACAATGTAAACTGCCGCCCCTGGGCATTGACCAAGCCACTGAAGTCACCTTCACGAAACGCCGGTGTGGGCACTCCGATACTCCGGGTTCTGGCCGAACGGAGCTGGTACCCTTCATAAGCGAAGAAGAAAAAAGTGCGGTTTCTGCCGTTGTATATTTTCGGGAGCCACACGGGACCGCCCAGCGATACACCGAACTCGTTTCTCACCAGGTGCGGCGGCTTATCGTAATAGTCCTGGCGGGCGCGCGCCACGCCCAGGCCGCTATTGCGCAGCGTTTCAAATGCCGACCCGTGGATTTCGTTCGTGCCCGAACGCGTTGTCAGCATGAACGTACCCGGACGGTTCAGCTTGGCCGAAGAGTTGTTCGTTTCCGAACGGAACTCGGCAATGGTGTCGAGCCCGGGAGGACGTGCGGGAATCGACTGCCATTCGCGGTTCTCGAGAACCGCGCCGTCCTGCAAAAGCTCCGTCGCGTATCGCAGACCGTAAACGCGGGGCACGGACCCCGACTCTACACCAGGGGTAGTCATATACAGCAACGAGGTAACAAAGCGCCCGTTGATGGGCAACTGTTCGATGCGTTCACGCTCCACGACGGTCGCGATGGTCGGACTGGTCGTAGTGACCAGCGGTGTCACGTCACCGGCGACTGTCACGGATGTCGCGGTCACACCGAGCTTCAACACCGGATCGACCTGTGCGGATTGACCCGACGCGAGGTTCAACTCGCCCTTCCATGTTTCCATACCGGGCGATTCCACGGTCACCTCGTATGCTCCAGTTTGAAGATTGGGAACGAGGTAAAAGCCGACTTCGTTTGTCGCGGTGGTGTACCGGCGGCTCGTTGCGGTGTGAACGGCGGTCACATTCGCCTTCGGCACAACCGCCCCGCCGATGTCCTTGACTGTACCTTGAATGTTCCCTGTTCCGGTCTGCCCTAAGCACACTGCCGCGGCACACAGATAGAGATAGACGATTCGCATGCAACCTCCCCACCAAACTCGGAGTCAAGGATATCTGAAATCGGGCAGACGCACAATACTCTAAGGAATTAATAATCGTTAAAATCGAAGCGGCGCTATTCCACCCGAAACAGGCCCCAAGCGAGCACCAGCCAGCCGGCGATGAAACTCAGGCCCCCCAACGGTGTGATAGCGCCCAGCCAACGGGCACCGGTGATGGCGAGCGCATACAGTGTGCCCGGGAAAATAAGAATTCCCAAGGCCAGCAGCAGGCAGGCGCGCCCCGCCTGCACTGTTGTGAGCAACCCCGCCCTGGCCAGCAACGGCGCAATCAACAACCCGAATGCATGTATGAAATGATAGAAAACCGCCTTCTCGTAAACATCCATCGAATAGGCATCGAGCTTCGCTCTGAGGGAGTGGGCCCCGAAGGCGCCCATCGAGACAGCTAACGCCAGTGCAATGGCACCGAAACCGCTCCAGTTCATTTTTCAGTTCTCCATCCCCTTCTTGCGACACTCTAGACTACTTCGCGGTGCAAAATAGCGCTCGGGAACGACCACCTCTGCCGGCGGAGGTTCTTGGCAGACACAATTCCGAGTAGTTCCGGGGCGCGCCCCGCCCGGACGCTCGGGCGGGTGGCCG
>CAADGY010000175.1 GCA_900696665.1 uncultured Acidobacteriota bacterium
CTTTTAGCACCGGCGGGTTCACACTTCCTATTTCGTCAGAACCGACGTGCAGAAGGCACACCGGCGCGCTGCAATCGGAACATCGCTCAAGCATTCGGGACAGGCTTTAGTGGTCGGGTCGGGAGTCGCTTCCCCGCGGCGCATTCGCGCCATGAGGGCGTTTACTGGAACCACGACAAAGAAATATACCGCCAACGCGATCAGCAGGAATGACACGATAGCGTTGATAAACCGCCCGATCATGAACTTGCTGCCGTTGACCGAGAATGCGATCGCCGAAAAATCCGGTTGGCCGACGATCGCGGCGATCAGCGGCGTGACCAGATTCTCCACCAGGGACGTCACGACCGCTCCAAACGCCGCGCCCATGACAACCGCGACCGCCAGGTCGATAACATTTCCACGCATCAGAAACTGCTTAAAACCTTGTAACATCGACTTCCTCCTGTAGTTCTTGAAAAGTTGAACTTCTCGCACTACCTCGCAAATGTGACGCCCAAACCGGTCGTGTAGAGAAAATCGTTACGCTGGCGTCCCGCCACCGGATTGCTCAGGAACCGGTCGCTAAGGCCAATATTCCAGGTCAGCCAGGTCGTGATTTTGGTGATCGCCCCCAGATCGAAGTTGATCCGGTATTCGCCGGTATCAGAGAGGTTATTGAACATCCGGTACGATTGCACCAGGGATGTGGCGCCGGTGAGCGAATAACTGAAATCGTTGCCCCAGTACGCCTCAGCGGCGTTCCGGGTAAAAGCCACGGCAGGAGCGGCGGGTCCAAACCGCGAGTGGTTGTAGGCGGCACCGGCGGACAGGTCCAGCCGGCCCCGTTCAGCTTTCCACGCGTGATATCCCAAACCACCTCCCAGGACGAACCGCAGATCAAGATCCTGAAACCGGTCGTACTCGTAATCGTTGAATGCGTTAAAAAAGAGCTTCGGCGAAACGTCGTGGTCATACCCCAAGCCACCCCGCACAGCCTGTGCCGTGCCTGCGCTGACTCCTTGAACGAGCGCCGAAGCCTTAATGGCGCTGAAATAAATCGTAGTCTTGTCGTTTTTTGTCTGGCGGGTGGCATTCAACGCGGTGGTGAGCGTCTTAGTTCGCGCATTCCCTTGCGTGCCGGCAAAACCGAGAGTTGCCGTACCCGCCCAAAGGTCTACCCATCCGGGGCTCTGGAGCCTGTCATAGGCAGCCTGTTCGGCCGCGTCGCGAATTGCTAATACATCGGCCGGCTCTACAGACTTGCCGGCAGCAGTCAGTTCGACTTTGCCGCCGCTGGTTGTGACAGGTGTTTGAATCGTTTGTCCCGACGAAAGAACGACGTTGAGCGGGGTTTCCGATCTGACCGACTCCACCTGCTCCCAGGGCACAGTAACCACGCCAAACAAGTCGCTCTTGATCGTCAGCTCTTTGCCATCTTTTTTCACGATCGCACCTGTGATGCGATCTCCATTTTTAAGGGTGACTTGGTCCGCATGCAAGGCGCCGGCCAGCAGCGCCATTAGCGAGAGTACTCCTCCCAAATAAGAACAATTTTTCATAGGTGTTCAAGCTCCAATTAGGATCGATTCAATAGTCTCCATCCACCAGTCGCCCGAGTTTTCTAAAATGATACGCTCAAGCGCAATGTCTCAGGCCTGAGACGATTTCCGGCCAGAATTCGACGGGTGTACGGCGCTTCACATAGCGTCCCCGGGACTGTAGCCATGTAGAAAAGCGATATCTCCCTGCACGAACCGAACACGGGCAAGGAGCGTATCCACCAGAACGGGCTTCTTCGCAAAGACGAATCCCCGCGGCAGACGTGCCAACGTTTCTCTTTCTCTCTTCGGCCAGATTTCCAGCGGTACTCCGGAGATGATAACAATCCCGATCTCCGGGTGTTCCGCGGCAATACGGACGGCCAGTTCCGCGCCCGACATTTCCGGCATAAAAAGGTTGATGATGGCGGCCCGGATGGTGTGCGGATGATTCTTTACCGCCTCGAGGGCAGACGCGGCGCTCCGGGCGCCCCTGGCTTCGAATTGGTGACGCCGGAGCATGAAGAGAATCATATTAAGCACCTGCTCGTCGTCGTCGACCACCAGCACTTCAGCGTGCTGCGGCGTTGTTCGAACGGTAGACTCCGTTTGCATTTGGCGCCTTCTTCCTTGCACGCCAGATGCCCGAACGCAAGGCGATGCCGCTGACGCGCTGCTCGGTGACGAGCGGTTGCTTTGACACTGGAGCTATGATGTTTCACAGGCGAACCTACCGGTTCCGCTAATAGGGAGGGAAGGGTACGGTGAAGAATCGGAAGGCGCTGGCGGTCGCAAAGCGAAGGAGTATATTGAACTCGATGGTAAACAAGCATGACGACCGCCCAATGGCGGAACACGTGAGCACAGAGACCGCGAAAGGACGCACCCCTGCGGCTGACGAGCCAGGCACGGGAAACGTCGACAAGATCCGGGATATTCTTTTCGGATCACAGATGCGGGATTACGACAGCAGGTTTGCGCGTCTCGAAGAGCGCGTCGAAAGAGAGCTGTCGGATATGCGCGACTCTTCCAAGAAGCGGTTCGATAGTCTAGAGGCGTTCATCAAGCGTGAAGTGGAATCTCTCCAGTCCCGTTTGAAGACCGAGCGGGAGGAGCGGACGGAGAGCGTAAGACTTCTGTCCCGCGACCTGAAGGACCTTTCCGATCTGTTGAGTAAGAAGATCTCGGAAATGGACGATCAGGTCACGGAATCACAGGGCCAGATCCGGGCGGATATTCTCCAGCAGTCGAAAGATCTCAGCGACGAGATCGAAAGGAAGCGGGAAGAGATCTCGGCGGCCCTGGACCGTCGTTTTCAGCAACTCCGCACGGAGAAAACAGATCGTGCAATGCTTGCCGAGTTGCTGACGGAAGTGGCCCTGAGGCTGAAAAACGAATTCCAAGTGCCAACTGCGGCGGACTAGCCTGCCGGCAGTACCGTAATGTCTCAAGAAACTGCGGCAAACGGACAACCGTTGACCAGTGAGCTTGCGAAGTTGCGCGAACTGCTGCTCGGACCCGAGCAAGCGGCAATTGAAGCTCTGCGGGAACGCTTCGACGATCCGAAGCTCTTTGCCGAGGCGGTCGGCTCAGTGCTGGCCGAGGCCATTCGCCTGCGGGCTAGCGGGGATCCGCGTTTCAAGCAATTGCTGGAGCGTATCGTCGAGGATGTAATCCGGAACTCTGTGCGGCGCAACCCGGCGATTCTCACTGACGCCCTGTTTCCAATCATCTCCGGAGCGGTCCGGAAATCGGTTGCGGCGGCGCTGCGTGGAATGATGGAATCCATCGACCAGTTGGTCGAGCAGGGCTTTTCACGGCGTGCTTTCAAATGGCGGATTGAGGCGTTTCGCACTGGCAGGCCCTTTGGGGAAATCGTTCTTCTGCGAAGCACGCTATACAGGGTAGAGCAGGTTTTTCTCATTCATCGCAACACGGGTCTTCTGCTATCACAGCGGGCGGCGGACAGCGCCGTCCATCGGGATGCGGACCTGATCGCGGCTATGATGACCGCCATACAGGACTTCGTTACAGACTCGTTCGGCAAACAAGAGGGCGACGACCTGGAATCTTTTCGAGTCGGAGAGTGCGCCGTCTGGATCGAATCGAGCCCGAATGCGGTTTTGGCTGGTGTGGTCCGTGGTGTGGCTCCGGCGAGGCTGAGGAGGGTATTTCAAGGCGCTCTCGAACGGATCTGTTCCGAGCAGGCTCGGGAGATAGAGGAGTTCGACGGGGATACGGCTTGTTTTCGGGAAAGCGAGCGGCACCTGGATAGCTGTCTGCTTGGCCGCTTATCCGCGGCAGAAGCCCCAGGTCGTGTCCGCTGGCCATGGGTTCTGGCGGCCTGCGTATCCGTGTTGGGGGTGATACTCTGGAGCGTCCCGGTTCTGCGTGAAAGAAGCCGCTGGAGTCAGTACCTGAATCGCCTGAAGGAGGAACCCGGTATTGTTCTGACGGAAACCGGTAGAGATGGCGGTAATTACTACGTCTCCGGTCTGCGGGACCCGCTGGCTGCCGATCCGGCCGCGCTGTTGCGCGAGTCCGGAATAGACGGCGAGCAGGTCCGGTTTCAATGGGAGCCGTATGTTTCCCTCCAACCCGGGTTGGCCGCGGTCCGGCGGATGGAGGTCTCCAAAACCGCCATCGAGAAACAGGCCGTGCGGTTCCCGGTCAACTCGGCTAAGATCTCGGTTGCGCAAGCTGAGACGATTACCGGTCTTGTGTCGCACATACGCGACCTTTTGGAATCCGCGCGAGTGGTTGCCCGGCCCGTGCTGGTGGAGGTGATCGGCCATGCCGACTTCTCCGGCGGTGAGACCCACAACAACCGTTTGGCAGTCCAAAGGGCCGGCGCCGTGTTCGCTGCCCTTATCGGTGAAGGTCTGCCAGCATCACAAATCCGGGCGCGCGGGGCCGGATCCTCCGAACCTTTACGCTCCGGTGATTCCGAACTCGACAAGGAGTTCAACCGGAGCGTCTCGTTTCGCGTGCTGTTCCCGAAATGAATCCTACGGTCCAACCATCCAACGCCATTCAAAAGAAGGTCTGCATGGTTGGAGCTTTCGCTGTGGGCAAAACCAGCCTGGTGAAGCGCTTTGTCGAGAGTATTTTCGATGAGCGTTATCACACCACGATCGGGGTAAAGATTGACCGGAAATACTTGACTGTGAAGGGCCGGGACGTAAACCTTGTTCTCTGGGACCTGGCGGGAGACGACGAACTGGCGCAATTGCGGATGTCGCACCTGCGAGGAGCTTCCGGATACATTCTGGTGGCGGATGGCTCGCGGCCGGCGACTTTGGATAAGGCCATCGAACTTCAATCACGGGTCGAATCCACTCTCGGCAGCGTTCCTTTTGTTCTGGCGCTGAATAAGTCCGACCTTGTCCACGAGTGGCGGATCGGCGCGGACGCCGCCGCAGCCCTCGAGCGTTCAGGCTGGACGATTTTCAGCACCAGCGCCAAGGTTGGAAGCGGCGTCGAGCATCTCTTTGAGACTTTGGCCGCGAAGATGCTTGAGTCCACGGAGAAACAGGTGTCCGATGCAACCTGAATGCTTCTCCGGTTTCGACCTTTTTTCCACCCTGGATATGCTGGCGTTGGAGCGGACGCAATCGGGCTGCTTTGTGCCGTTGGGTTCGCTGAACGCAACCTTTGAAAGTCTGGGTGTGAGCGAATCGTGGAATCCGGATGAGACGTTCCCTTATCTCAATGATTTCCTGGCCGACGCCGGCCGGATCTGGGCAGAAGGCGGCAGAATCGATTCCGATGTCTGGGTCCAGTCCGATACTCAGGGAAGGGAGCGCGCCCTGGAGGCATCGGCAATTGGCGTGGGCAATCGAAGCTTCCTTGTTCTGCGGGTGTTGGGGTCGGAGTACGAAGAACACAAGAACGCGGTCCAGAAGGCAAGGGAATCGAGACTTCTTTACGAAAGGTTGCGGGAGACCGCCCGCGAACTGGCTGCGGCGCGCGACGAACTCGGCAGGCGCAACCGCGAGATGGAACGTCTAAACCGGCTGAAGAGCGAGTTCGTTGCCAGTATGAGCCACGAGCTCCGCACCCCGTTAAACGCCATCCTCGGCTTCTCGAGCCTGCTGGCCGAAGACAGGCAGGGAACGCTCACTCCGGAACAAAGTGAATTCGTCCAGCATGTTCAACGGGGAGCGCAGCACCTGCTGAAACTGATAAACGACATTCTCGATTTATCGAAAATCGAGGCCGGGTATCTGAAGCTTGACTATGAGACGTTTCCGCTGGCGGATTCCCTAACCGAAGTGCTTTCCACCGTAAGGCCACTGGCTGGGAAAAAGCGAATTCGGCTGGCGATTGAGCAGGATTCCAGTTGTGTAGTGCATGCGGACCGAAGGCGCTTCGTGCAGATTCTGCTGAACCTCCTGAGCAACGCGATTGCGTTCACCCCGGACGAAGGATCGGTTGGGATCCAGACTGGTTTGCACGGCGACTGGCTTGTCGTCGAAGTATCTGACACCGGTGTGGGCATCCCTCCGGAGGAGCAGACGGCCATATTCGACAAGTTTCACCAGGTGGGCACAGGCACCCGGAGAGTACGCGAAGGCACTGGTTTGGGACTCGCCGTCACGAAAGCCCTCGTCGAAGCACACGGCGGCACTATAAGTGTTGACAGCGCGCCAGGATCGGGAAGCCGCTTCACGTTCCGTATACCCTGTTTGAGAACGGAGGACAGTACCGGGTTACGGGTGCAGCCAATGACCAGCGAAGGTTCTACGCCCGTATCTTCGGCTCCAGGTCAGAGTGCCAACGTGGTTATCGTGGAAGATAATCCGGCCAATGCCGCTTTGTTCCGTGCGATGCTACAGCCCGTGTACGCCGTCAGGCTCTACGGCGATGGGGAGGAGGCTCTGGCCGCCATGGTGCGGGAGGTTCCCGATTTGGTTTTGCTGGACATCTCTCTACCGGGAATGGATGGGATAGAGGTCTTGCGGCTAATGCGTGCAGACGAATCGTTACGTTCCATCCCGGTGGTTGCGGTTTCGGCCCATGCGATGGCCGGAGATCGCGAAAAGTTTCTTTCCGAGGGATTCGATGAATACGTTACGAAGCCGATAGCCTCCCGCGCGGCGCTGCTGGCTGTTGTAGAACCGTTGCTTACCTCTGGTGCCGGCAGAGCCGGCAACAATTTGGAAGGGCCAAGTAAACTATCATGATGAGGTAGTGAACCGCCGCGCCATAACGCTGCTCGCCATTGACGACGATCCGGAGTCCCTCGCGCTTGTCAGGGCGGCGCTGAAGCGTGACGATCTGGAGATCCTCACTACAGAAGATCCGGAAGCGGGTCTCGACTTGGTCCGCCGCCTGCGCCCGCAGATTGTCCTTCTCGATCTGATCATGCCCAAGTTGTCGGGGCTCGAGATGCTTGAAAGCATCATTGGCATCGATCCGGCTACTGAAGTCATTCTGATTACCGCTCATTACTCTAGTGAGACTGCTGTTGAGGCGATGCAGAAAGGCGCCAGCGACTACCTGGACAAGCCGCTACAGATCGGCAAGCTGCGCGAGCGGATCGATCGTCTCATCGCGGACGTCCAGCACCGCAATCGGGCGGACGAACTGAGCGAGGAGATGGTGAAAGCCTGCCGGTTCGAAGGGATTATCGGCCGTAGCCCGCTGATGCTCGACGTGTTCGCACGAATCCGCCGGATTGCTCCGCATTTTCGAACCGCCCTGATCACGGGTGATACCGGAACCGGCAAGGAGTTGGTGGCACGTGCGATCCACTCGCTCAGTCCCGTAGCCGGTGGGCCCTTTGTTGTCGCCAACTGCGCGGCGATTCCGGAAAACCTTTTAGAGAGTGAACTGTTCGGACACGTCCGGGGTGCCTTTACAGGCGCCGTCCAGGACAAGGTAGGGTTGTTCGAGCATGCGAATAACGGAACGCTGTTTCTGGATGAAATCGGCGAGATGCCGCTAGCGGCTCAGCCCAAGCTGTTGCGTGCGGTGCAGAACCAGGAGTTTCAGAGGGTCGGTTCTCTCGCGATCCGCAAAGTAAATGTCCGAATCCTCGCGGCCACCAACCGGGACCTGCGGACGTCGATGAAAGACGGAGATTTCCGGGAAGACCTGTTTTTCAGGCTCTCCATGGTGCAGATGAAGCTTCCGTCGCTCGAAGAACGCAAAGATGATCTGCCGCTTCTTTTGCATCATTTCATTCAGCATTTTGCGCAAACCTACAACAAGCCGATCGTTGGGATCAGCCGGCGCGCGGAGGCGGCGTTGCTGCGCTATCGCTGGCCGGGAAATATACGGGAACTCGAAAACGTCATTGGCTACGCCTGCATGATGACGGATTCGACCAAGCTTGATGTGCAGGATCTTCCCGACCTGTTCGGCAGCGCTTCCCAGCCGGATGCCTCCGCACCGGCGCCTTTGGTTTCGTTGGACGAGATACAGCGTATCCACGCGCGGCGTGTCGTCGATCAACTCGGGGGCGACAAGACCCGTGCCGCCGAAATTCTTGGTGTCAGCCGTGCGACCCTGTACCGTTTGCTGTCTGCCAAGGTGGGGACGGCGCACCTCACCGAATAGGATCTTAACCGCGAAGCCTGCATCGAACACGTCTCTGTCGCGAGACTTTCGTCCGCACTTGAGACGAACGGCTTGTTGAGATTGTGATAACTGGCGGGAAAACGTGTAAGTTCGAATGCGGTCCGTGGCTTGCTTGCGGAGCGTTGGCTCGCTCGTGCAGCTTTCCTGGCCACGACCGTCCGGGAGTGGAACAGCATTGGTGGGCTTCCGAAAAGGAGGATAGTATGTCACTACAAAAACGAGCGTTTGCCGAATGCATCGGCACCTTCTGGCTTGTGTTCGGAGGCTGCGGCAGCGCGGTCCTCGCAGCGGCGTTTCCCGGCCTTGGAATCGGCTTTCATGGAGTAGCTCTCGCTTTCGGGCTCACGGTGCTGACCATGGCCTATGCGATCGGTCATATCTCGGGAGCCCATCTGAACCCCGCGGTTTCGGTGGGGCTGGCTGTAGGCCGAAGATTTCCAGCTTCCGAGTTGGGCGCTTACATTGGCGCTCAGGTCATCGGCGCGATTGCCGCAGCCGGTATGTTGTATGTCATCGCCAGCGGTAAGGCGGGGTTCACTCTGGCGGCTGGTTTTGCTTCCAATGGATACGCCCAGCACTCGCCTGGCGGCTATTCCCTGATGGCCTGTCTGGTCGCTGAGTTGGTACTGACGTGCGCCTTCCTGCTCATCATTATGGGTGCGACCGACAGGCGCGCGCCGCAGGGGTTCGCGCCCATCGCCATTGGACTCGGGCTTACGCTCATCCACCTGATCGGCATCCCCGTTACGAACACCTCCGTCAATCCGGCACGCAGCACCGGCCCGGCATTATTCGCCGGCGGCTGGGCGCTTGAACAGCTTTGGCTGTTCTGGGTAGCACCGATCGTTGGAGCAGCTATCGGAGCCGTAATATACGGGGCTATTGCGAAGGAACCCGCAGCGCTGAGGGCCCGCTCCGCTGGTGCCTAATGGATCCTGGGAGCGTTACTACCGCTCCCATACGATCTTGCCGCCGATGATGGTGGCTACCGGTTCGACTGCTTTGATCTGATCTTCCGGACACGTCATATAGTCGCGATCGATGACGACCAGATCGGCGAGCTTGCCCGGCTCGATAGATCCCTTTTTCCCGTCGTCGAATTGTAGATAAGCGGCCCAGATCGTGTACATCTTAAGCGCCTCTTCTCGCGAGATCCGTTCTTCCGGGTGAAGGACAGCGCCGTCCTTCATCTTGCGTGTGACCGCGGTCCACATGCCAAGGAACGGATTGTAAGGATTCACCGCCGAGTTCTTATCGAATCCGATCATGTGGTCGCTGCCCCCGGCGACGATGATGCCGGCGTCCACGTACGACCGCAGCGGGTAGAAGTAGCGCATGCCGTCGTTGCCAAACACTTTTGTGAGCGCCGGGCCATCCAGATAGAGCCATGCCGCCTGTGCGTCCGCTAGCACCCCGAAACGCTTCATTCGGGCGATGGCTTCGGGGCTTTGAAAACTGGCATGCATCACGTGTGAGCGCGTCGGCGCGATAGGCCTTTCGCGATCGAGTGTCTCAAACGCGTCGAGCAGGGCATCCACGGCGCCCCCGCCTTGCGAATGAGCGGTCAACTGCCATCCCTTATCGCGGGCGGCATCGAGAATGGAAGCGAGCTTCCCGACTGGGATGAAGCGCTGGCCGCGATCGTCCGGGTCCGTTTGACCATAGAGCTGTTTTCCGAAGACACCGTAAGGATGCCGCTGGTAAGCGGTGCCGATGGTCATGCCGCCATCCAGCGTTAATTTGAAGGCGCCGAATTTCAGCCAGTTGTCGCCTTGATTCGTTGTCCAGTCCGATTTCCGGATCACGGTGGCCACTTCCTCCGCCGGCGGAACGGATCCCAACCGCCACGTCAGTACCGCACGCACAGGGAGCGGACCGCGTGCGCGTAGTTTTCTATAGAGTGCCACGCTACCCTGGCTCACGGCGCGATCTCCGATGGTAGTGAGGCCGGCCGCGGCATAACGTTTAAGCATCGCTTCGAGCGCTTGCAGCCTCTCTTCCTCGCTGAACGTCTTGGTGCGCCTCAGGCCCTTCAGCAATGCACCGGCGTTTTTCAGAATTCCGTTCGGATCTCCCTTTTCGTCTCTTACG
Source organism: uncultured Acidobacteriota bacterium (assembly GCA_900696665.1). Lineage (GTDB taxonomy): Bacteria > Acidobacteriota > Terriglobia > Bryobacterales > Bryobacteraceae > CAADGY01. The sequence goes on from CAADGY010000175.1 coordinate 10,197, forward strand.
ATGACGCCGCCGGGCGGGTTGGGCGTGTTCCGGTCGATGCCGCTAACCTCCAGCGCTTTCGAGTTCACTACCCAAACGTAGCTGGCGTCGAACATGACGGGATGCTCTTTGGCGGCGTCGAGCACCTTGCGTGTAGGCATGCGCATCTCTTTGAGGCGTGTTGGAAATGTGCGGGGCACGACAATCCACTGTCCTTTTGGTGTCAGCTTCGCCTGCTCCCGGATGTAGGATTGAACGGCCGCGTAGGAGTCGAGCGGAGGAAGAGGAGCGCGAAATTCGCTCAGCCCCGCGCCCAGTGGATGAACGTGCGCGTCGATCAGGCCGGGTAGAACCATACGGCCTTTCAGGTCAATTACACGTGTCTCGGTTCCACGTTCCGCTTTGAGAATGGCCTCACTGGTTCCGGCGGCTGCGATCTTGCCGCCCTTGATTGCCACCGCCTGACGAATGGAAAAATTCCGGTCGACGGTAACGATTTTTCCGTTGTGCAGGATCAGATCGGCATCCGCCGCCTGCAGCAGTAACACGGACGCAGAAACAGCCAGGAAATGATAGCTTGCCCTCACATGAAGACTCTATCATTGGCTGAGCCGGACCGAGCGCCGGGTGCGCCTATCGAGGTGGTGAGGGGCCACAGTGTGCGCGGGACAGAGCCGAATGGCAATATACTTCCGGCGATCGGGCCTGTAAACTCCTCCGCTGGGAAAAGGTGATTTGCTTCCACCATGAAGCCGGGCGAACAGGCCGCAATGGCGCATCGCGCGCGGAGGAATGATGCCGGCAGTGCCCCCGCGCCGCTGACCGGCGACGACGCCGGATGCGCCGGTTCAGATAAACGCCACGGAGCCATCTTCCCGGTAATCGAATCCCCGATGCCAGCGTTTGGCCGGATAGTGCCGGAAGGCTTCCTCGTTCAACTCGACGCCCCAGCCCGGCTTTACCGGTACGGGTATGTAACCATCTTTCACCATGAGCGGCTCTTTGAGCAGGTCTTTCCGCGGCGCGGTATCGTCAGGGTGGTATTCGAGCACGAGAAAGTTCGGCGTGCTGGCTGCGAAGTGCACGTTGACGGTGGTTGCCAGGGGTCCCATGGGGTTGTGCGGCGCCACCATCACATAGTGAGCTTCCGCCATCGCCGCAATCTTCTTCATCTCCATCACTCCGCCGCACACGCAAATATCCGGTTGAATGATGTCCAGCGCCTGAAGGGCGAGGATATCGCGAAATTCGAATTTCGTGTAGTTGCATTCGCCGCTCGCGAGCGGAATGTTCACATGCGCTGCGATCTTGGCCATGGCATCGGGGTTTTCCGGGCGGATGGGCTCCTCCAGCCACATGGGATGATAAGGCTCAATCTCCCGCGCTACGCGGATAGCGCGGGAGACTTCGAAGAACTTCGCGTGCACGTCTACGCCGATGTCCACGTCGGGCCCCAGCGCTTCGCGCACAGCGCGCACCCGCTGTCCCGCCGCCCTGGTCACGGCGTTGTAGGGAAGGGCATTTCCTTTCGGCGGATGCGGCTGCATCTTCACCGCTGTATAGCCGTATTTTTCCACCAGCCGTTTCGCATTTTCTGCCACTTGCGAGGGTTCGCCGCCGCCGGCGCTCTGGTACACGCGGATGCGCTCGCGGACCTTCCCGCCCAGCAGCATGTAAACGGGCAGTCCGGCTGCCTTTCCAGCGATGTCCCACAACGCGTGCTCGATGCCGCTCATCGCCGCATTCACTACCAGCCCGCCGGGGAAGCGTGTGAAATTGTACAGGGTGGCCCAGATATGTTCGATGTTTCGAGGGTCCTGTCCCACCAGCCAGGTCTTGAAGTCGGCGATGGTGGCCGCCGTCGCTTCGTCGGGACCGCAGGAATAAGCTTCGCCGATGCCGTGGATACCCTGGTCGGTCTCGACTTTTACAAAGACCAGGTTCCGGCCTCCCGCTCCTACCAGGAAGGTCTTGATATCAGTGATTTTCAAGGCTGGACGGCCGCCCGCCTGTGGAGCAGCCTGGAGCAGCGGCGCAACCGTGCTCTGTGCCAGAAAGTGCCGGCGCTTCATAGTCAGGCTTAAGTGTACCGCGGTACGTCCGGGTCGATTTCCAGGCTCCAGCGGTCGATGCCGCCCTGCATGCTCTGGACGTTTTCCACCCCCTGTCCGCGAAGCCAGTTGGCCACGTGCAAGCTGCGTACGCCGTGGTGGCAGAAAACCACCACGGTTGCTGCATCGTCCGCCGCCTGTTCGATAGTCTGAAGGCGCGAAGGTACGTCGCCCATCGGGATGAGTTGGGCATTCTCGATCCGCGCAACCTGGTGCTCGGCGGGTTCGCGAACATCGATCAATTGAATCCGCTCGCCCGACTGCATGCGGCTCCGGATTTCGGCCGGAGTGGTTTCGAGAGGCAGGGGACCTTCAAACATTTTGTATTCCTATTGTTTGATGATGGTTCCGTCACGGCGGCGAATCTCGCCCCATCCGCCGTTCAGACGCCCGCGTTCGCCGCTTTCGAATGTCCCGAACGGGTACTTCGCGGCCAGCTTTTCGTTCACCTCGATACCCCAACCGGGAGCTTCGTTTGCATACAGGTAACCGCTCTTCATGACGGGGCAGCCCTGAAACACTTCCTGCGTGCGCTCATTGAACGCGGAGTATTCCTGGATGCCGAAGTTGTAGCAGGCAAGGTCGAGTGCCACGTTGGCGGCATGTCCGACGGGAGAAACGTCTCCCGGACCGTGCCAGGCGGTCTTGACACCGAAGATTTCGCCCATCGCCGCCATTTTCCGGCAGGGTGTTAATCCGCCGGCCTGTGTTACGTGCACCCGGATGTAGTCGATGAGCCTTTCGGCGATCAACGGGTTCCATTCGTGCGGGCTGTTGAACAGCTCGCCCATCGCTAGCGGTGTGGTGCACTGCTGGCGTATGAGCCGGAACCACGCGATGTCTTCCGGCGAGACCGGGTCTTCCAGGAAGAACAGCCGGAACTTCTCCACGTCTTTCGCGAATTGCAGGGCCTGGCTTTGACTGATGCGCTCGTGAACGTCATGGAGCAATTCTATTTCGCCGCCGAGCTCTTTCCGCGCCCGCTCGAACAGCGCCAGCGCGCGCCGGATGTAAACGGCAGGTTCAAAAACCGGAGCCGAATGCAGCGCCTCAACTTTTGCCGCGCCGCGCCCGGAACCGTAACCGGCCATGCCCGGCACGCCAACCTGTATCCGTACGTGGCGAAAGCCGCGGTCCATCCACTTCCTGGCGCTATCGATGACTTCCTCGATCTCGCTGCCGCTGGCATGGCCGTAGCAATCGGCGGCTTCCCGCGCCTTGCCGCCCAGCAATTGATACACGGGCATACCGGCCTGGCGGCCCTTGATGTCCCACAGCGCCTGGTCTACTCCGCTGATCGCGTTGTTGAGCACCGGCCCGTTACGCCAGTAGGAGCTGTTGTAGCACATCTGCCAGGTGTCTTCGATGCGGTCGGCAGGCTTGCCCACCAGGAGCGGCTTGAGGTATCGTTCAACGGCGGGGCGCACCAGGTCCGCACGTTGGGTAAAAGTGGCGCAACCGTAGCCGTACAATCCGTCCTGGTCGGTCGTCACCTTCACCACCGTGAGCCGCAGGCCGGCCGGCGCAGTTTCAACGGCGGTGATGTCCCTGATTTTGGGAGACGGCATGCCGCTGGTCGCACGTTGCACCCGTGCCTGCGCCGCCGCCTCGCGCTTTGTCATGAGACTGCCCACGGCGCCGGCCGTGGCCATGCGAAGAATGTTGCGCCTCTTCATGACTTGTGCCCCCGGTCTTCCACCATTCTCTTCAGGCTTTCCATCTCGCGCTCAATCTTCTTTTCCCGCAGGACCAGGAGCACGACGTAGGCAACCAGAATCAGCCAGGCCGCGAGAAAGCCATAGAACATGTAAGTGAAATTGCGCTCGTCCATAACGATTCGTTCTCCAGTATCGCTTTATCGCGGCAGCAGGTGAAAAAACTTAAAGCACATGTGCCTCGCGCCGCAAAGCATCGAGCCGGCGCTGGTAGGTTTCCTGCTGCATTCTGACCATCACCAGTACAACCGCGATCAGACCCAGTGCGAGCAGGTTCCAGTAAGCCGCAGACTCCATACCCGGAGCCATTCCGCCGCCGCCGCGTATGCTGAGGACGGGCCCGGGGTGCTGCGTGCGCCACCATTCTATGGACTTCCAAGTGATATAGACGCCGGGCGCGATGAATATCGAAAGCACCGCCGCGTTGCGCGCTCTCGCCGTCGGCTCGTCAATCGCGCGTCTCAGCATCAGGTAACCGGCGTACATCAACCAGACAATCAGCATCGATGTCAGCCGGGCGTCCCAGGTCCACCAGATTCCCCAGATGATGCGCGCCCAGATCATACCCGTTGCCAGCACCATCGCGCCGAAGGCGAGCCCCACTTCGGTAACGGAGACCGCGATGGAATCGTACCGGAAATTTTTTGTCGCCAGATACAGAATGCTCGCCGCCAGCGCCACGAAAGCGCAGGCGCCCGCGGTCATCGCCGCGGGCAGATGAAAGTAGAAGATCCGGTAGATAGCGCCCTGGCTCGCCTCATCCGGCAGGTGCAGCAGAATTACGTTCAGGTTACGTGCCAGAAGAGCCGCGGCAATGACGCAAAGGCCGATCATGATGTTTCGTCGCATACCTCACCCCACAAGAATTGTTTCCACCAGGCCGAGCGCGAGTGCCGTGAAAATGATGTTGAAAGCGATCAACAGCCGCAGCCCCGCGTACAGGTCTGCCGTGAGAGGCTGCCCGGCGATCACCGCGCTGGTCAACTGAATAGCCGGCAGCAGGGCCGGTATCAGGATAGGGTACACCAGCGTAGGCAGCATCAACTCGCGCAGCCGCAGGTTGACGGTCAAGGCGCTGAACACGGTGCCGATTACGGTCAGGCCCCACGTCGCCAGCAGAAGAATCATCATCAATGTCCAGAATTGCCCAGTCCAGCGGACATTATAGAAAATGCCGAACACCGGAAGAGAGAGCAGCTCAATCGCAATCAGCACGAGGAAGTTCGACAACGCCTTGCCCAGAAACAGCGCCGCGCCGGAAACAGGGGATGCGATCAGCGCTTCCAGGCAATCGTTCGTCAGTTCGCGGGCGAAGCTGCGATTCAATACCAGGGCGCCGGCGAACGCGAACACCAGCCATAACAGTCCTCCGGAGATCTCGCGCGTCTGCTCCGAGCTCGGGTCGAAAGCGAAGCTGAACAGCAGCAGGATCACGATGGCAAACGAGAGCGATGCATTGATGGCCTCCTTGCTTCTCAACTCCGCGCGAAGGTCTTTGACGGCGATGGTAAGGGATTGCCGCAGGAAGATCACGCCATCTCTCCGTAGTGCCGGTACAGCCAGCCTGGATCGGCAAGCATCTCCGCCGTCCGCTCGCCATGATACGCGAGTTTGCCGCGGTTGAGCAGGGCAACATTTGTTGCGAGCTGGAGCGCTTCGCGAAGCTGGTGTGTGGACATGATGACGGTGCGTCCGTCTGCCAGCGCTTTTTCGAGCAGGCCCTGGAGAACAGCGATGGCCCGGTCGTCGAGAGCGGTGAAGGGCTCGTCCAGAATCAGAATGGATGGAGAGTGCAGGAAGGCCCGTGCTACAGCCAGCCGCTGCCGCATGCCGCGGGAGAACTCTCGTACCAGCCCGTCGCGCACACGTTCAAGGCCCGTACGCTCCAGCCATTCAAGCGCCGTCCGCGCAGGGTCGCGCAAACCGTAAAGCCGGCCGAACAACTTGAGATTCTCAAATGCCGAGAGCTCATCGTAAACCGCGATGCCGTGGCCCAGAATGCCGATACGCGCGCGTGTTTCGCGGTCGCGCGCCTCCTTGCCGGCAACCAGCACGTGGCCGTCCGCGGGACGGGAAAGACCGGCGATAATCTTCAGGAGTGTTGTCTTGCCCGCGCCATTTCTGCCCAGCAGCGCGAGACACGCGCCCGGCTCAACCTGGAAACTGACATCGCGCAGGGCGGGGAAGTGCCCGTAGTACTTCCATACGCCCTCCACGCGGACGGCGCTCATTTCGCCTTGCGTCCGGTTCGCGCTGGTGGGGCGGAAGCTTGGATTTCCTTGTTGGGACTTCTGTAGAGCAGGTAGAAACCAATGCCGAGGATGGCGAGTGAAAGTCCGAGCACCCAGTACAGGCGATCATAGATGCGCGGGAGAATCTGCTGGATGCCGGGAGCTTCGTCTTCCCCGCGGTCCGTTGCCCGCAGAGCCCCGGTTCCGGTAATCTCCACCGCGTAGGGACCCGTTTTCAACCCATAAATCTGAGCCTGCGTGCTGGGCTCAATGCCGAGCATCTCCAACCCCTTGCCTTGAACGGTCACACCCGAGGGAACCACCAGCCGGGCGGTTCCTTCCTTCTCCAAAACCTTGCCAGAAAATTTTCCCGTTCCGCTAAAAGGGAGCTGATAGGTTAGATCGAACCTGGTTTCACCGGGTTTGATGGGGAAGTCGATCAGGTAAATACCGGATGTGTTGGTCTTTTGCGAAGGCCGTTCCACTGGCATGCTATTAGGCGCCGTCACCATCACGCGCGCGGACTCTACCGCTTCTTCCGGAAGATAAATCCGGAGCGTTCCTTGTTCGGGGTTGTTGTAGGTCAGGTTGCCCTGGTTACGAAGGAAGAAGGTTTCACTTACTGCCAGCCGCCGCTCGGCGGGCTCCAGCAGGACCATATGCTGCGCCACTGGCGCGATGCCCGGCTTGGACGACGAATCGAAAACAGCGAGTTCGATACCGGTAACCGGGTTTCCGGGCGAGAGCATGTGATTGTACGCCACACCGCCGTGTATCGCCTGAAGAAGGTGGGGACCTTCCACTTTCGCGTCGAAGTGGAATTTGCCGTCTGCCGCGGCGCGCACGGTCTTCACGGGTTGCATGCCGGTTTGATCGAGACGGTACAATGTGACGGTGGCGTTTGCCTCCGGTTCGCCGGATGTGCGGTTCACCACGGTGCCATCCACAGCGGCAAAGGCGAGGGTGGCAAACAGGAACAAAACGGGGAGCCTCATGCGCCGGTCTCTCCCGTCATCGGTTTTCCGCACTCACCGCAGAACTTCAATGCCTGTGCGAACTCGGCGCCGCAATGCGGACAGACGTAGGCGGCGGACTGTTTGGGCGGCGCCGCGGCGGGCTGGGGAGCCACCGCCGGTTTTGGTGCGGGCTTTACGCCCAGAATCCGGTCGATTTCCGCCATGACGGCAGCCAACTCTCTTTGCAAGCTGAGCTTGGTCTGTTGATAATCCGCATCGGAGAGCTTACCGACACGATATTCGAACTGAAGGTCCCGCAAGCCTTCGTAGATGCGGGCTCTTCGCTCTTCCAGATGCGCCACCGGAGAAGGCGGGACTGGTTCCGGCAAGTCCTTCGCGCGGACGAAGAGAGTATAGAGAATAGCCCCTACAGTCAGGATGCCGGCGCTAATCAGGAGCATTAGTCGAGTTTCGCGAGGTCCTTATCTATGCGGTCACGATAGCGGTCGAAATCGCCGGGATCGATCTCCGGAACCGCGGCAGGTTTCCGGAACCGGCGAAGGAACATCCAGATCATGACAAGTCCGATTCCGATGGCGATGAACGGCATCAGCCATCCGACCAGGCTGAAGCCTTCCGCCGGCGGCGCAACGAGGGCGCGAATTCCTTCCTTCTTCACAAACTCATCGATGATCGCCTGATCGGAGAATCCGGCTTTCTGCATACTGGCGATCTTCTCGCGCGCCGGATTCGAATAGTGGCACATGATCATCGGGCAGTCGCCCACGGAATTTTTGCAACTGCCGCAAAGGCATGCCAGCTTGTCGCCGACACGGCGGATCTCCGGCGTAGCCAGCGTCATGCCGGTCTGCGCGAGGGAAAGCGCGGCCAGCGCCAGGAGCAGAAGACTACCTCTCAGCCGGAGCATGCTTTCCTACCATACCAACCACTTCGGTGCGCGCATACTGCAACCGGATCTTGCTCGGAACCAGGCAGATAGCCGTACCGAAGATCAGCGTCGCAAAGCCGATCCAGATCCAGGAAACCAACGGGAAAATATAGGCTTGAATAACGGGCTTCTGGTTTTCGTTCACGCCGGCGTAGTTGAGATACAGGTCTTCGTTCAGGCGCCGCCGTATGGCTACCTCGGAGGTGGATTGCCCGCTTGACTTGTAGAACCGGCGCTCCGGCTCGAGCGAGCCCAGAAATTTCCCGCCGCTACGGACCTCGACGACGGCGTGATTCCAGGCGTAATTCTGGTTCTCCCCGTCACGTAAATCCGACACCTTCAGTTCGTATTTTCCGATATGAAGGACACCCCCCAACTCGGTTTCCGTGATGAGGTTCTTATTGAATGCGGCGCCGGTAAAGCCGATGAACATGAACACCATGCCCATGTGCACCACATATCCGCCATAACGCCGCGTGTTGCGGTGCGTCAGCTCGAACATAGCTCCGAAAAGGTTACCGCCGCTTTTTGCGCGAATCGCGTTGGCGCCCTTCCAGAATTCGGAGACGATGGTCCACGCCACGAACAAGCACAGGCCGAAAGACATGAGAGCGTAAAAATGCCGCACGCCCGCGGCAAACAGGGCAACCATGAGCGCAAAGCCGCCGATGGCGGGCCACATAAAGGCGCGCTTCAGGCTTTCCAGCGAACTGCGGCGCCATGCGATCAAAGGGCCCACGCCCGTCAGGAAAATCAGGAACAGACCGATCGGAACATTGATGCGGTTGTAGAACGGAGCATCCACGCTCACCTGCTCGCCCGTTACGGCTTCGGAAATCACCGGGAACATCGTACCCCACAGCACCGCAAAACAGCTTGCCAGCAGGATCAGGTTGTTGAACAGGAAGCTGGCTTCGCGCGAGACCACGCTCTCCAGGCGTGACTCGCTCTTGAGGTAATCCAGGCGGTCCAGAATCAGGTACGCCGTTGCAGCGATGCCAACCGTCAGGTACACCACGAAGTACTTGCCGATGGGTGATTGTGCGAAAGCATGAACGGATTGCACAACGCCGGAGCGTGTTAAGAAGGTTCCAAATATGCAGAGGAAGAAGGTGGCGGAGATCAGGACCATATTCCACACCTTCATCATTCCCTTTTTTTCCTGCATCATCACCGAATGCAGAAAGGCCGTCGCGGTAATCCAGGGTAGCAGGGAGGCATTTTCCACCGGGTCCCATCCCCAATAGCCGCCCCATCCAAGTACCGCATACGCCCAACCCGCGCCGACAAGAATGCCGCAACTCTGGAACAGCCATGTCACCAGCGTCCAGCGCCGTGTGGTGTGAATCCAGGAGTCGCCCGGCTGGCGTGTGATCAGTGATCCCATGGCGAAGGCGAACGGAACGATGAAGCCGACGTAACCCAGGTAGAGCATGGGCGGGTGAATAGCCATGCTCCAGTATTGAAGCAGAGGATTGAGGCCGTTGCCGTCCGGCACTTCGGTGATGCCCCGGCCTACCGCCAGAACCTGGAACGGGCTAACGACGAAAGCATTGAGGATCAGGAAGAAGCACTGCGTGGCCATCAGGATGGAAACCACGTAAGGCATCATCTCCCGGAACTTGCTCCGGTTGGTGAACACGACGATGGCCGAGTAGGTGGCCAGCAGCCAACTCCAGAACAGAAGAGAGCCTTCCTGGCCTCCCCACCATGCCGCGAATTTGTACAGCGCGGGCATGGCGTGGTTCGAGTGGGCGGCCACATACGCCATCCGGAAATCACCTGTCATGAGGGCGTAGACCAGCAGGCTCGAAGCGGCGGTCAACAGAAACCAGATGGAATAGACGGCTCTCTGCGCGCTAATTGTCAGAAAGAGATTTTTCTTCCATTTTCCGATCAGCGACCCTACTACCGAGTAGAGAGAGAGGCAAAAAGCGAGCAGTATTGCAAGAGCGCCCAGATTTTCCATTTCACACCGAAAGACTACCGATTATAATCCCGCTTGACTTTGTGGAATGTCGGCCGGATGAGAGCCCGCGGGGGTGGATCCGCTGGCTTTTTTCTGATACACGGGCGCACCCTGTTTTCCACCGGGTTTGGCCTCATACTTGGAAGCGCACTTCGCTTGAATCTTCGCTGCGCGAAACACGCCGTCCGCGCCAAGTTTACCATCCGCCAGCGCCTGTGCGCCGTCACGGAACGTGTCGGGCAGCGGATCGATGCCGTCATAGACGACTCTCAGCTTCTCCGATTCCTGCACCAGAGTGAACTCGACTTCGCGGCCCTTTCGAACAATGGAACCCGCTTCCACATCACCGGCCACTCGAAGCCGTTTGCCCTCGGCATCTTTCATGTCGCGGAGTTCGGCTACCGTTTTATAGTAGGTTTTGCCTTCCTGAATTCCACCGGCCGCGAGCCAGACCAGCGTCCCGATGATCGCCACAATGAGGA
>CAADGY010000176.1 GCA_900696665.1 uncultured Acidobacteriota bacterium
AAGAATCAGGAGATCCTGCCGGCTCCAGTGATGCTCATGGAGTGCCGTTTGCGAGACGGACGAATCGAAAGGTGGTCCACTCATCGCGTGACCGCGGGCGGCGAGACGTACGAGCCAAGAGTAATCCGCCACAATCAGTTTGAGATGAGACTTGGCGCGGAAGAGGGGATCGATGCCTCATCGCGTTTTTCGATAACGCTTGCCAACGTCGACTCAAGGTATTCGCAGCTCGAACGCACAGTCGGCTGGAAGGGAGCAACGCTTAAAGTTCGCTTTGTGTTTTATGACCTGAAGTCAGGAGCCGCGACGACCGAGCCGGTGGCTGTCTTTCTCGGGATTGCCAACCCGCCTGAAGAAATTACGGAGAAGACAATTCGGCTGAGCTTCGTGAACCGTTTGAGCCTGCAGCGAATCATTTTGCCGCCGGTCAGAGTACAGCCGAGATGCCCGTGGCTGTTTCCTGCGTCGTTGGAGCAGCGTGGCGAAGCCGTCTCCGGCGCAGAGAACGGCGTGTACTCGAAATTCCACGCATGCGGCTATTCACCGGACTTCGATGGGGGCGCGGGAAACCTGGCTCCAGACGGGACTCCGTATACATCGTGCAACTACACAAAGAGCGATTGCATGGCGCGAGGAATGTACTCTTCCGATACGGTGGGCAGGCCGACCGGGAGATTCGGGGGGTTTCAATTTCTGCCGCCAAGTATTTCCGTGCGGGCCCACGGATCAAAGGAGGTGCGGCAAAGCGATCCACTCGATAATCGGGCGCAAGTCAACGATGTACTGCCAATGGTTTATGGGACGGCGTGGGTTCAGGCCCCCGTTGTCTTTGCGCGAAACGACGGTAACCTGACGCACTGCGAAGTCCTGCTTGGCTTGGGCAGGATGGAGGGCGTGCACAAGGTACTGGTCAACGGGGTGGAAATTCCGATGGGAGTCAATGGCCGGGACATGACGGCCACGGGTTGGTACAACGTGGTGAGTCTGGGCACGAGAAACGGCGGATTCAACCTAAATTTCCGGGATGCAAACGGTGAACCATTAGGAGACCCCCACGGGAGCATCGGCATCCTTGCCGTGGCCGTACCGAACCGCTTGAACGATGGCCGAACCACGCCGAAAGTCGAAGTGCTTCTCGACGGCCTGCATCTGGAGCAATTTGACGCGGAAGGACAGACGGAAGGAATGTCCTTTACGAAAAACCCCGCGTGGATCCTGCTGGACCTGCTTCGCAGAAGCGGATGGCGCCTGGAGGAAATAGACGTCGCGAGCTTTGTGAAAGCAGCGGCGCATTGTAATCGTCTAATCGAGGGGAAGGATACAAACGGTAATGTCATTACCACCAAAGTGTTTGAATGCAACCTTGCCCTGACCCGCCGCCGCAGTGCGGCCGAGGTGGTCCGTGGGGTGCGTCTGAGTGCCGCCTTGTTGCTGACGTTCGACACAAGCGGCCGCCTGCAACTCAAGGCGGAGGCATCGATGCAGACTCAGAACCCGGTCAAGCCGGAATCGAGCAACAGCACGACATCGTGGAACGGCGGGTGGCCGAGTTACGAATTCGGCGACGGGACACACGGCTTTTCCGGCCTGCTAAGACACGCAAACGGCGACCCCACGTTGAGATGGTGGTCGAGGAGCACAAGCGAATGCGCCAACAGGCTCAGTGTCGAGTTCCAGAACGCCTTCAACGAGTATCAGCAGGACGGCGTATCGTTGGCCGATCAGGACGATGTGCTGATCACCGGCCAGGAGCTTAGCGCTTCATTGCCGGCCATCGGTTTGCCCCATTTCGACCAAGCGATTCGCGTCACGCGCTTCTATTTGATGAAGGGCATCCAAGGGAACGGATATGTTGAGTTCGAAACCGGCCTGCACAGCCTTGGATTACGGCCGGGCGACCTCGTCACTTTGACTTATTTGAAAGAGGGATTTGACCGGGCACCGTTTCGAATTCTGAAAATCACGCCTAGCGAAAACTACGCAACCACCCGAATCGTAGCGCAGCGGCACGTGGATGAGTGGTATGAGCTGCTGGAGGGAGCGGAATCAGTCGAGGCCGGCCTCATCAGGTTTTCCGGCAGGCAGGGGGGCGTGCCCCGGCCATTGGCGGGGTTGAAGCTGAATAACGAGGGAGAGCAAGAATTCGAAGTCGAAGAGGTGGCGCTGAGCCAAACTGACGGGGGCGCGGCTGTCCAATTACGGGTCCGTTTCCGACCACCTGCGCGGCCGGGACCGTCAGCGGTTGCGGTGCCTCTGCTTGGGCTTTCGCCACGTGTCGAGACAACGGGCGGCAGTTTGCGTGGGGGTGAATCGTGGTACTACGCGATCAGCGCATTGAATGTGGAGGGAGAAGAATCGGATCTGTCCTTCGCAGTCAGGACGACGCTGCCGGCAATCACCGACACCAACAAGGTAGTGCTACGAGACATCAGCCTCGCGGCAGGCTCGACAGGCATCAGGGTGTACCGAGGCTGGAACCCGCAGCAACTGCTCCTCATCGGCGAATCGAGCGGCACGCATTCGGAGTTCGCGGATGACGGTCTGGAGGCGACGCTCACCCCACCACCTGACCCTCACTACGACCATGCGAACTTCTACTGGCGGCTTGAACTGATGCCTGAAGTCCAGGCGACACTGCACGGGGCGACCTGGATCGGAAACGCAAGCCTGGGCATGTTGGAGCATGAATACCGGGGAGCAACCGTGAGAATCGTTCGGGGGCGGGGCCGGGGTCAGGAGCGCGCCGTAATGGACAACACGACTACACTTCTGACGTTGGCCACGCCATGGACGACCGAGCCTGACGCCACCAGTTTCTTCGTCATCTCGGAGTCCTCCTGGCGGTTCGGAGGCGCAACCCGCTCGTCTGAGATCTCTTTCGAGGTTTTGAACCGTGAGGGGACCGTCGTGCAGATCAGCGGCAGATCCGCGAATGCCCTGAATCAGGAGACTCCGAGCGAACTATCGGTCTTGCACCGTCATCTGGTTGGAGGGGCGACTGGCTCGGAAGGAGGCGATGCGGACAAACCTCCTCAGCCGGTGTTCGCGCTTTCCGTTGGCAGGCGAGGCCAAATCGAAATGCTGGGAGTTGGATTCGAGTCGTTGGAGAATACGAGGACTGTCACGGCGGGAACGCTGACTCTGCACTATTGGGACGAATTGACCGCGCCGTCGAGTGATCAGCTCGCTGAGGACATGGAGCCGCTTGAGGAAACCCTCACTCTTGCAGGCGGAGGGACAGCCGCTCCGGGAGATGTGCTTCAAATCGGAGAGGAGTTGCTGCGGGTTGAACAACAGGGGTCCAATGGAGTCCTGATGGTGGAGCGGGGCGTTGTTGGCAGCCAACCGCAAAACCATCCGGCAGGCAGCGCCGTGTGGCGCCTCAGGCGATTCGTGGCAATTACGCCGTTTCCGAGGAACTTCTTCGGATCGCCCGCGAGCGGGAGCTACACGACCAATCTGAGGCTGCCCCACGTGCGAATTGCCGGGGCGGAATTCCATGTGACGAACTCCGTTGGCGACAGTCCTTCGACAGCGGTCTGCTATACGGCGCTGTCGCAAGGTGGGCTGCGGACTCTGTCCGGCGGCCAGTACACGATTCAGGTTCCAGGAGAGCCCGTACTTGAGAACTCCGTGGCGCCTCCCTTGGTGGTTGATGAGTCCCAGGCTGTGGGTGACATCTATGCCACGCTCGCCGAAGCGCCCGCAGGAGGGCCGCTGGGCCTGCGGTTGCGGCTAAATGGAGAACCATACTGCACGCTGAGCATTGCAGCGGGAGCGCGCGTCTCGGAGGCGGTGGATGGCCGGAACCTGCCGCCGCTCGAGTCGGGCGCGAACGTCACCCTCGATGTCGTTGAGGTCCCGACGGAGGCGGGTTCCCGGCCCGGCAGGAATCTCACGGTAACGATCAGGGTCTAAGTCGGTGTGGCAAACATCCCGGCCGATTAAGAATCAGCCTCGGACTGTGCTGCCCCGCCCCGGACATCTCCGCAGCCGGCTTAATTTATCCCATCCGGGCCTTGACGATTTCTACCGCCTTGAACCAATCCTCGCCGGCACTGCCGTGAGCGCCGCCCCGGCCGAGCCACAAAAAATAGGCTTCACGTTCGATCTCAGCGCGGTGGGCTTCAACGTCGAACATGGCGGGTTTCGCGACAGACTTCCTCACCACGGTTTTTCTCACCGCGGCCTTGTGCGTGGCTGCGGGAGTTCCCGCCGCCGGCTTTTGCCGGCCCTTCGCCTCAGAGGCGGCTTTAGCCGCAACAGAAGGGGATTCCGCCTTCAGCGTCCGCGCTGAAGCCTTGCGCGGCTTCGGGGCGGGAGACTCCGCGGTAACGGGCACTTCGACTGCTTTCTTCTTAACAGGCATCCGCAACACACTCCTAAATTGTAGTTTCTGCTCCGCGCAAAAAAGGATTCAGTAGCTCAACTGTTCGTGGTTGAATCGGGAACATCCAGCCGCACGGCCGGTCAAGCCACCCGTCCCGAAACGCGGAACAATGTCAGAACAACTTGTTTTTTTATTATCCATCAATCCGGCGCGGTTTGTGCTACACCTGTCTGTCATGATTCAAATACGCGCATCTATGCCGGTGCATGATGTCGTGGTGATCGGTTCGGGGGCCGGCGGAGGTACCGTTGCCGACGTGCTGACGCGGCACGGCGTCAGGGTGACGCTCCTCGAAGCCGGCGGCCCGCTGAATCCCGCCAGTGACTTCAAGGAGCACAAGATCCCTACGGACTATCCCCACCGGGGTGCGGGCGAGGGAGCGGAATCCTATTTCGGCCGCAAGGACTTCGGCTTCTGGGGCGCACCTAACGGCTATTGGGAGATCGACGAGGAACCCTATACTACGGCGCCCGGATCCGATTTCCGCTGGTTCCGCTCCCGCATTGTCGGCGGCCGCACCAATCATTACGGCCGGATTTCTCTGCGTTTCGCGGACTACGACTTCCGGCCGTATTCAACTGACGGACTCGGAACCGATTGGCCAATCACTTACGACGACGTCGCTCCGTACTATGACAAGGTCGAGCGCTTCATCGGCGTCTGCGGCACACGGGAGGGCTTGCGCACCGCGCCCGACGGCCAGTTCCTGCCTGCGT
The DNA here is from genome assembly GCA_900696665.1 of uncultured Acidobacteriota bacterium. GTDB lineage: Bacteria > Acidobacteriota > Terriglobia > Bryobacterales > Bryobacteraceae > CAADGY01. The sequence goes on from CAADGY010000176.1 coordinate 5,107, forward strand.
TGGCGCCGCGGGTTCACGAGATGCTTGTGCAGCGCGCGTGCCGCAATCTGGGCATCCCCTGCATCCCTTCGCGCATGGCGATCCTGACCAAGCCTCTCAACGGCCGTCCGGCGTGCCATTACTGCGGCCAGTGCGGCCGCGGCTGTGTGACCGCATCGAATTACTCTTCCTCGCAGGTCCAGATCTTCCCCGCCCTGAAAACAGGCCGCCTCACGCTCATCACACACGCGATGGCGCGCGAGATTCTCACCGGACCCGATGGCCGGGTCACCGCTGTCAGTTACGTGGACCGCCAAACCCGCGAGGAAAAGCAGCTCCGTTGCCGCGCGGTGGTGGTAGCCGCGAGCGCCTGTGAAACAGCGCGGCTTCTGCTGAACTCGAAGTCCTCCCGCCATCCTCAGGGCCTGGCCAACTCCTCCGGGGTTGTTGGGCGCTACCTGACCGACACGGCCGGCTATAGCCTACGGGGCTACATCCCGGCCTTGGAGGGCATGCCGAAACACGATACCGACGGTTACTCCGGCGGTCACGTGTATGTGCCCTGGTGGCTGCTCGACGACAAGAAGAAGGACTTCCCGCGCGGATATCACATTGAGATCGGCGGCGGCTACGGGATGCCGCTCATCGGAAACTTTCATGGCCTTTGCCGTGAACACGAGGGTTACGGCGCTTCACTCAGGACAGCCATTCAGACCCAGTATGGTTGTACCGTTGGCTTCGCCGGACGGGGCGAGATGATTCCGAACGCCTTCTCTTATTGCGAGATCGACCCCAGCGTGGTCGACCGCTGGGGCATTCCCGTGCTCCGTTTCCATTTCCGTTGGAGCGAATACGAACGCCGGCAAGTCGCGCATATGCACGAAACTTTCGCTTCCATCATCGAGTCGATGGGCGGCCGCGTGGCCGGCGGGCGGAATCCCGCACGCCCCGGCGAGCGCATCTCACGGCCCGGCGAGATCATCCACGAACTCGGCACTGTCCGCATGGGCAACAATCCGGAGACCTCCGCACTGAACCGCTATTGTCAAGCGCACGACCACCCTAACCTGTTTGTCGCCGACGCCGCTTCATTTGTCTCCAACCCAGACAAGAACCCCACCTTGACCATCTGCGCACTGGCCTGGAGGACTGCCGACTACCTGGCCGAACTGATGCGCAAAGGAGAGATCTAACCCATGCAGCGCCGTTCCCTTCTCCGCGCCCCCGCGTCGGCGGCATTGGCCGGAAGGCTCAACCCCGCCGAAGCGCAACACGTCCATCAGCACCACGCCGAGGCGGCCGCGCAAGCCGGAGGAGTCTATCGGCCCAAATCGCTCAACGCCCACGAATTCAGCACCCTTCAGTCTCTCTCTGATCTCATCATCCCCCCGGAAGGCGATCAGGCAGGCGGCGCTGCCGCCGGCGCCGCCGAGTTTATCGATACCCTCTGCTCCGGCAGCGCCCGCATGGCAGCCATATTCACGGGCGGGCTTGCATGGCTGGACCACGCGACGCGACGCCGCTGCGGGTCAGCCTTCCTGGCCGCCACACCGGAACAGCAGCACGCACTGCTGGACCTGATCGCCTATCGCCGGAACGCCAGCCCGGAACTCAACCCTGGCATCGAGTTCTTCGACTGGGCCCGGCGGCTCGTCGTGGATGCCTGGACCACCTCACCCGCCGGATTCCAAGCTCTCGGCTACCAAGGCAACCGCGGCATGACGAGCTTTGAAGTTCCCGCCGGGGCCATCAAGTACGCGTTTGAACGCAGTCCTTTCCGCGAAGGCTAAACCCGCCGCCGCTACAATAAAGGCAGTGCGCCGGTTCCACATTCAGAACTTCGGCTGCCGGGCCACTCAGGCCGATGGC
>CAADGY010000177.1 GCA_900696665.1 uncultured Acidobacteriota bacterium
AACAGCGCGACTGCTGGCTGTCCGGTTCATTCTCACCGTCGTTAAAACTTGATCTCAACCACCAGCAATGTCATTATAATGACCTGAATACATGATGTCCAGCCATTCTTTTGAGGCAAGGTACGATGCGAAGTCTTAATAAAGCTCTTCCCACTCCTCTTTACCACCAGTTGAAGACGATCCTATTGACTGCAATTGAAGTAGGGCAGTGGAAGCCAGAGGAGCGTCTGCCCGCCGAGGGCGATCTTGCAATCCGGTACGGGGTGAGCAAAATAACCGTCCGCCAGGCCTTAAAGGAACTGTCGGATCTTGGCTATGTCCGCCGCGAACAGGGACGGGGAACGTTTGTATCGCGCCCGTGCCTCGAGCAGGGTCCGCGAGAACTGACGGGTTTCACCGAGGAGATGCGGCGGCATGGATTCTCAGCTACGTCGCTGGTGCTCGATCAAAAAATAGCCGCGGCGGAAGCGGACGTCGCCGCGGCGCTCTCGCTGAAAGAGCGGGAGGAGGTTTTCGTTCTTAAACGGCTGCGCCTGGCCGGCGGCGAACCGATGGGTGTGCAGATTGCGCACCTTCCGTTGAAACTGGCGCCGGGGTTGGTGCATGAGGCGTTCGGAACCGCATCGCTCTACGAGGTATTGCAGATGCACTACGGATTGCGGCCCGCTTATGCGAAAGAGACGCACCGCGCCGTTCCGCTCGACGATGAGAATGCCGGACTTCTGTCGGTGCCCCCCGGATCGCCGGCGCTCGCAGCTGAACGCATCACGTTCCTTACCGGCGGCCAGCCGTTCGAATACGTTATTTCCGTTATGCGCGGCGACCGTTACAAGATTGTGCTGGAACTCACGAAGGAATGGCAACCGGTTAGACGATAGCTCGAACGGCGATGCTCAAAGTCTTCCTCTTTCTGTTTTGCGCACCCGTCTTCGCCACCGAGTTTTTTCCGGTTGCCGTTTGGTACGGGGGCGGAAAAGCCCGCGCTCCCATGCTTGAATCCGGAGCACGCGGAAAAAAAGAGACGTGGCGCCAGGACATTCGCACTATCAAGTCGCTCGGCTTCAACACAGTTCGAACATGGATCGACTGGGCCACCGGCGAGCCACGCGAGGATCGCTATAATTTCGAGAACCTGGATGTAATCCTGGAATTGGCCGAGGAGGAGGGACTGAAGGTTTTCTTGCAGGTGTATATGGATTCGGCTCCACATTGGCTTGGCAAGAAATTTCCCGACTCTTACTTCGTCTCGTCCAACGGCGCTGTTGTGGAGCCGGAGTCCTCACCGGGCTACTGCATGGATCATCCTGGCATCCGCCAGAGAGACCTCGCTTTTTATACCGCTCTGGCCGGCCGCGTGCGGCGCAGTAAGGCCTTTGCAGGGTGGGACCTGTGGAGTGAGCCGCACGTTATCAACTGGGCGAATCCCACCTATATTTCGAATCCCGAGTTTTGCTTCTGCAAAAACACCATCGCCAAATTCCGTTCCTGGCTCCAAAAGAAATACGGCTCTATCGGAAAGCTGAACGAAGCCTGGTATCGCGGCTACGAAGATTGGGATGACGTTGTGCCGGGGCGGATGAGCACGATCCTCTCCTATACCGACTACATTGACTGGAAGACTTTCATCGCCGGCAAACTGGGCGACGATCTTGCCGCACGTTATGCAGCGGTGAAGGATGCCGCTCCGCAGAGTATCGTAACCAGCCACGCAGCGGGCGTGGGTCTGTTCGTTTCGCCGCATCACTGGGAAGGCCAGTCCGACGATTGGACGATGGCACGTAGGGTGGATTACTACGGCACATCCTTTTATCCCAAGCATTCCGCTTTCGTCGATCGTGATGTCCCCTGGCGTGCCGCGTTGCTCGATTTCACGCGCTCGTTTGGATTCGCCGGCGGCGGGCGTGGTTTCTATATCGGAGAATTGCAAGGCGGCTTCGGAACGATCGCGCTGAATGTCAGTCCCACGGTCACACCGGAGGATATCCGCATATGGGCCTGGTCGGCGCTCGCCAGGGGCGCTAAAGGCGTGAACTTCTACGCGTGGTATCCCATGAGTTCCGGCTATGAGAGTGGCGGATTCGGCTTGATCGAACTGGACGGGACTGTGACGGAACGGGCACGTGTAGCCGGTTCCATCGCGCGTGTAGTCGACCAGAATCAGAAGCTGTTCCTGGACGCACGGCCGCCGAAGGCGCAAGTGGCCGTAGTCTACAATCCTTTGTCGTATTTTGTGGGAGGCAGGCAGCGCGCAACTGCCTATGGCGGTCCGCAGGGTGAGGTAGCAAGAATTGAGCGGGACTCCTTATTGGGCATCCACCGCGCTCTGTTTCCCCACAATGTGCCGCTCGACTACATCCATATCAATCACCTGTCGCCGGACCTGCTGGCGCAATACAAACTGGTGGTGCTGCCGTACCCGCTGATGCTGCCGGAAGCATCGGCAGAGCACTTCAAGGAATATGTCCGGCGCGGCGGCGCGCTGGTAGCGGAAGCGCGGCTGGGCTGGAACAACGAGCGTGGCTATGCAGCCGAACGTATTCCCGGCATGGGTCTGTGGGAAGTCATGGGTTGCCGCGAAACCGCCGTCCAGACCGGAGCACGAGGGAGAACGGCTCTACGCTGGACATCGCCGGACTTACCCGGCCTGAAACCGGGAGAGATGCTGGCGGCGCGATGGTACGAGGAAACCCTCGAACCGCTCCGGGAAGACGCGCGGGTAGCCGCCGAGTTTGCTTCCGGGGCGCCGGCGGCCGTGATGTCGCGCTACGGAGAAGGAAAGACCCTGATGCTCGGATCGTATGTGAGCGCGGCATACCAGTCGGCGCCAACGCCCGAAGTGGAACGGTTCTACACCGGACTGCTCGAATGGGCGGGTGTGGAACTGCCGGTGAAAACATCGGACAGCGGCATCGAAGTACGCACGCTCGAAGCCGGACCGGACACGTTGCTGTTCGTCTTCCGGCATGGCAAGACCCCAACAGAGGCGATCATCGATGTTCGGACAGCAGCGCGGACAGCATTTGACCTTGTTGCACAGAAACTGGTACCGGCCGGGCGCGCCGGAGACATGCTCCGGCTTCGAAAACACGTGGAGCCTTCCGAAGTCTGGGTGGTCCGGCTATCTCCGCAATGAACAGCGTAATCGCAATCGATCTCGGTGGGACGAAAACGGCTATGGCCGTAGTGGATGAAGGGGGCTACCTGCACCACAAGCAGAAAGTTCCCGCAGCCCGTACCCTCGAAGGCACTATCGATCAAGTTGCCGCCTATACTTCGGACGCCGGAATAACCCATGTGGGCCTGATTGTGCCGGGCATCTATCACCCGCGCAACGGAACGGCGTGGGCACCGAATTTGTGGGGGCACGATTACGTTCCCCTGCGGGACGCTCTACAGAACCGCCTGAGCCTTCGCACTGCGATCGCCAGCGACCGCACGGGTTATGTGCTGGGCGAGCAGTGGCTGGGAGTGGCGCGTGGACTGAGCGACGTGGTCTTCGTGGCCATCGGCACCGGCATTGGCGTTGGCATTCTCGCTGGCGGCCGCATCGTTGAAGGAGCACATGGAATCGCCGGCTCAGCGGGGTGGATGGCGATAGAAAGCGCATGGAAACCGGAATACGGGGAAACGGGCTGTTGGGAGTCCGAAGCAGCCGGCCCCGCACTGGCGCACCGTGCGGGAATGCCCTCCGCCGAAACTGTCGCCGCTGCCGCACGGGCGGGGGACGAGCATGCCCTCACGGCCATCGCCGGAACCGCGGAGTATCTCGCTAAAGGTATTGCAAACCTGATCAGTGTCTTCGATCCGGAACTGGTCGTGCTGGGTGGTGGATTGATGCAGGCGGCGGATCTCCTGCTGGAACCTGTGCGCGCCGCCGTGCCCCGATGGGCGCAGCCGGTGGCTGCGCAGTTGGCACGAATCGAAAAGACCCGGTTGGGTGAAGATGCGGGTCTACTCGGCGCCGCAAGGCTCGCGCTGCTACAAACCTACCGCCAGGATTAACTCAGGACTACCCTATGTCTGCTAAGAACTACTTCCAACGTATCAGCGAGGTTCTCAGCTCCATCAACGAGCGTGAGATGAAGAAAATTGAACAGGCAGGCGAGATGCTCGCCGCCGCGATTCAAGCGGGAAAGCGTGTCTACTTGTTTGGGAGCGGACACTCGGTCATCCCCGTCATGGATGTGTTTCCCCGCTACGGGAGCTTTGTCGGGTTTTTTCCGCTTTACGATCCGCGGCTCATGTGGCACAACGTGGTAGGTCCCGGCGGCGCGCGTGAACTGCTTTGGTTGGAGCGCCGCGAAGGTTATATCGAACATTTTTTGCAGAGCTACGCTTTTGAAGCGGGCGACTGCATGATCGTGTTCTCGCACGGCGGACTGAATGCCGCGCCTGTTGAAGCCGCCCTTTACGCGAAGCAACGGGGTCTGAAGGTGATCACCGTCTCCTCGCTCGCCAATGCCAAAATCGCAAACGCCACGCATTCAAGCGGCAAGAAGCTTTCCGATGTGGCCGACATCGCACTCGATAACTGCGTAGAACCTGAAGACGCACAGGTGGATATCGGCCAGCCTGAGAAGGTAGCGGCGGGATCCACGATAGCGGCGGTGTTCCTGGCAATGGCGCTGGTGGCCGAAACCGGCGCACGGTTGGCCGCTAACGGAACCGTGCCCCCGACATTCGTATCGCCGAATGTTTCCGGGGTACAGAAGGATCACAACTTCCGGGTGTTTGATGCATTCACCGGGAAGCTCTTCGATCGCTCGCCGGTTGCGCATGGCAACGCCTGATTCGAAAATCCACAGAGGCCTGCTGAGCGTAGCCGCTTATGCCGGCATGTTTGTTTTCGGTATTGTCATGGCGCTGCTTGGCACAATCTTGCCGGTGCTCTCCGCGCGGCTCGAATTTCAGGCCTCCAGCATTGGCACGCTGTTCCTCGTGATGAACTTCGCCATGCTGGCATCGAGCCTGCTGCTCGGGGTGGCCATGGACCGCTTTGGGATGAAACCCCCGCTCGCGGCCGGTCCACTGCTGGTAGCGGCATCTCTAGTGATGATTCTGCGTGCGGATACTTTTGCCGCGCTGATCCCCACCGCAGTGCTGCTGGGGGTTGGTGGCGGCGCGCTGAACGGCGCAACAAACACTCTGGTTGCCGATCTTCACGATGAGCCGAAGCGTAAGAGTTCGGCGCTGAATGTCCTGGGGGTGTTCTTTGGTTTCGGAGCGTTGTTCCTGCCTTTTACCATCGGGGCACTGCTTGTGGCGCTGGGTTTGGAGTATCTGCTGTTATTCGCTGCCCTGCTATGTATAGCCGCAGGGGTATTTTCGGCAGTGCTGCGATTTGCGCCCCCGAAGCAGCGGCAGCAAGTACCCTTTGCGGCCATGCCCCGCTTTATCCGTTCACCACTGGTCCTGTTTGCGGCGGTGCTGCTGTTTTTCCAATCCGGAGTCGAGTTTACACTTGGCGGCTACATTGCCACATACCTGACGAACGCCATGGGGCTAGCGGTATCGAGCGCATCCTTCGTTCTGGCGGGCTATTGGGCGGCATTGATGGTTTCGCGCATCGCGCTCAGCCGCATGCTGCTCGGCGGCGATCCGCACCGGTTCGTCGCACTTTGTGCGTTAACCGCGTGTGCCGGGGCGGTATTGACGGTGGTTGCGTCCTCGCCGGCACTCGCTGCCGCTGCGATTGTTTTCACCGGATTGGCGCTTGCCGGGATCTACCCGACCGTTCTCGGGATTACCGGCGCGGAATTCCGGGAGCACTCCGGAACCGTGTTCGGACTGCTTTTCACAGTCGCACTGACCGGGGGCATGACCCTGCCATGGGTAGCGGGAAAGGCGGCCCAGGCGGCCGGCCTGCGTTGGGTATTCGTCATTGTAGCCGTATCGTTCGGTGCAATATTCGTGCTCGGGCGGTTAATAGCACGCCCGGCGCAGATACGGCGTCGTCTGTTGACTGATGAGCAGATTTAGATCGCGGCGGCGCCGGCTTCGGCTACGGCGTGATCCTGTTCCCCCGATCCGCCACTGACGCCAATCGCCCCGACCACTTTGCCCTCGCGCTTTAGCGGAATGCCGCCGGCGAAAATCATGATCCGGCCGCCGTTGGAAACGTGTATCCCGAAAAACTGTCCGCCGGATTGAGAATGCGCAGCCAGGTCTTTGGTGGAAATGTTGAATGCGCTTGAGGTGTACGCCTTGTTGATAGAGATATCGATACTGCCGATCCAGGCCCCATCCATGCGCACGTGCGCCACCAGGTTGCCCCCCTCGTCCACAACGGCGATGTTCATGGGCTGCTTGATTTCCGCCGCTTTCTTCTCAGCGGCGGCAATGATCTTTCGAGCGACGTCAAGAGTTATGGACATTGCTCTATTGTGGATGAAAACGAGCCCGCATGCTTTGCCGTGGATGGCAGGGGTTGCAGCATGAAATTCCCCGTCCGGATTGGAGCGAAGCCAACCGTAATGATGCGTAAATCGTGCATGAAAGGTATTCGTATTCCCTGCTCGAAAAAGCGGCCGCTGGTGAACATGAGCGGAAGATTCGGATTCGCGGGTGACGACACATCCCCCTGACAATCAGATGGCCGCATTCGTGTGGTAGAGAGAGACCGCGAGTCAAATGAAATCCTGACTGTTTATTCCCATTTGCCACTTCCGGATGATATCATCCGAATAATCATGAGTATTCGCCTTTCTACCGGTATCGAGATTCCGATCGAAATGCACAAAGTTCGAATTGTGCAAAAAGTGCGCCTGCTGCCCGTAAGAGAACGCCTGCGGGCGATAGAGGAAGCGGGGTACAACACGTTCCTCCTGCGTTCGCGTGATCTTTTTCTGGACATGCTGACCGACAGCGGCACCAACGCCATGACGGACAATCAGCAGGCCGCCATGATGCAGGCCGACGACGCGTACGCCGGCTCCGAGAGCTTTTACAGGCTGGAAGACGCCGTCCGGGAAATTTTCGGGTACCGCTATGTTCTGCCCGCCCATCAGGGCCGGGCTGCCGAACACCTGCTGGCGAAAACGTTTCTGAAACCGGGCAATGTGGTGCCCATGAACTACCACTTCACAACCACCAAGGCCCACTTTGAACTGGCAGGCGCGAGCGTTCGGGAACTGTTCGCGGCGGAGGCGTTGAACA
>CAADGY010000178.1 GCA_900696665.1 uncultured Acidobacteriota bacterium
GCTTCTTGAACATCTCTTCCGGCGATTCCGTGATGCCGACGTAGTTGCCCTTTGATTTCGACATCTTTTCGACGCCATCCAACCCCTCGAGAAGAGGGGTGGTGGCGACGATCTGTGGCGGCTGTCCGTAATCGCGCTGGATTTCGCGGCCGACCAGAAGATTGAACTTCTGGTCGTTGCCTCCCATTTCCACATCGCAGGCGAGCGCCACGGAGTCATAAGCCTGGGCGAGCGGATAGAACAGTTCATGCACGGAGATCGGAATGCCTTCTTTGAAGCGCTTCGAAAAATCGTCCCGTTCGAGCAGCCGCGCTACGGTATACTTTGACGCCAGCCGGATCACGTCCTCCAGCCGCAGCGGTTCCAGCCATTCGCTGTTGTATCGAATCTCGGTTCTCTCGCGATCCAGGATCTTGAATACCTGTGCCTTGTAGGTATCGGCGTTCTGATCAATCTCCTCTCGTGTCATCGGTGGACGAGTGATATTGCGTCCGGTCGGGTCGCCGATGAGCCCTGTCATGACACCTATTACGAAAATCACCGTATGGCCGCAGTCTTGAAAATGTTTCATCTTTCGTAGCAGCACGGTATGGCCCAGGTGCAGATCGGGGGCGGTCGGATCGAATCCTACCTTTACCACTAAGGGCTTTCCGGTCTCGCGGCTTCTTTTCAACCGGCTACGCAGTTCGTCTTCACGAATCAGCTCGGCCAGCCCCTTCTTGAGATAGACCACCTGTTCATCGACGGAGGGGAAACTCACCACTTCATTGTAGGAGATTAAACTGTGATCAATAGGAGCGTTTCGCTGCGTCATTTTTCCATAGAAGATCAATGAGGGAAACAGTTGCAATTTCCTGTCTTCTGGTTACGATTCCCTGCGCCGTGGCGGCTCAAGGCGATTCGGAACCGGAACCAGGCTTTCATTGGCGGCCCGCACTGAGGCAGGCCACAATGTTTTTGTTTATCGAACAAGGCGGCCGGCTTCTCCAGGAAGGTACGCGGGAAGGGCTCAAAGGCCCCTTTTGGGGGGACTATTTCCGGTCCGTCAAAAATCTTGGCGGATGGAACGACGGGGACACCGTAATGGCCAATTTCGTCGGGCATCCGATGCAGGGGGCGGTATCCGGCTATATTCAGGTGCAGAACGACGACTTCGGAAGATACCAGGAGTTCGGGCTGGAGCCGGAGTATTGGAGAAGCAGGATGCGCGCGATGTTCTTTTCCGCCGCGTATAGTCTCAATTTCGAGTTGGGGCCCCTCAGCGAGGCATCGATCGGGAATGTCGGCAAGAAACCGGGCACCATGGGAGCCATCGACCTGGTCTTCACGCCCGTCGGGGGTCTCGGCTGGCAGATCACCGAGGACGCGATGGACCGCTTCTTTATCCGCTGGGTCGAGCGGAAGACAGACAACCTCGGCATTCTGATCATCACCCGTTCGATGCTTAATCCAAGCCGCGCGTTTGCCAATATCCTGCGATTCCGGGTACCCTGGCACCGGGACACGCGGCCGGGAATTACCTTCCGGCGGTAGTGCCCCAATTCGGTCATGTCCCTCAAGGAATACGCCAGGAAACGCAAGTTCGATCAGACCCCCGAGCCGGAGCCGTCGGAAGCGACGCCCCCGCTAGCCAGCCGGTTTTTCGTCCAACGCCACGATGCGACCCGTTTGCATTACGACTTCCGGTTGGAAATGTTCGGCGTGCTCAAGTCCTGGGCAGTTCCCAAGGGTCCGTCCCTCGACCCGGAGGTGAAGTCTCTCGCCGTGCATGTGGAAGATCATCCGCTCGACTACGGTGCTTTCGAGGGAAATATCCCTGAAGGGAACTACGGCGCGGGAAGCGTGATGTTATGGGACCAGGGGACGTATGAACTGTTGGGCGGCGCCCCGGTAACCGATCAGTATGAACGCGGTGATGTGAAATTCCGGCTGATGGGAGAGAAACTGCGCGGCGCCTTCGCCCTGGTGCGAATGAAGAATCGCGGTAAAGGGAACGAATGGCTGCTTATCAAGAAGCGCGATGAGGCAGCCGTTCCCGGCTGGGATATCGAGCAGTACGCCTGGAGCGTGTTGACCAGACGGAGCCAGGAGGAGATTGCCAGAGATCTGCCTGCGGTAAACAAAAAGAAGAGCCGCAGGCGTTCCACCGCGAGTTCGAAGAACGGACCCGCTATGCTTCCGGGAGCGGTGGCCGCCGCCATGCCCGAATCCGTTACACCCATGCTCGCGTCGCTGGCCTCGAGCCCGCCCGCCGGGGAGCAGTGGGTGTTCGAAGTGAAATGGGATGGTGTGCGCGCAATCTGCTACGTCGATGGCGGCAAGATGAGAATCGTCTCGCGCAACGGGCTGTCTTTCAACCGCCAGTATCCGGAATTGAGCGTCATTCCTCACCACGTCCGGGCTGGGAGCTTCATTCTGGACGGTGAAATCGCCGCTCTGGATGAACAGGGACGCTCCCGCTTTGAGCTGATTCAGTCCCGCATTATGGTGGCGGATGCCAATGCAGCCGCCTACCTTTCCCGCAAGACCCCGGTATTTTTGTTTGCCTTCGATCTTCTTTATTGGGATGGCTACGATCTCCGGCGCGTCCCGCTGCTCGAACGTAAGAAAGCGCTCGAAGCTTTAATACAACCCGGCGAGTGTCTGCGGTACTCACGGCATTTCCAGGCGCCGGGAGCCGAGATCGTGGAAGCTGCACGCCGCATGGGGATCGAAGGAGTCATCGCCAAGCAGGCGGACAGCCTGTATGAAGGGAAGCGTAGTTCGAAGTGGCTGAAGATCAAGATCGTAAATGAGCAGGACGCTGTCATTTGCGGTTTCACACATGGCGAGCGTGAATTTTTCAGTTCATTGATCCTGGGCATATACGATAAGAACCGGCTGACGTACGCCGGTAATGCCGGTACCGGATTCAACGGCAAGCTGATCAAAAGAATTTATGAGCAACTCGGCCCGCTGATTACGGAGACCTGTCCCTTCCGTCCCGAACCCAAGATGATCCGCAAAGCCAGTTGGGTCAGCCCCGAGCTGGTATGCCGCATAAAATACACCGAATGGACGGCGGAGGGCAGGCTGCGCGCACCCGTTTTTCTTGGACTGCGCTCCGACATCGATCCCCGCCAGTGCGTGCGCGAGTCGCCCGGCCATAACACGGCTGAGAGCGCCGCTGAGCCGAAACGGGAACGCCCGCTGCTGCGCCGCGGCGAAGAGGAAGTGACGCGCACAATTGACGGCAGATCCATCAAGTTCACGAATCTGAATAAGCTTTACTATCCCGACGATGGATATACAAAACGAGACGTGGTCAACTACTACGATGCCGTGGCGGCTTTCATTCTGCCCCACCTCCAGGACCGGCCGCTGTCGTTGAAACGCTACCCCAACGGTATCCACGGCGAGTTCTTCTTCCAGAAGGACATTCCGGCCACTTATCCTTCATGGCTGCGAATCGAACCGATTCACTCGGAGCACCGCAACGCACCCATCCGTTACGTAGTGGCGGACGATCGGGCCACGCTGTTATATCTCGCCAATCTTGGATGCATCGATCAGAATCCCTGGATGAGCCGCATCGGAACGCTCGATTATCCGGATTTCATTCTTATTGACCTGGATCCGCTGGAGTGCTCGTACGATCAGATTGTGGAAGCCGCGCGCATTACAAAATCGAAGCTGGACCTTCTCGGACTCGAAGGCGTTCCAAAGACCACCGGCGGGGACGGGATGCATGTCTATGTCCCTCTAGAAGCGAAGTACACCTACGAGCAGGTACGATCGTTTGCCGAACTCCTGTCGTACCTTGTAATCGGGGAAAATCCGGACCTGTTCACCACGCCCCGTACCGTGACCAGGCGCCGCAAAGGACGGGTCTACTTCGACTATTTGCAGAATTCGTCATCGAAGACCATTGCTGCTCCTTACGTGCTTCGTGCGCACCCGAAAGCCCCCGTGTCGACGCCGCTGCGCTGGGCTGAAGTGAAGAGCGGCCTGCGGCCGGAGCAGTTCACGATCGCAAACGCTGTTCAGCGCTTCAATCGCGTGGGCGACCTCTTTGCCCCGGTCCTCGAAAACAAACAGACGCTGGAAGGTGCGTTGCAAAGGTTGTCCGAGGTTCTGAAGTGAGTTCGCAGGGAACCAGGTTCCCGCGAATCTTGCGATCGTTGAAGCACCGTAACTTCCGGCTCTTCGTGTCCGGCCAGTTGGTTTCCCTCATCGGTACCTGGATGCAGATGATTGCTGAGTCCTGGCTTGTGTACCGCCTCACCGGTTCGGCCGTGCTGCTCGGATGGGTGGGTTTTTCGAATCAGATCCCGGTGTTTTTGCTCGCGCCCATTGGCGGCGCGGTGGCTGATCACTTCGATCGCCGGCGCGTGATCATGGCCACTCAGTCCGCTTTTATGATTCTGGCATTCCTTCTGGCTACCCTCACGTTCACCGGAATCATACAGGTGTGGCACATCATGATCATTGCCGCATCCCTGGGCGTAGTCAACGCGTTCGATATTCCCGCGCGGCAGAGTTTTGTTCTGGACATGGTGGGCCGGGAGGATCTGCCGAATGCTATCGCCCTGAACTCCTCCATGTTCAACGGCGCGCGCATCGTAGGTCCGGCGGTTGCGGGCATGCTGGTGGCGGCGGTTGGAGAGGCCTGGTGCTTTTTCCTCAACGGCGTCAGCTATATTGCCGTACTCTCCGGCTTGTACCTGATCAACGTTACGCACCGCAGAAGCACCGCATCGGGGTCCGCCATTTCGCGCATCGCCGAAGGTTTTGTTTTCGTTCACCGCACTCGTCCGATACGATACCTGCTGGGCTTGCTGGGCATCATCAGCCTGGTGGGTATGCCGTACACAGTGCTGATGCCCGTATTCGCCGACAGCGTGCTGCACGGCGGCGCCTCTTTATTGGGGGTGCTGATGGCGTCAACCGGCGTCGGCGCGCTTACTGGAGCTCTGGTCCTGGCGGGGAAGCAAGGGTTCCGCGGCCTGGGGCGGCTGATTGCCGTTTCGGCGGTTGGGTTCGGCGTCAGCCTGGTGTTGTTCGCGTGGTCGCGTCATGCCGCACTGTCCATAGCCGTCCTTTTTCCGGTCGGTTTGTTCATGATGCTGGAAATGGCATCGTCGAATACGCTGATCCAGGCGATGTCCCCGGACGAGATCCGCGGCCGTGTGATGGCCGTGTACTCGATGATGTTTATGGGCATGGCTCCATTTGGAGCGCTGCTTGCCGGCTGGTTTGCTTCCATCATCGGAGCGACGTGGGTTGTAGCCGCCGGAGGAGCCATCAGCATTACGGCCGGCGCGTTGTTTGCGTGGCGGCTGCCTTCCATCCGTGCTGAGGCCCGCGAATTGATCGTGGCTTTGCAGGCGGTTCCGGGTGATCCTCCCGAGGCGGCAACCGGCACGTTTGCAATTCCGGCGGCGGAACAGGCGGGCGAAAGCGGATAAGAGCCGGGACGCAGTATCCTGGAATCTTCATCGCTATGCCCGAGATCGCTCCGTTACTGGAATTACGCAATGTTTCTGTTATGAGGGGTAGCACGCTTGCGCTGGACCGTCTCTCCCTCACCATCGCCAGCGGCGAGCACGTCGCCATTCTCGGACCCAATGGCTGCGGCAAATCCACGCTGGTGAAAGTAGTGAGCCGCGAGTGTTATCCGCTCCTTCACGAAGGATTCGTTCTGCGCATCATGGGGCAGGAGGTTTGGGATGTCTTCCAACTCCGTTCCTGCCTCGGAATCGTTTCGCACGACCTGATGGCCACCTGCACACGTGAGATCACGGGACGGGAAGTTGTGCTATCGGGCTTCTTCAGCAGCATCGGCATCTGGCCCCACCAGCAGATCACGCCCCAGATGCAGGCGAGAGTCGATTCCATTCTCGATCGCCTGGAGATTTCACACCTGGCTGGCCGTGAGATGACGGAGATGTCTTCAGGAGAAGGCCGCCGGATTCTCATCGCGCGCGCGCTTGTTCACAATCCGAAAGCGCTGTTGCTCGATGAACCCAGCACCAGCCTCGACCTTCACGCGCAACAGGAGCTCAGCCGGTTTCTCAGCAAACTGGCAGCCTCCGGGGTGGCTGTTTTACTTGTCACACACCACCTGGCGGATATCGTGCCGGAAATCGAGCGTGTGATTATGATGAAATCCGGACGTGTTGCGGCCGATGGACCCAAAGAACAGATGCTGATTCCGGAACGGCTGTCGGAAGTGTTCGGTTGCCAGGTGGAAATATCCAGGCGCGACGGATATTATCACGCCTGGTAAGCGCGCGCGTTACTTCAGCAGAGTGGCGGAACGGCCGGCGAAATCCAGCACCAGCGAAGGGAAGATCCCCAGAATTAGCGTTCCCACTGCCGATGCCCATAGCGCCGTTTTCAGGCCCGCGCCCGGCGGCGGCAGCGTCGAGGCCGGTTCGCCCGCCTCGTGCATATACATCACGACGAGAATCCGCAGGTAATAATAAGCCGCAACCGCGCTGGTTAGCAGACCGAGGATCGTCAGCCACAGCAGATCTGCTTCCAGGGCGGCCTTGAAGATGTAGAATTTGCCGAAAAAGCCTGCGGTAAGAGGAACGCCGATCAGCGACAGCAGGAAGATGGCGAACAAGCCGGCGGTTACCGGTTGTTTCCATCCCAAGCCAGCCAGATCTTCCACCTGCAAATAGCGCTCACGCCGGCGGGAGAAATGCGCCACGATAGCGAACGCACCGACGTTCATGAGCGCATACGCGGCAAGGTAGAACATAATGGCGGCGATTCCGATTTCTGAATGAGCCGTCATGGCTACCAGAAGGTAGCCCGCGTGAGCAATCGAGCTGTAGGCGAGCAGCCGCTTGATATTGTTCTGGACCAGCGCCGCGAAATTCCCGATAACCATGGTCAGCAGAGCGGAGATCCAGATCAACGGCTCCCACCGTGCCGAGATGGAGTCGAACGCCGTCGCATACACGCGAACGAAGATGGCGAAGGCCGCTGCTTTCGGGCCGGTCGACAGAAACGCCGCCACCGGCGCGGGCGCACCCTGATACACATCGGGCGTCCAAACCTGGAAAGGAGCGGCAGAAACTTTGAACGCAAAGCCAACCAGCATGAGTGCCGCGGCTGTCCCCACCAGCATCACGGAAGGCGAAGTCTGCAGGTCCATCAGCGCACTCCGGATTTCGGTGAGATTCGTCGACCCTGTCAGTCCGTAAATCCACGCAATGCCATACAGCAGAAAGGCGGTGGCAAATGATCCCAGCAGGAAATACTTGATGGCAGCTTCGTTGGCGCGCTTGTCGTCGCGCAGGTAACCGGTCAGAACATAGGTGGCGATCGATGAAATCTCAAGTCCGATAAAGACCATGATGAGCTCGTTCGCACCCGCCATTACGCATTGGCCAACGAGCGAAAACAAGATCAACGCGTAGTACTCTCCCGAATCGGACTGTTCTCGCTTGAGGTATTGGAAAGATGCCAGCACGGTCAAAATGCCGACAACAATCACCAGAATGCGGAAAAAGGTATCGAAGCCATCCACGATCAGCATGTTTTGAAACGCCGGACCGGGGTTGGCGTGCGCCACTACGGAACCCCACAGTGCGGCGAACAGTGACGCCAGTGCGAACTTGCCGAGGAAGTGTTTGTTCGCCGGCCGTGTCAACGGCTCCATGATCATGATGAGCGTACCGGCCAAAACCAGGATGATCTCCGGCAGAATGCGAAGCATCTCCGCGCCGGAAGGGACGAAATTAACGGGCATGCCAGATCTCCTTCACTTTGGCAAGGAGGGAAGCGCCCGATTCCACTCGTATTTCCTTTACTGCTTCGGTTCGTTCGATGACCGCGGCCGTGGAGGCGCCGATGGAAGGGAGGAACGTTTGGGAAGCCATGCCCATCCACACCATCAACACGATGAGGGGAACCATGGCGGCCATCTCCCTGATCCGCAGGTCGGACATGTGCGAGGCCACGGCTTCCGGAGTATCTCCGAAAAAGACGCGCTGATAGAGCCACAGCATATAACAAGCCGAAAGAATGACGCCGATGGCGGCGAATACCGCCCAGGTGAAGTTCTCCTGGGCGGCACCCTGCAACACCAGGTACTCTCCGATGAAATTGTTCAAAGTGGGAAGCCCGATACTGGCCAGCATCGTAATCATGAAGGCTGTAGAAAGCCACGGCGCCACGGTTGCTACCCCACCGTAATCCGCAATTTCGAGCGAATGCCGGCGATCGTACATATAGCCCACCAGCACAAAGAGAGCGCCAGTCGAAACACCGTGGTTCAGCATCTGATAAACCGCGCCATCCATGCCGATCTGGGTAAAGGAAAAAACGCCGAGGACGACGAACCCCAAGTGGCTCACGGAAGAGTAAGCCACCAGCTTTTTCATATTGGGTTGCACCATCGCCACCAGCGCGCCGTAGATGATACCGATGATCGCCAATGTAATGATCCAGGGGGCACAGGCGCGCGAGGCCAGCGGGAACAGCGGCAGGCAGAACCGCACAAGGCCGTAGGTGCCCATCTTCAGCATCACGGAGGCCAGCATCACAGAGCCTGCCGAGGGCGCTTCCACGTGCGCGTCGGGCAGCCACGTATGCAGCGGAAAGATGGGGACTTTGATGGCAAACGCGAGGAAAAACGCCAGGAATAACGGGATCTGCTCGGCGTGGGTGAGATTCAGGCGTCCGTCAGAAATCATTCCCAGAATGGCCGGCAGATCGAACGTGCCCGTGCGATTGTACAGCCAGATGATGCCTACCAGCATCAGCAGTGATCCCACCATCGTGTACAGGAAGAACTTCACGGCGGCGTAGATGCGCCGCTCATGCCCCCATACACCGATCAGAAAGTACATCGGCACCAGTGAGACTTCCCAGAAAACATAAAACAGAAACAGGTCGAGGGAGACGAAAACGCCGATGAGGCCGAACTCGAGCAACAGGAGAAAGGCGAAGAACCCCTTCACCTTGCTCGCGATCGAGCGCCACGAAATAAGCACACACACCGGTGTCAGGAACGTAGAAAGCAAGACCAGCCAGAGGCTGATGCCATCAATGCCGGCGTGGTAGTGAATACGAAGCGTCGTGATCCACGGCGCATCGACTTCGAGCGCATAGTCGCCGGGCGCCGCCTGCCACACCGGAGAAACCAGGCCAAGCGACAAAAAGAACGCCGTGACGGAAACAAGCAGAGCAATACGCCGGATCAGTTCGTAGTTCTCTTTCGGCAGAACGAGCAGGATCAAAAACCCGGCCAGCGGAATTCCGAGCACCAGCGTCAGCAGATTCATCGGATACCTCCCGCGATACCGAGCACAAAGACGGCAATCACCGAGCCAAGCAGCACCCATCCGGCGTAACTGCGGATATTGCCGGATTGCAAGTGGCGGAGAACGGCGCCGAGACCGCGGGATCTTGCGCCAATTCCATTCACGGCGCCGTCGATGATGCCGGCATCGACGCCCCGCCACAGAACCGATTGCGAAATGGAGATAGTAGGATTCACTATGAGCGCGCGGTAGATCTCATCCACGTAATATTTGTTCAGCACCAACTGGTACAGGCCGCGCGCGCGGGCAGCCAGAGAACCGGCCAGAGCAGGGTTTTGAACGTACAGCAGCCAGGCGAGGAGGATTCCGATGGCGCCTGCCGCCACGGAAGTGAACACGAGTGCCTGGCTATGTTCGCCCGCCGCCTCCCCGAATAGGGGCTCCAGCCAGCCGGGAACATGGAAGAATCCGCCCACCGCCGAGAGCACGGCCAGTACGGCGAGAGGAATCCACATGGAGGCAGGCGACTCGTGCGGATGGCGCTCCTCGCCCCGGTAGGTCCCGAAAAACGTGAGAAACAGCGCGCGAAATACGTAGAACGCAGTCATCCCCGCGGTGACCACGCCTAC
>CAADGY010000179.1 GCA_900696665.1 uncultured Acidobacteriota bacterium
GCCACCGCCTGAATCGATTGCGCTGGCGCCGATGGAGCCGCGAACGCACGCGGCGCCATTATCGGGACGCCCCGCGATTTGCGCGGCTTCATCGGGAATGCGCATCGGCTACCAACCGAGATCGAAATGATGGCTGGCAATGACGACCCCGGCGGTGAGGGCCGCGGCACTCGAGCCCAGCCCTTTGCCGATGGGAATATCGTTGTCGATCTCCAATTCGAGTGGTGTGGCTGTCATCCCGGTATCGCGTGCCACGGCCAGCACCGTCTGCCAGATCAGGTTGTCCTCACCGGTCGATATCATCGGCGCGTCCCTGCCGCACGTCCGGATGATGAGAGTCTCGCTTTGCCTGAAGCGGCAGGTCAGATAGATGCGTAATGCAAGGCCGAGTGCATCGAAGCCCGGTCCCAGGTTAGCGCTGGAACCCGGAACGCGGACAGTGAGCCAGGACGACATCGGGAATCAGTTCGCCTTGTTGTCTAACGTTACCTTTTGCCCCTCGCGGCTGGACTTGTACACGGACAGCACCAGTTCCAGTGCACGGTAGCCGTCCTCGCCCGAAATGAACGGCTTGGTTCCGGTCTGGATGGCTTCTCCGAAGCTGCGGAACTGCCGCTCAAACGGAGTCAGCGAGATGGCCATCGGGTCCGACGAGCCAGACATCACTTCCTTTTCCACCGGCGCCGGATCGCCCGAATCGTCCTGTACATCCCACGTAGTGAGCTTGTCGCCCGAGATGACCGCCGTTCCTTTGGTGCCATGAATCTCCAGCCGCTCAGTATACCCGGGCCAGAATGCCGTGCTTGCCTGAATTACGCCGGTAGCGCCATTCTCATACCGCATCAGGGCATTGACGACATCTTCCGATTCGATCTTATGCAGCGCTCCGAGTTGCCAGTAGGCGAATAGTTCCTTTACGGGACCGACCAGCCAGAGCAGCACGTCCACCTGATGAATGGCTTGGTTGATCATCGCGCCGCCGCCCTCGGTTTGCCAACTGCCTTTGATGGGCCGCGAGTAATACTCGGCGGAGCGGTACCACTTCACGTAGGCGTCCGCTTGCAGAATCTTTCCGAGGCGTCCGGCTCCTATGGCCTTCGACAAGAACTGTGACGAATCGTCGAAGCGATGTTGGCTGACAACGCCCAACTGTATGCCGGCGTTTTTCGCGGTGTTGATCATCTTGCGGGCGGTCTCCAGGTTTGTCGAGATCGGCTTCTGCACCTGGATGTGCTTCTTCGCCTCCGCGCAGATCTCCAGCGGTTGGAGCCGGAAATCAGGAAACGTGCAAACGTCCACGAAATCCACTTCCGGGTGGCGGCAAAGCTCCTCATAGGTGGAGACGAAGGTACAGCCGTACTGCTCGGCGAACTTGCGGCCCGCGGGCTCGTACACGTCCGTACAGACCGTTATCGTGTAGCCAATATTCTTGTATGCCTGCGCATGCTTGTGCGAAATGGCTCCTGTGCCGATGATTCCAACTCTCAACGTTCAATTCTCCTTGGGTGAATAGGGCAGTATAACAAGCGCCAGAGGGCTACAGCCCGTGACGGTCTCCGCAAATGCTGACTTCCAATCCAAGCTCGCGGAACATGGCGGCTTTCGCCGCCAGCGCGAAGTTCGCGCGCTCCGCATCGGGAGCATATGCCACCTGGATGTGGTTCGCTTTGTGCCGCGCCATCATCTGGTCGCGAGTCACGCCGTAAGTGACGGCGTGCATGATGGGCCACTGTGGAGTAGTGCTGCGCCACCGGCGCTCGGTTTCTTCCTGGGGTAATTCCACCGCGCATGCCCGCCCGAGGTCGGCTTTTAGATTTCCGCCATCGACGAAAACACGGCTCCAGACAATTTCGCCCGGCTTGCTGACGCCTTTGATGGTGCCTCCTCCCAAACGGAAATACATGGGTGGCTGGCGTTCGCTCACGGCGCCCGCATATTCGCCGGTGAGGTGCTTCGGCGGAACGGCGCCGGAGATTTCGAACACCCACACGAATTCGTCTTTACCGTTTACCGGATAGTCTTCCCCCCAACGGACATCGTGCAGTGTGTTCTCCGGGTCAAAACCCAGTTTGTTCCAGATGCGGTTTGTCACGAGTGCGTCGAGGCCGGCGCACTCATCTACTTCATTGAAGTGTGGCAGAGCCTTGCCTTCGTAGAGAACTCGCCCGTTTCTTTCCGCTTTCACCGGCGGCCGGTCCACGTTGTTCAGCAGCCCTTCCGCGAGGTCCGATGCCGGGGCGAGATCCTTCAGCCCCTGCTGGTACTGGATGCCGATGGCATCACAGCCGAAATCATCGGCGATGCGAAGCGCCGCGATGTACATCTTGCACTGTTGCAGAATTTGATCGTCCGTGAGATCCGTCTCGGGATTCGGTCCTGTGTGGAACTTCATCCCTTTGGCGTCGAGCCACGCACGAACCGCGCGAGCTTCATCATCCGGCACTTCCCGCATTTTTGCGTACAGGGCGGACTGGCTGAGCCGCTCCTTGAAAACACCGGTCTGGTGTAGAAGCTCGTCGGGGATGATAGCGTTGTACATCCCCATGCATCCTTCGTCAAAAATGCCGAGTATGGCTTTGCCGCGAACCAGGCCTGCAGCCAGTTCGCGACCGATCTCTTCGGTGCGTGCGGGCAGTTTGTAATCGCTCAGTTTCCGGACATGGCTGGTGTCGTGCACGACCTGTTCGCCGGCCAGCCACTTGCGGAGATGATTCAGGAAAAACCCGTCGTCGAAACCTCTGCTCCAAAGCGTGCTGTACCGGACGCCAGCCTTGGTGAGGCAGCCGTTCAGGTTGAGCATACCCACCAGGCCCGGCCACTCGCCGCTCCAGTTTGCCACTGTCAGAATGGGCCCTTTGTGCGTGGTCAGACCGGGCAGCACGTGGTGACTGTATTGCCAAACAGCCTCCGCTACTACCAATGGGGCCTCCGGCGGTATGCTGCGAAAAACTTCCATACCGCGCTTCTGGCTATCTATGAATCCATGCTGCTTTTCCCGATCGTATTCATGGCCGCGCTTCACTTCCCGGCCTTCGCGGCGGATGGCGTTCACGACCGCATCTTCCACCTTCTGCTGCGCCGGCCAGCACATCCGGTTCGCGGACAGACGCAGGTCTCCACTGGCAATTAGGATTACAGGATCTGACATGTTTATATTCTGTCATAGGCGGCGCCAAGTGACCTGGCCGACGGCGGCGAAGAGCACAAGGTGCTGGACGGTCCATGGTTTAAAGGGTGGGCGCTTACGCAAAAGGGCATCTTCTTCGGCTATTGGGCTGCTGAGGGCAATGGTAGTAAGCCAGTGAAATTCTTCACTTTCAAAACACCGCCGATAACCATTGGTCCCATTGAGAACACGGGCACCGGGCACCTTCCAAATTTGACGGTCAGCCCGGATGGGCGGTGGCTGTTGTATACAAGCCGGGAACGTGTGGACGCGGATCTGATGCTGCTTGACAGTTATCGATAACTTCGCGCTTGCCACCGGCAGCCATCCCCTGACAAAACAACGATGACAGCCGTTGGCAGTTGCAAAAAAGTGGATGTCATCTAATCCTACCCAAGAATACTTGAAATCTTTCAGGCGTGGTAGCAATCAGCGGTCAGCGTTCAGCCTCTGCAGGAGGCCCGCGAGCATACGTTTCACCCCGGTGGCGGGTGGGGCCAGTTGGTCGTAGTCTGCGGGCTGGAGCAGTTTCAGGTCCCTGGCCGGCAAGAGGTGATATTCCAACTCACTGGCAGA
>CAADGY010000180.1 GCA_900696665.1 uncultured Acidobacteriota bacterium
CTTCGAGCAACTCACGCGTCAACTTGAATCCCCGGACGCGTAAAGGCAGAGCCAGCGTCCAGTTGCCTCTTTTGGTGAGATCGACGAAACAGTCCATGCGATAGGTCGTCAGCCTGAGAATCGGGTTGCGGTGTCCTGCCAGCCATCGCCTCCTCGTGTTCACATAGTTTCCCACCCAGCGCCGCTCGCCCAGTGT
This sequence comes from uncultured Acidobacteriota bacterium, assembly GCA_900696665.1. Lineage (GTDB taxonomy): Bacteria > Acidobacteriota > Terriglobia > Bryobacterales > Bryobacteraceae > CAADGY01. Next base: position 197 of record CAADGY010000180.1, read on the forward strand.
CTCCGGCCTGCCTAGGCGGTTCGTTTCATCGCGCATTCTGGCCCAGCTTCCATGGATGAAGCTGTCATACACCACCGAAGCCGCCAGGGCGGTAGAAAGACCCAGGGAGGACGCCGCCTCGCAGGCCGGAAACCAGAAATGATCATCGAAGAAACGGTCCTGCAAATAGCGCATCGTCAGGTCGCGTCCCGCTTCACGGAGATGGTCGTGCAATGCCGTCTCGGTATCGAGAGAGATGTCACGCCGTTCCAACCGCTCCAGGTACGCGCTCAGAGGTCCCGCGCATCGGGAACCCGGGGTCTCGCAATACGAATAGATCAACCGGTGCAAATTCCCGCTGGCCAGTGTAGTTTGGGCTCGCCCGTAAGTAAGATGGCCCGTGTCTCCACGGGTGACGGTGACACTGCCATAGTCGCCCCACGGCGAGCCGGTTTCGAATATGTTGACAATAGCTTGCGCGGTACGTTTTTGCAGGTTGCTGAGCATATGGTCTTCCGGCCACCGATTGTACAGTGCGCCACGCCGCAACTCCGCGCCAGTCCCAATGTTTTGTAAAACTTAGCCTTTGTGAATCTTCTACTCGTGAGCGCCGGCGATGGTGGTAGACGATGGCGCCGGGGCGTCCCGCTTCGGTCCGAGACCCATGACGATGATCGACAGCGCGTCCAGCTTACCCGTTGCTGGCAAGTTGTTTGCCTGTTGAAATTCCTTCAGCGCCTCCACGGAGGAGGGTCCCCATTCGCCGTCCGGAGTGTCGCGGAAGAAGCCCTTATCGGCCAGAGCCTGCTGGATTTCGCGATAGCGTTCGGGCGTGGGGGACTGTTGGCCTCGCGACCTGCGGGAAGAAACCCGGGACCATCTTCTTCGCGGTGCGCGCCGCCGCACAGTAGAAGTTTTTTTGCTGGATTTGACGGAGGATTTCGTGCTCTTGGCGGTTTGGGTTTTGGATGAACCGCTCTTATTCGAAGACGGCTTTTTCGCCGCTCCCACGACGGACGAATGGAAGCACAACCCCAAGGCCGCCACTAGCGCCAGTGTGGGAATAAGGGACTTAAAAAACACGATTCTTCTTTACTGTAACAAAGAAAAGGGACGCCTTTTCAGCAAAAGCGTCCCTTTAGAGAAAGAAAAATCCCCGGCCGCTTACGGTGCGCCGGGCAGAGTGCCCGCCACGAAGAACCCAACCCACGGCGACTCGTCCTCACCGCGACGAAGGCCTGGGTTCGCCCGCATGATGCGAAACGCGACCGCATCGCCGCCGCGCAGCGACGTCTGTATCCGCTTGACGTCGTCTACGGTGCTGACCGGTTGGCGGTTGATAGAAACGATGATGTCGTTCTCCCGCAAACCGATTTCGCCCGCAAAGGAGCCCGCCTCTACTCGTGTTACCAGCACGCCGCGGCTTTCTTCGAATTTTTTGGCCTGCCGTTCGCTCTCCGTCATGTTGCGGACATAGATGCCGAACTTCGCCTGTGTGCCTTCGCTCTTCTCTTCAATGGGTAGATTGTCGTCACGGAATCGCGGATCGTTGGCGAACACCTTGGACCGGTCGGCGATCACCAGTTGTCTGTCCATGCGCTTTCCGGCGCGATCCACGGTGATGGTCACTTCGGTCCCCACCGGCGTTTCCGCTACGCGGCTCACCAGGTCATCCCCGTCTTTGATGGCCTTTCCATTCATGGCGACGATGATATCTTCGGGCTTCAGCCCCGCCTTTTCCGCCGGTCCGCCTTCCTGTACCGATTCCACCAGGACGCCCTGCTCGACGCCCAGCGCCTTCAGTACCTCGGGCTTGTCGTTCTTGTTCCAGCCCACACCAATGGAGCCACGCGTCACCCTTCCCGTCTTGATGATCTGGTTGTACACGCGCACTGCCGTGTTCACAGGCAGAGCGAACCCGATACCCTGATATCCACCGCTCTGCGTGGCGATCGCCGTATTGATCCCGATGACCTCGCCGCGAATATTCAGCAACGGTCCGCCGCTGTTGCCGGGGTTGATGGCGGCGTCGGTTTGAATAAATCGCTGGAACTGCTGCGCACCGGCGATGTCCCGGCCGGTCGCGCTGACAATGCCCGCCGTTACAGTTGCTTCCAACCCAAACGGTGAGCCGATCGCAACCGCCCAGTCGCCCACCTGCACGCCGTCAGAATTTCCAATCCGCACGGGATCCAACTGTCTTGCCGGATCGATCTTAATGACGGCGAGATCCGTTTCGCGATCATAGCCGATCATCCTCGCTTTGTACTCGGTTTTGTCGTGGGCCATCTTGACCTTGATGCCGTCGGCGCGCTCAATCACGTGATAGTTGGTCAGGATGTAGCCGTGCTTATCCACAATGAAGCCGGATCCGGTTGCTTCCTGCTGCCATGGCCGCTGCGGAACGTCCGGCATCGGACCTTGGAAGAAGCGCCGGAAAAGATCCATGCCGTCTTCATCTTCCTCGCCGATCCCAGGACGGCGATTGCGGGATGTCTGGCGTTCTCTGCGTGTGTAATCCGTTGTGATATTTACCACGCTCGGTTCGGTTTGCTTCGCCAGTTTGGTGAACTCGTTGGACAGGGCTTGCACGCTGGGAATAGAGAGCGGCGTCGCGTCCGGAGCTGCGGCCTGGTCTTTCGCGGCGTTTACGCCGGTGGTGATCAGAGTTCCGATCAGAATACCGGCACTCAGGGTAAATAGAAGCAGCGCCAGCGAAAGCAGCTTCTGTTGGCGCATCTTACTCAGAAAACTCATGGATTTGTTGCCTCCGCAAGCGGATGTGGACTTTCCTCATTATAGGGCTGCACCGCCCGCAATTCCGGCCGAAATCTGGATTTCCCAGGCCTCCGGTTCTAACCAGATGGATGTGGCGGAACTGCTGCCGGTTTCAACTCTACCAGCAATATCCCTGCCAGAATCAGCACGGCCCCGGCTACAACCGGCATCGTGATCGTCTCACGTCCGAGAAAATGGGAAGTCAGCGCTGCAAATACCGGTTCCAGAGCGAAGATCAACGCTACTCTCGTTGCGGTGGTAAACCGCTGCGCCCATGCCTGCACGGTAAACGCGAGCGCTGTCGCCAGCAGCCCCGTCACCGCCACAGCTCCTACGACGCTCGCGGTCCACTGTAAGGCGGGAACTTCAGCCCACCAGAAGGTCAGTGCGGAAGCCACAGCCGCCATCGAGATTTGGAGTGCACTGAGCGCCTCGAAGTGGGCAGAACTCGAGAAGTATCCGATAGAAACGATGTGCGCGCCAAAAGCGAAAGCGCATATCAACGTCAGCAAATCTCCAACACTAACCGTCAACGCCGCCGGCTCGATCGTCATCAGGGCAAGTCCGATGGTGGCTACCACGACGCCCGCGATTTCGAAAACTCCCGGGGCTTTCCTATAGACGAAGCTGCTCAGCAAAGGTACCAGCACGATCGACAAGCCGGTGATAAAAGCGGATTTGGACGGCGTTGTATAACGCAGTCCCTGCGTCTGAAAGAATTGACCGGTAAACAGCAGAAGTCCAGCGATAATCCCCGCCCGCAAGGACAGCTTGCCGGAGCGGTACAAGTGCTTCCGGTACAGGATCGCCAGAACAGCGGCCGCCAGCGAGAAACGAAGCGTTAGAAACAGAAGCGTCGATACATGGTCAAGGGCATCCTTTACAACGACAAACGTCCCGCCCCAGATACCGGTAATGCACACGAGGGCAAATTCGGCCCGCCAGTGCGAAACGTGCTGCCGCATCAGGCGATTTCGGGAGGATCCTTCAGCAGCATCAGCAGCAGCAACAGAATGCGCCGAAGACCAAGATCGCGCCCTTCGGGGTGATACCACTCCGAAGGCGTATGCGCTCCGCCTCCCTGCCCGCCGGCTCCAATTGACACCGCCGGTATGCCCATCGACAGTGGTATGTTGGCATCCGTCGAGGCGCAGTCCAGGTGCGACCGGATGGCAAGATGCGCATCCACCGCCCGTATGTAGCGGAGGATCTGCGCGGCCTCGTCCATTCTCCCGCCGGGTCTCGATCCAATCTCGCGGATCTTCGCCGACACGCGCGGTCCGCTGGATCGCTCGTTCTCTGTTTCGAGGGAACGTTCCACCGCCGCCGTAAGAAGGTTTGCCAGCTCTTCGATCTTCTCGGGTGATTCCGAGCGGATATCCACTTTCGCGCGCGCGCCGGTCGGTATCGAGTTGATACTCAATCCTCCATCGATAGTGCCGAAATTGATCGTGGACCGTGGTCCCGGCGTTCCTCCGTTCAGCCGGTATTCCGTCAGCATCGAGATTGCCCGGCATAACGCGTGCACCGGATTGCCGGTCCCGTAGTCGCTCCAACTATGCCCGCCGGGGCCGTTGATGGAGATCTCAAAGCGCCGGCTGGCGAGCGCTTGGTTGGTGATATGGTCGACCGCTGGTCCGTCCAGCACGACAAACCCCTTGATTTTCGATGCCAGGGAAGACTGCCGGCACAGGTACCGCATCCCGCTGAGGTTCCCCTCGCCCTCTTCCCCAACGTTCGCCACAACCAGGAGCGAACCCTGCAGATCTCCCGCCGCCACGCAGGACCGGAGCGCAGCCGTCACGGCCAGCAGCCCGGCAAGTCCCGCTCCGTTGTCCGACACTCCGGGCCCTAAAAACTTGCCGTCCGGCGACACGCGTATGTCTTCGGCGTTTCGCGGCGAAAGCACGGTATCCAGGTGAGCCGTGAGCGCGATATATGGGCCTTCCTTGCGGCCAAAAGCATGGGCGATAACGTTTCCCGCGCGGTCTATGCGGCTATCGCATCCGAGTGTGCGAAACTGGACGGTCATCCACTCGGCGCGCCGTTCTTCCAGGAAAGTGGGAGCGGGGATGCGGCAGAGTTCCAGATGGCGCTCATTGATCCACTGCTTTTCGCGAGTAAACCACTGCGCGCATTCGCGCACAGAGCGCTCCCCGGCCAGTTCGCTTACGGATTTGGTATCAATAAAAGCGATCTCCGCCACTCATGCCAGTGTATCCTACCCCCGGCGCCGGCCTCCGAATCCGCCCGGGGTAATCGTGGGGGCCATTTGAGTTTCCGCCACGCGATAGCATAAAGTTGTCTTTCTCACAGGAGAACTTATGGCAAATTTAACCAGGCGGCACGCCCTCGCGGGCGCGGCTAATTTCATCATCCTTAAGCCGGAAACTGTGTTCGGTTCTCAAGCCAATTCAGCCGTTTCTTTTGGCGTCATCGGCACCGGCGGCAGAGGCGTGTATGTGGGAACGCACATGGCAAACGACTCCCGCACCCGGCTCACGGCCATTTGCGATGTCTTCCCGGATCGTATCGATGCGGCCAAGACGCGCATACCCGGCGGCGACAAAGCCAAAGTTTTCAGGAATTACAAGGACCTGCTCGGCGACGCCGGTATCGACGCCGTCCTCATCGCCACACCCGTATTCCTGCACCCTGAACACTTCGAAGCAGCCGTCAACGCCCGCAAGCACATTTATTGCGAGAAACCGGCCGGCGCCGACGTAGCTGGCGTGAAACGCCTGATCCGCGCGGGCGCCCGGGCGGACAAGTCCAAGACCATTCAGTTCGGCTACCAGCAGCAGTTCAGCCCCGAGTATCTGCGTGCGATGGAAATCCTGAAAACAGGCAAAATCGGACAACTGACCATGGTGAACAGCTTCTGGATTCTTGGCGGCACTCCTCCAACCGGGTTTAAGTCCCCTTATCCTCCGGAAGAACAGAAGCTCCGGCATTGGGGATGGTGGAGAGATTACTCGGGGGGGCCCATCGTCGAACAGGATTGCCATGGTGTCGACACGATGAACTGGTACGCTGGCGCTCACCCAACCAAAGCCGTCGGGCGGGGAGGTCTTCGCTATCCGCTCGCTTACGGCGACTGGACATCCGATCATCACAACGTCGTCTACTACTATCCGAACAAAGTCGAGGGGTGGCTCTTGAGCATCAAGCACACGGCCGGGTTCCGCGACGTGAAAGAACAGCTTTATGGCTCGCAGGGCATGCTCGAGACCGCCCGCACCTATTTCCGGTGGCACGGGCCAACGCAGACCGCACCGCTTAAGAATGCGGATGACCTCGCCGACCGGAGCCTGATTGAGAAAGCGGAATCGAAACGCGAGATCACAATCGATGCCGTCGAAGCCTTCTTCACCAGCATCGTCAATCGTAAGCCCTACAATATGGCACAGAGTTCGGGGGAAAGTACCCTCACCGCGCTGATGGGCCGGATGGCGTTTGAAACCGGACGTGAAGTCACCTGGGACGAGATGATGAAGTCAGCGTGATGCCGCTAAACCGGAGATCCTTCCTCGCCGCTGCAGGCGGGGCGCTGCTCGGTCCCGCGTCTCTGGCCGCCGCCCGTGAGCTTTCCTGTGATGTCGCCGTCATAGGCGGTGGAACGGGAGGCTGCGCCGCCGCCCTGGCAGCCTTGCGCAACGGCATGCGCGTCGTCATGACGGAAGAGACTGACTGGGTTGGCGGCCAGTTGACCTCGCAAGCCGTGCCTCCCGACGAACATGCCTGGATCGAGATGTTCGGCGCAACCGCTCTTTACCGGGCGTATCGCCATGCCGTTCGGGAATACTATCGCAAGCATTATCCGCTAACACCCGAGGCCCGCGCCCGCATTCATTTGAACCCAGGTGACGGCAGCGTCTCGCGAATTACTCATGAGCCACCCGTTTCGCTGGCTGTGATCGAGGCCATGCTGGCTCCGCACATCAGCGGCGGGCGGCTGATCGTGTTGCTGTCGCACAAGCCCGTGGCGGCTGACATCAACGGTGATTCGGTGCGGGCGGTCACCGTCCGCAGCACACAGACGGCGGCAGAGAAGACTATTCACGCGCGCTATTTCCTCGACGCTACGGAACAGGGCGACCTTCTGCCGCTCAGCAAAACCGAGTATGTCACCGGTTTTGAATCGCGCAAGCAGACCGGAGAGCCGCATGCTCCGGAGCAGGCACAGCCCGCAAACATCCAGGCCTTTACGGTCTGCTATGCCGTCGATTACCTGGAGGGGGAAGATCATACCATAGACAAACCGGAAGAGTATTCTTTCTGGCGCGATTACGTTCCCAGGCTGACTCCTCCGTGGCCGGGCAAGCTTCTGGGCTGGCACATGAGCAATCCCGTTACTCTCAAAGTGCGCAACGTCGGCTTCGATCCCTCCGCGGACCAGAATACCGGCAATGTGCTGAACCTTTGGATTTACCGGAGGATCGCCAACCGTGCGAATTTCCTTCCCGGTGCGTACCGCGGCAGCATCTCCCTCATCAACTGGCCACAGAACGACTATTGGCTGGGAAATCTCCACGAGGTCAGCGACGCGGAAGCAGCCCGCCACCTGAAGCGTGGCAAGCAATTGAGCCTCTCCCTTCTGTATTGGATGCAGACCGAAGCGCCGCGGCCCGATGGCAAACAAGGCTGGAAGGGACTGCGCCTGCGTCACGATATCACCGGCACGGAAGACGGACTTGCAAAATACCCGTACATTCGCGAGTCGCGGCGTATCCTGGCGGAGTTCACCGTGGTGGAGCAGCACGTCGGCACCGAAGCTCGCATGCAGACTACCGGGAAGAAACGCGAGGAACTGACAGCGGAAGAGTTTCCCGATTCAGTCGGTATCGGCAGCTATCGTATCGACCTTCATCCGAGCTCAGGGGGAGATAACTACATCGACGTCAGTTCGCTGCCCTTCCAGATTCCGCTCGGCGCGTTGATCCCTAGGCGGGTGGAAAACCTCCTGGCGGCATCAAAGAACCTGGGGGTGACGCACATCACGAACGGATGTTACCGGCTGCATCCCGTGGAGTGGAATATCGGGGAAGCCGCGGGCTGCGCCGCCGCGCAGGCGGTCCGCTTGAGTGTACCGCCGCGCAAGATTCGCAGCAGCCGGCGGCTGCTTGAAGAGTTTCAATCGGCGATCCGTGCACAGGGGATCGAAACCGCCTGGCCGCGTCTTTCACCCAGGTAGTCGCCCTATGGACATGGCGGGAGCCACTCGAACGCCGGAACCGCCGCCGCGCGTCGCCGATGTCGAACGCATCGCCCGAAGCACCGATCCGGTTCTCCGCAACCTAGAAATCACGGAATGCTATTACCAATTGGCGCGCGCCTGCTATGCATGGACCGGCCAGTGCGCCAATTGGTGTACGTTCGCCACCTGGGCGTCGCGGCAGGCCGGACGGACGATTCGGGGCGAAGATTTCCTCGCGAATCTCGAACGTCACTTGAACCTGCGCCAATGGTTTACGCATCCGATGAAAACGGTCTGGCGGAAAGCAGTGCGGGCGGGCATCTACAACCCGCAAACGACGGTGGGACGGCTGGCCGGGGAGATCCACAGTCCGTTCGACGCGTTCGAACACGCCAGCGCGGCCGTCGCACGCGGAAACCTGAAAGTATTCGCGGAGATCGGCCGCGAGTTCGCGCGCTTTCTTGCGGCTTGTGGCGTGGACGCGACACCGGACGCCGCCCGCATCGCGGCATTTTGCGATGATCTCCGTCCAGGTAACCCGCCGGACGGACAGCGCTACCTGCGGCAGGCATTCGCCAGATATTATCAACAGCAGTTCGAGCCGGACCCCTCCGTGCGCGCGCAAATGGTATACCTGGCAAACCTGGAGATCGGCTTTCATGAGCAAACGCGCCTGCAACCGGAGATTCGTGAAGCTCTGGACGTGCCGGTGCGAACGGCCCACGATATCGGAAAGCGGTGGCTGTCGATTCTGTTTCCCGGCGCGGGAAGGTGGAAGAGAGCGCTCGAAAAACCCGCCGCTGCCGTATTGGGTCTGATCGCCCGTGCGATCGCACGGTTGTCGGCGGAGGTGGCGAGGCGTGTGATTACCGAGGCGATGATGACGCTTACCGTCCCCGGCCGTGTCATCGCGCTGGGCCGGAACCTCGATGTCCCAGCCGACCCATCGCTCGCCCAGATCACCCTCCAGGACCTGGAGGCGATGCTTTCCAACATTGAACCTGGACCCGGCATCGCCGACGATTGCGGCACGGACGACTGGTCGAACCTGCACGAGCGCATGCACTTCATCGCGCATCTGTTCCGCGCCTTTGCGGCTCAAGAACCCCTGTTTCGCGCGCCGTTCACACCCGGGCAGGTCGCTCAATTTCAGTCGGGCCGTCTGCCGGATGGAGACCTGTGCGCGTAGTTAAGACTAAGAACGCGAATGGACATGTATGATGCGAGCGGCCGGTCTTACTGCCGCTTGAGCGTCGGGCGCTCATCCTCGTCATCGGGCTTCTGCTCGCCGCCGGTATCGATTGTGCCCGAACTTCGCCGCCGGAGCGTGGGACGGTCCGGATCTTCCTCACGGATTCTCCGGCGGTCGAGAGCTTCCACGCGCGCTTTCACTTCTTCGTATTCCGATGTGGTAACCACGTACTCCTCCCGTGGGGCGAGTTCCGTGCTCATGTATTCCTGCGCATCTTTGATGCGGTCACCCGTCATGGGATGGCTGGAGAATACCTTTGCCAGCGTTCCAGGTTTCTTTTTTTCCAACGTCTGAAGCTTTTCAAAGAAATCCACGAATGCCGTGGGATCGTAGCCGGCCTTGTACAGGTATTGAATCCCGTACAGGTCCGCCTCTTCCTCAAAGCCACGCGAGAACTTCAAAAAGCCGAGGGGAACCGCAATCCCAGCGGCTTGGTTCGCAATGTAGCCGGCCCATCCACCCATGAAGATCAGGGGAATCGTGGCGATATTAATAATTCTGCCGCGCGTGGCTTGCCTGGTTCCGTGACGGGCAGCGACGTGAGCGATCTCGTGAGCAAGAACGCCGGCCAACTGCGCTTCGCTTTCGGTGCGTTCGATCAGTCCGGTATTTACAAACAGGTAACCGCCGGGCAAAGCGAATGCGTTGACTTCGCCCGAATCCAGTACCTTGATGGTGAACGGAACTTTCGCATCCGAGTTGCGAACCAGGTTCTGTCCGAGGCGGTTCACGTACTCGGAGACGACGGGATCGTCCACCACACGGGACTGCCGCTCCACCTCCTCCGCCAATTGTTTTCCAAGCGCCATCTCCTTCTCAATCGAATAGAAATTCACGCCTTTGGTAATATCACGCTCGCCGATCATGTCCGGATCTTTCCTGGCATCACGGGCCCAGGCAGCCGGCACAAACGCATTGAGGGTGAATGAGACTACGACCAGAAGGGCTTTGACTCTTTGCATCCTGAAAATTCCTCTGGTGCGGGCAAAGGTGTCTGCGCAACACCCAGTGTCGCTAACTTGTTGGACGCGATGCAAAGCCGGTTTGGTTTCTTCCGATGGCGCTAGTATTGTGATGCGAGGATTTCGCCTTATGCGAACGCTCCTGCTCTGCATCTTTTTTGTTTTGTTCGGTTGCCGTACGGCAACGTCTTTCGAAATCAGGTGGGTCCACCTTTCGAGCAAAAACGGCGATTTGCCTGACCCCGGCGGATCAAACCAACAGACCGCTCTCCTCACTGCCGATTTCGATAAGAGCGGCGCAACGGCGTTCATCGTGGGCTGCCGGGTTAAGGCGCCCGCGCTGGTTCTGTACCGCCGTTCCGAAAAATCGTGGACCCGGTCGGTTATCGAGAACGAATATCTCCCAATCGAGGCGGGCGGAGCCGCCGCGGACATCGATGGCGACGGCGACCTGGACGCCGTATTCGGAGGCGATTACCAAAGCAATCATCTGTGGTGGTGGGAGAATCCCTATCCCCGGTTCGACCCGGAGGCGCCCTGGAAACACCACGTCATAAAGAACAGCGGTGCGAACCAGCACCACGATCAGATTTTCGCGGACGTGACGGGCTCCGGAAAAGTCCAGCTTTTATTCTGGAACCAGCGCGCCAGGACGATCTTTCTTGCCGGGATTCCCGTGGAGCCGCGTAGCGCGGCAGCCTGGCCGCTGGAAATATTGTATTCCGGCGAAGCGGGAGACAACATGGAGAATGCGGCGAAGTACGCTGAAGGCGTCGATGCGGCCGACGTGGATGGCGACGGGCGCGTGGACCTGTTGGCCGGCAACTCCTGGTTCTACCGGGATGGGGCAGGCCGCTACGTTCCGGTCCGAATCGGTCCGGCCGGCGGCCGCATCAAGGCGGGCAGGTTCCAGCGCGGAAAGCGGCCACAAGTGGTCATTGCCCCGGGTGATGGTCGCGGACCGTTGCGGTTCTACTGGTCCTCGGGCAATCCGCGCAGTGCTGAATCCTGGTCCGGGCGCGCTCTGCTGAAGCGCGACATGGTGCACGGGCACACACTGGACGTGGGCGATATCGACGGCGACGGCAATCCCGATATTTTCGCGGCGGAGATGGCGCAATGGACCAGGAACCCACAACAACCCGATCACCCCGGCGCAACAGCCTGGATCCTCTACGGAGATGGCAAGGGTAACTTTCGCAACACGGTTCTGGTCACCGGGCATGGATGGCACGAAGGCAGACTGGCCGATGTGGATGGCGACGGGGACCTGGACATCATCAACAAGCCCTACACCTGGGACACTCCCAGGATCGACCTCTGGCTGAACAACGGAACGGGTCCGGTGCGGCGGAATCTTTGTCAAACGCTAAACGTGGCGCCGGAGCCACGGCTGCCAGGAGGTGTCTATCGGGATACGCAATAGTTCACGCCGCCAACGACGATCCTGCGGGTCCACGCCGATATGATCGCGCCAGTCCAAGCCCTCACCGCATCAGAACGGCCGGATTCAGGCGTATAATGCCGGAACCACTTTGCCCTTCCCGTCCTTGGTGACGTAAAACGGCCGTTTCTCCACCACATACGACGTGTCCGGGGCGATACCCATGGCGTTGTAGATGGTGGCGTGCAGGTCCTGTATCGTGATCGGATTCTCGACGATGCCGCAAGGGCGCTCGTCCGCAGTCCGGCCGTAGAGAAATCCTTTCTTGAAGCCGCCGCCAAACAGCAGCACGCTGCTCGCCTCTGTGAAGTGGCGGTGCATTCCGTAATGCTTCAGGTCGGTCAGAACGTCGGGCTGCTGTACCTGTTCCTTCACGGTCTTGCCAGGCTTTCCTTCCGTCATCATGTCGCGGCCGAATTCACTTGCCAGTACGATAATGGTGCGGTCCAGCAAGCCTCTCTCTTCGAGATCGAGCACAAGCTGCGAAACAGGCCCATCAATCTGCTGCTTCATCCCGGCGGCGCGTGTGTGCCCGTTCTCGTGCGTGTCCCAATACCGGAAGGGAATGTACTCCGTGGTTACTTCGATAAAGCGCGCGCCCGCCTCCGTGAGCCTGCGCGCCAGCAGGCACCCCAGCCCGAACCGGCCGGTGTTATAGACCGCGAACGATTTTTCCGGCTCAAGCGACAGGTCAAATGCTTTCGCCGCGGGAGAAGTCAGAAGCCGGTGTGCGTTCTCGATGGACCGTGTCAGCGATTCCCGCTGGTAATCGCTGCCGTATTTCATCACCGGACTATTCTGTGCCAGCTTTTTATAGTTCTCATACCGCCGCCGGAATCTTTCCTGTGTCATGTGCCCAGGCGGGCGCACAGCGGACGCCGCATCGCGGGGATCCGCGATCAGAAACGGACCATACTCGGAACCGAGAAACCCCGCTGTATGAAACGCCTTCACGGCGTCGCTTTCACCGCCGATCTCCAGGTTCTGCCCGATGTCGATGAACGCGGGAACGTCCGGATTCCGCGGACCTAGCGTCTTCGCGATGAAGGCGCCCATGTGCGGAACAGCGAGCGATTGCGGCGGCTCGTATCCGGTATGCCAGTGAAACTGATGCCGCGAATGAAGGATGAACCCCAGATCGCCCACACGATGCGACCGTATCAGCGTGGCGCGGTCCATCACCTTCGCGATCCGCTCGAGCCCTTGAGAAATGTGTATGTCGTCGGCCGCGGTCCGGATAGAAGGGAACGTGCTCAGGACACGCCGCGCTTCCATTCCGCTTTCAAACGGTGTGTACGTCTTGGGGTCAAAAGTTTCGGTCTGCGCCATCCCGCCGGCCATCCAGAGCAGGATCAAGGTGTCGGCGCGTGCCGCCGGTTTCGCTAAAGAGGCCCCGTGGAGCAGGCGCGGTTCGCCACCTTGCAAAGCGGCCAGCGCGCCCCCGGCCGTGGCGCGCAGGAAATCGCGGCGCCCGAGGCCACGGTTCAAATCGTCCAGGATCCTCCGCATCTCATTCCTCCTTTCACCGGATAAACTGGAATTCCGGCAGCATCACTACGGCCCAGAGGAAGTCCTCCAGTCCGGCACTGTTGAGTTTTGCGCTCCCGCCGCTGCTAAAAAATCGCCTTGCCGATGCCCTTTCTCCGGTGGAAGGCTCACGTCCAAGCGCATGCAGGTAAACACGCGAGATGGCGTCGTCGACGCTCGCCAGAGCGGGCGGCGGGGGAACCGGTGGAGCACCGGCCACGCGCACCAATTGCATGCGATCCGGCTTTTCCGTGAAAACGAAAGCCCTGACGCTGGGAGAGATGTCGCTGGTCTGCGAAGACTCATCTACGCCTACTGTCGCTTGAAAATGGGTGAACCGCCTGCCGGAAAGATCGAAGACCAACTCGGAGGACAGCGGTGCGAGCACCGCGGATTGCGCATTGCGCCCTTTCATCTTAATCGTTCCCGTTTGGAGAGCCGGACGGGACGGGAGTTCCGCGAGCGGGACCTCTCCTTCCGGGCCAACTAATCGCGCGCCGGCCCATCCGGCGGTTACGCGCGCCGGGTCATAGGAATCGTGATCTTCGAGAAGCAGACGCAGTTCCCGCGCTCCGGAGATCTCGGCATCGACACGGATCGCATCGGACCGGAATACACCGCTGTCGAAACGGTTCGGCGCCGGCTCGGGTAACTGGCCCAACATTCGCAGCGCTCCACGATGGAGCAGCGTTGCAGCGGTCTCACCGTTCGCCATCTCCAGCGCCTGCAAAGTGGAAGGAGCCGTATTGCGCTCGGTCACCGCGGAGTCGCGGATGGGGCGCCCCAGGGTGCGAGTAAGGCTGCTTGCTTTCAGACGCCACTCACGGCTGTAACTGCCCTCGCCCGCTTTTCGCGGCTGCAACACGCGCCATTCACCCGTCATCGCGGAGATGGCATCTACAAATTGCTCCGCCGTCAAACGGCGGTACTGCGGACCGCGGAAGACGAATTTTTCTTTTCGATCGGCTGGATCGGCAGCCGAATCCACCGCGGGCAGTTGATACGTTCTCGAGTTAAGGATGGTCCGAAGCAGGTAATGGACATCGTAGCCGTGTTCCGCGAAGCTGGATGCCAGCCAGTCGAGCAGGTCCGCGTTCCATGGTTCGGCATCCAGATCGTCCACCGGCTCCACCAACCCGCGGCCGAACAACTGCTTCCAGATGCGGTTCACAAAGGTTCGTGTGAACCGGCCGTTTTCCGGCGACGTAAACAGGCGCGCCGCAACCTCCCTCTTTTCTTTGAGCGGCGCATCGGTAGCGACACCACCTAGTTCCGGATAGAGAAAACGCGCCACTGCCGTCTTCCCCGTGGGGACATCGCAGCGCACCAACTCCAGCGGCTTCTCCGAGTAGAAGCTCGCGAGCCCATAGGCGTCGGCGAGCTTCCATTTGCTGATAAAGCTGTCGTGGCAGGAATTGCATTTCAGATTGACAGCGAGGAAAACCTGCGCGCTGTTTTGCGCCGCCTGCATCACCGCCGTCTGACTCGCATTCACATCACCGCGCCAGTTGACGCCCAGCAGAAATCCTTCCGGATCGCCGTCTCCGGTGGGATTGAGCAGCGCCCGGACAAACCGGTCATACGGGAGGTTCTTCTGAAGAGCGTCCACCAGCCAGGGCGTAATCGACTTGCGGTCGCCGATGTAGCTCACACCTTCGTCATTGTGCAGCAGGTCGTTCCAAAAGCTGATCCAGTGCCCGCTGTACGGCTCCGCCGCCGCCAGTAGCTTTTCGATGAGGCGCTCGCGGCTATCCAGACTGGAGTCATTCAGAAATTCGAGGCGCTGCTGCGGTGTGGGCGGCAGTCCCCAAAGGTCGAGGTATACCCGCCGCAGAAACACCTCGCCGGAGATGGCCGCCGGAAAAGCCACACCGGCCTTCTGGAAATATGCGGCCACGAACCGGTCAATCGGGTTTCGAAATTCGGCGTGCTCCGGAATATCCGGACGGCGGGGAGAAAGCACTGGAGTCCAGGATGGCTCCCCGGTAGCACCAGGTCCCGGAGCGCCTGCGTCGATCCAGCGGCGAATGATGCCGATCTCAGCCGTGGAGAGCGGCTTGCCTGCCAGAGGCATTAGGGGCGGCTTTTCGCCGGTAATTCGCGCCACCAGCAGGCTGTTCGCACTGGAACCGGCGACGATGGCGGGACCGCTCACGCCGCCTTTCAGCATTTCCGCGCGCGTATGGAGGCGCAGACCGGCTTGCGCTTCGTTTCCGGTGTGGCAGGCCGCGCAGCGCGCATTGAAGATCGGCTGCACGTCGCGCACAAAGTTGGCGCCCGCGTCCGTTGATTGAGCGCGGGTCTGGTACGTCACGAGCAAAAGAAACAACACCGCAACTCCGTCAGACAGCCGGAGGCAGAACCTACCCCTCATGTGTCCACGATACACGCTCGCGGCGCAGGAAGCCACATCCGCGGGCGCAACTGACCGGCTCCCGCTGCTAGAATACCTTGCTAGGACAAACATGACCACCTTGACTCGTCGTTATACGCGATGTGTGCTGCCGGCGCTCGCCGCCGGCCTGCTCGTGGCACTGGCGGGGTGCTCGCGGCCGGCCGAGGAGCCGAAAAAGGAAGAACCCGCCGAGCGGCCTGCCGCCGAAGCACCTAAGGAAGCTCCAACCCCGCCCGCGGAAGCAAAACCCGAGGCTAAAAAGGAGGAGGCCAAACCCGGCGTGGTGCCCGCTACTTACAAGGTGCGGCTCGATACCAGCAAGGGTCCCGTTGTAATCGAGGTGCAGAAGGCCTGGGCTCCATTGGGCGCCGAGCAATTCCACAAGCTCGTTACGTCGGGCTATTACGATGGCGCGCGTTTTTTCCGGATCGTGCCGAACTTCATTGTGCAATTCGGCCTGGCGGCGGATCCAAAGGTCACCAAAAAGTGGGACCGGAACATCAAAGACGATCCGGTGACGAGAACCAACCGTCTCGGTGCGGTGACGTTTGCCACCGCCGGCCCGAATACGCGGACAACACAGGTGTTTATCAACCTGAAGAGCAACCAGTTCTTGGACGATCAGGGATTCGCGCCTTTCGGCCAGGTCATGGAAGGCATGGATGTCGTGCAGAAGCTCTATAGCGGTTACGGCGAAGCACCGGATCAGGACGCCATCACGAACCGCGGCAACGCTTATCTGACCGCTCAGTTTCCGAAACTCGACTACATCAGGAAAGCCACCATCGTCGAGTAGCGGCGGAAGGGAGCCTTGGTGCGCCTACCACGCCCAGGCGACGCGATGTCCGAATGGGTCGGCGCCCGCTTCCAGCACACCATTGCCCAGTATTCGTATCATCGAGGGAGCAGCCCCGCTGGACCACCTGGTGCGGCGAGCTACCTTGTGGCCGCGTGACGCCAGGTCCTCGAAAACATCCTGCTGAATACGCTCGTCCAGCAGCAACTCGCCGGGATTCATCGCGTGATCATCAAAGCTGGACACCAGGTGCCTGGTCTGAAAGCGCGGCGCTTCGATGGCTGCCTCTGCATTCATCCCGAACTCGACCACATTCAACAGGATTTGTAGAAGAGCCTGATCCTGCGTATCGCCACCGGGTGTCGAAAGCGCGAGATAGGGTTTGCCGTTGCGTGTAACCAGCGTTGGGCTCAACGTGACACGGGGACGCTTGCCGGGAGCGAGTTCATTGGGGTGCCCCGGGATCAACAGAAAGCTTTGCGCCCTGGATGTGAGAGGGATTCCGGTATCCCCGGCAATCACCGAGGGCAGCCAGGCTCCCGACGGTGTAGCCGAAAACACGAGACCATTGCGGTCAGCCGTATTGATGCACGTCGTGTCTCGCGCCATCAACGCATCGTCGATGTGAATGAAGGGAATTTCCGATTCGGAAGGGTGCAGGGCGCGGACACCTGGAAACGCCCCGGGCCGGAATTCTAAAGATGCTTTCTGAGAGATCGCATCGCGGCGCTCAGCCGCATACTCCTTCGACAGCAGCCTCCCGGATGGAATCTTGACAAACGCCGGATCGCCGTAATACGTATCGCGATCCGCGTAGGCCAGCTTTAGCGCCTCGGTCAAGGCATGGATGTAATCGGCCGAGTTGTGCCTCATGGCGCGGAGGTCCAGCCCCTCGAGAATGTTCAAGGCCTCGATCAGGGAAGGTCCCTGGCTCCAGAAACCCGGTTTGTAGACAGTGACGCCGCGGTAGTCCGTTGCAACAGGTTCCTCCGGTTTCAGGCGAAAAGCGGCCATATCCTCGTAACGCAGCAGGCCTCCGTTCGCCCGGCTGAAGGCATCGATTTTTCGCGCAATGCTGCCGCGATAAAAATAGTCGCGGACCGCATCAATAGCAGTTTTGCGGCTCGCGCCCGATGCCCGCGCCTCTTCTTCCTTCTGCACCATCTCGCGGAGCGTCCGCGCGAGATCGGGTTGACGGAAGATCTCTCCAGGAAGAGTCACACGGCCGTCGGGAAGGAACACCCTTTTTGAAGTGGGCCAGCGATTGAAAAATCGTCTGCCGTGGGCAATGGTTCCAGCGCGGATTTCATCCATGGGCATTCCGTCCGCCAGTTCGATGGCAGGTTGAATCACCTCGGCGAAAGTCCTGGTTCCAAACTCGCTGAGCGCCACCAAAGCGGCATCCACCATTCCGGGGACCAGTGCGGGCATCAATCCGGCAACCGGCACCATTCCCTTCAGCCCTCCGGGTTCGAGATCTTCCACTTCACCCGCTTCCAAGGGACGTTTGCGAAAGAAATCGGCCGAAGCGAGCTTAGGCATGGTGCCAACCCCGGCTACGGAAAACACGCGCCCGTCGTTGGAACGGATCAGGATCGGAGCTTCACCGCCAAATCCGAAGTGGGAATATTCGGCAATCGCGGCGGCGAACATGGCCGCTACGCCGGCATCGGCGGCGTTGCCTCCCGCGTGAAACAATCGCATTCCGGCGTCGGCAGCGAACCTGCTTCCGGCACCGATGGCCCCGCGTGTGCCCCTCGCCGGATGCTGTATCAGTCGTTCGAAACTCTTTCGCTGCGCCCCCAGAAAAGATGCGACCACCAGCACCAACAGCGGGACTCCGAGTTTCCTCATCGCTAAAGCCAATTATAATGGGCGGTATCCAAATGACGTCCGGCTCCACGAGGGGATATCGATGAGTGATGTAAATGAGATGCTGGAGCGATTCCGGCGCGGTCCGGAACTGCTCGCAGTGGCCACGACCGGTGCAGCCGGTTT
This sequence comes from uncultured Acidobacteriota bacterium, assembly GCA_900696665.1. Classification (GTDB taxonomy): domain Bacteria; phylum Acidobacteriota; class Terriglobia; order Bryobacterales; family Bryobacteraceae; genus CAADGY01. Next base: position 18,525 of record CAADGY010000180.1, read on the forward strand.
GGAACTCGATTTTGTTCCAGGACCGGAGAAATGGAGTGTGCGCCAGATTGTCTGCCATCTTGCCGACGCAGAACTGGAAGGAGCAGTCCGCTTCCGGCGCGTGATCGCCGAAGAGAATCCGGCGTTGATCGCTTACGACCAGGAGGCTTGGGCGCGCCATCTCGGTTACTCGCGGCGGAAACTATCCCAGGCGCTCGAAAGTTTCCGCCGGATTCGTTCGGAGAATCATGAACTACTGAAAGAGTTGCCGGAAGAGGCATTCAGCCGGACAGGGACACACAACCAGCGGGGTGTGTTGTCGCTTTTCGACTTGTTGACGATCTATACCGAACATGCAGAACAGCATGCGCGGCAAATCCGCGAGGTACGGGATGCATACAAAACACACAGGACTTCAACTGGCTGAGGCGCCGGGAAATGCAACTGTATGACACTGCCACGCCTGTATCCCATCGTGGATCGCGATACGCTGATTCGAGTTCAATGCTCTGTTCAAACCGCCTTCGAAGTATTGCTGGATAGCGGTTCCCGACTCGTGCAGTTCCGGGTCAAAGGCCATATCGGCCGCACTGAGTTCGCGGAGTTCGAATGTGCGGCGGAACTCTGCGCGCGCGCGGAGGCGGCACTCATCGTGAACGATCGGGCCGATCTCGCGATGCTGCTCCGCGCGGGGGTTCATGTCGGCCAGGACGACCTTCCGCCAAAAGACGTGCGGCGCCTGGTAGGCGAAAAACGGTTGCTTGGATTGTCCACCCATAACGAAGAGCAGTTCCGTGCGGGCATCGCGGAGCCGGTAGACTACCTCGCTTTCGGGCCGATTTTTGCCACCACCACCAAAGAGAACCCGGATCCGGTAGTCGGCTTGGGGATGTTGCGAATGTTGCGCGGGCTTACTACGAGGCCGCTGGTTGCCATCGGCGGTATCACGCGGGCGAATGCAGCATCCGTGCTGGAAGCGGGCGCCGATTCCGTGGCTGTCATCGGTGACTTGTATCCCGCTGTCTTTACGCTGGGCGAATTTCGAAAGCGAGTAAATGAATGGCAACAACTCGTCAGGTAGATACCGGGTTCATTAAAGGGCTCGGCCTGCTGGACTCCACAACACTGGTCATCGGTTCGATGATCGGGTCAGGCATTTTCATTGTCTCGGCCGATATTGCGCGCCAGGTCAATTCGCCGGGACTGCTGATTCTCCCGTGGCTGGTTACAGCGATCCTGACGATGATTGCGGCGCTCACGTATGGAGAACTGGCCGCCGCCATGCCGCGCGCCGGCGGCCAGTATATCTATCTGCGGGAAGCCTATGGCCCGCTGTTCGGATTCCTCTATGGGTGGACGTTGTTCCTGGTGATCCAAACAGGAACCGTAGCCGCCGTGGCCGTCGCCTTTTCGAAGTTCGTTGGTGTGTTCTTTCCTTCCATCTCCGCAACCAACTACGTGATACGCGCGGCAGGCATTCAGATCAATACACAACAGGCGCTGGCAATCGGCGTCATCGTGCTGCTGACGGCGGTGAATACCCGAGGGATTCACACGGGCGCCGTGGTGCAGAACATCTTCACATTCGCCAAAACCGCGGCACTGCTTGGCTTGATTGTGCTGGGCTTTCTGGCGGGCCGGGATGCGGCTGCTATCGAAGCGAACTTCACCGATTTCTGGCGGGGCGCCGATTGGAATTGGACCGTGATTCGCATCGTTGGAGTGGCCATGGTGGGAGCGTTGTTCGCCTCCGATGCGTGGAACAATGTCACCTTCACGGCGGGAGAGATCCGGAACCCCCGGCGCAACCTGCCGCTCTCCCTTGCAATCGGTGTAGGAATTGTTTCGCTGCTATACCTCGCCTGTAATTTCGTATACCTTACCGCACTTCCTCTGGATGCGATTCAGAGCGCCCCGGAAGATCGGGTAGCCACCGCCGCGGCGGCGCGCGTATTCGGGCCCGTGGCAGTGCAGTTCATGGCCGCCGCGATCATGATTTCTACCTTCGGGTGTGCGAATGGAATGCTACTGGCGGGCGCGCGGGTCTATTACGCGATGGCTCGTGATGGTCTGTTTTTCCGCCAGGTGGCGAAGCTCCACCCCGTCCACCGCACGCCCGTCGTCTCGCTGGTATTCCAGTGCATCTGGACATGCGTACTGACACTCACCGGAACTTACAGCGATCTGCTGGACTATGTTATATTCGCAGTTCTGCTCTTCTACATCCTGACGATCGGAGGAGTGTTTGTGCTCCGCCGCACAAGGCCTGGAATGGAGCGGCCCTACCGTGCGTTCGGATACCCCGTGCTTCCGGCTGTCTACATGGTATGTGCGGGGTTGATTGAAGTTCTGCTGCTGCTATATAAGCCGAGCTATACATGGCCGGGACTAGGAATCGTGCTTCTTGGCATCCCAGTCTATCTTTTGTGGCGGAGAAGAGAGGCTCTTCAATGAGTTTATTCGTAACGAAACCCTTGAGCCGCATCATCGCCGAGTCGGAAGGCGGCGAGCATACATTGAAGCGCTCGCTGAGCGCCACGCAACTCGTAGCACTTGGCATCGGCGCCATCATCGGAGCGGGCCTGTTCTCGTTAACGGGAATCGCCGCCGCGGAGAATGCCGGTCCGGCTGTGGTGATTTCTTTCCTGCTGGCAGCGGTCGGCTGTGCTTTCGCCGGGATGTGTTACAGCGAGTTCTCAACGATGATTCCGATTGCGGGCAGCGCCTACACGTACTCGTACGCCACCATGGGCGAGTTTTTGGCATGGATCATCGGCTGGGACCTGGTGCTGGAATACGCGGTGGGCGCCGCTACAGTTTCGGTAAGCTGGTCGGCCTATGTGGTGTCTTTCTTACACGATATAGGGATACACCTGCCTCCCCAGTTAACCGCATCGCCGTTTGAGCCTTTGAAGATGTCCGATGGCACACTGGTGCACGGGATCATCAACCTGCCCGCGGTATTCATCGTGGTGGTTGTTTCGCTGCTGTTGATGATCGGAATCCAGGAATCCGCCCGTGTGAACTCGCTTATCGTGGTCATCAAAGTCTCGGTGGTGGTGGTGTTCATCATAGTCGGATATAACTACATCAACCCGTCGAACTATACTCCTTTCATTCCACAGAACACGGGCGTTTTCGGGGAGTACGGCTGGAGCGGAATCGTTCGCGCGGCTGGCGTCATCTTTTTCGCCTACATCGGATTCGACGCTGTTTCGACGGCCGCTCAGGAAGCGCGGAATCCTCAGAGGACTATGCCCATCGGCATTATCGGCTCACTCGTCATTTGTACGATTCTCTATGTCCTGTTCGCGTGGGTGATGACGGGCATGGTGAACTACAAAGATCTGCGAGTAGCGGCTCCCGTAGCACTGGCAATCGACCAGACCCCGTATCCATGGCTCGCCGGGCTGATCAAGTTGGCCATTATCGCGGGTTTCACGTCGGTCATCCTCGTGATGCTTTTGGGACAATCTCGCGTGTTCTTCTCCATGTCACGGGATGGGCTGTTGCCGAAGATCTTCTCTGACATTCATCCGAAATGGAGCACGCCCTACAGATCGAACCTGCTGTTCATGGTGTTTGTGAGTCTCTTTTCCGCCTTTGCTCCTATCTCAGTAGTCGGTCATATGACCAGTATTGGGACGCTGTTCGCATTCAGCCTGGTTTGCGCGGGCATTCTCGTCATGCGCCGGACACATCCGGATCTTGCAAGACCGTTTCGTACGCCCCTTGTCCCGCTGGTGCCGATTCTCGGTATCCTCGTGAATATTTTTCTAATGTACGGGCTGGGATGGGAAAATTGGTTGCGCCTTTTCGTGTGGCTGGTTATCGGCCTGGTGATTTATTTCACTTACAGCCGGTATCACAGCAACCTGGCGCGCCATCCGCAAACCGATAAAACTGTCTAGTGCTACTGTGTCTAGATAAAACAATTCTGTGTAGAATTGTTTTATCGTTCACGCCGCTCCGCGCGAGATCCACAGGCGAAGCGCTTTACGGCATATATAGACGGCCCGGCGAATTCAGGCGCACTTGCGTCACGCCTCGCCGGCCGTCACCCTGGAGAAGTACATGAAGCAGATTCCGGAGAGCATTCGCCGGGCCGTGGAGCGCCTGCGCGAGACGCTGATGGAGCGGACGGGGCAGTAGGATGGTTTCGTGAAGCGCGGCATGGACCTCGTCCGGCAGCTACTGCCAATCGAAGATCGAGAGATTGGCAAGGGACCATGTCCGAGGCAGAACTTCATGTGCTATATGCCCGGATGCGTGGAGGAGCGCTGCATAAGGCCCGCTGCGGCGAACTGATTATCCCGCTGCCAGCCGGTCTCGTGTACGACTCACAGGGGCGAGTGATCCCGGACCCCGCTTTGCCCGAGCATTCGTGTACGGCCGGAATCAAAGCCGGGCGAAGCCAGACGGGAGTAGACGATGCTCGCACCCGGTGCGGCAAGAGCAGTAGCGCACGATTCTTAGGGATGCCCATCCAGGCTACGTCACCTGGCAAGATTTCGAAGAAAACCTTTGCCGTCTGAAGGAGACGATCGCCGGCTACGGGACGCCGGGGAGGCTTGCCAGGCAACGTTAAGTAAGGACAGTGCCAGTTACCGTGGTATCGTAGCCGGCGAACACCTCAAGCTGCCGGCGCAGAGTTGCGAGTTGGAGCACGTCAAGGAAGGACTGTACCGCCGGCAGTTGCAGGATCCGCCTCCGCATCACCAGATCGTATCGCTCGCTCTTGAGAGGAATGAAGTCGAGTTCAAACGCCTGCGCAGCCGCTCGCGTGGCAATGCAGCAGTCCGCGTCACCGGCGGCGACCGCATAGGCTGCGGCCAAATGACCGTACGCTTCAACCTGATAACCACGCACGCGGCCAGGGGCCAGGCCTGCCTCTTTCAGGAGGCGGTCTGCCAATGCCCGAGCGCCTGAGCCCACTTCCCGGTTGACAAACTGTACACTCCTGCTTGCGAGATGTTCAATCTTTGAGATGCGCTTCGGGTTGGCAGGAGCGACGACCAGACCCTCCTCCCACCGAGCGAACGTGATGACGGCAAGGTCCTCATTCGGGAAGTGCTGGCGCAGGTATGGCAGGTTGAACTCACCGGTCCCGGGGTCCTCGAGGTGAGAGCCGGCGATGTGTGTGACGCCCTCCTTAAGCCACGCCAGAGCGAGCTTGCTCGACGCCGCGGCCGGGACAACTTCGATACCCGTGGTCTTTTCCACTACGGCTGCGAGGAGGCTGGTTGCCGGATCGCACCCGGCAACAATCAGGCGCTTCTGAAAAGCATTGTCGCGCGTGACTGGAACAACATTGGCTCTCACTCCCATTCGTCCCTGGCGCGAAATCACTCCGTCGGCCTCCGGCAAATAGTAAGGTGAGGCGCTCACTGGCACGCTTACCCAACGTTCGCCGACCTGGCAAAGGCGTGCTGGCTGGCCCTTGCCGGCCCCGCGGGCGCTGAGAACCCGAGTCGCCAGGGGCGAGGCAGCCTTCGGAGCCCCCACTGGCAGTGAGAAGATCTCTTCAACGTAGACCTCCAGTTCCCGAGCCAATCTCAACGACACCTCCGTGTTTGGAACGTACGTGCCTGCCTCCATCGCATAGATGGTTTGGCGGCTCACTGCGACGCGCTGAGCCAGTTCGGCTGCGCTGAGACCCCGGCTCTTCCGGACCGCTGCCAGTCGATTCTGAATATGGTGGGACATGCGAGTTGTTCGTTCTCAGAATTGGAGCTTCAGCACGAATTCGAAGACGCGAGGATCGAGAGCGGTAGTGATCGTTCCAAACGCTGCCGTTCCAAATGCTCCATTCGGGTTCCTCAACGGAGGAGTGTTGGTCACGTTAAACGCTTCCGCCCGAAACTCGGTCCTGAAGCGCTCGGTGACCGTGAACGTCTTGCCGGCCATGAGATCGATGGTACGATAGCCGGGGCCTCGAACCGGATTACGCGAGCTGTTTCCGATAGCAAACTGCCGCGCAGCCGTGAAGGCGGATGTGTTGAACCAGTGTGCTGTGCTGCGCTGATCGGCCGGCAGGTTGGGATCGCGAAGGCGGTTCGGCCGCTGAATGCCAAATCCGGCGAAGGCGTTCAGGTTAGGCTGCTGCGTCACCGCGATCGGGCTGCCCGACTGTGCCCGCAGAAGTCCTGCCAGCCGCCAGCGGCCGCCCAGCACGTCTCTCCAGCCGCGCAATCCAAACCGGCGGCCGAGTCCGATAGGAAGTTCATAAATGAAGCCGCTCGAAAGAATGTGTGGAATGTTCCCAGTAGAAACATCCTTCTCCAGGCGCCGGTTGTAGCTGTCAGCCGCCTGATAACTCGTGACAGGGCCGGTGAGGATCGCCGCATCGAACACGGCGCCGGCATCGTCAATCAGCCGCGAGAAGGTGTAGGCTGCCGAGAAGGTCAGCCCTTGCGCGAGCCGCTTCTCCACGAGCGATTGCAGTGAGTGGTACGTGGAATGGCCGACGTTATTCCGGTACAGCGTCACGGTGGTGAAGCGTGGGAACGGCCGCAGCAACTGCTGGCGAGCAATGGTACGCCGGCCCAGCGAGGATTCGATCGGTATCTCACCGAAGAACGGATTCGAAACCAGCTCGGTGAGCTGCGATCCCAGCGCCAGTTGGTCCGCGCGCAATTGGTTCAAGTTCACGTCGGGCACGCCCAGATTGGTAAGCTTCGAGCCCAGATATCCCACCGCGATGCTCCAGTTCTCCCCGAACGTCTTCTGCACTGACAGATTCCATTGCTGAGCGTAACCGCTCTTCTGATCGCGCTGAACGCCAAAGACCCCCTGCCCCAGGCCGCTGTTCGAATTCGGCTCATCGACGCCGATCGTAGGCCCTTGCGAAAGGACGAACGCCGGGTTGATGTTATCGAGCGAGGTCTGCTGCACGGTACGCACGAATGGGAAGAGCGGCGTGGTGAAGGGTGTGGTGATGCCGGCCTGTTCGATCCACGTCATACCGTAGCCAGCGCGAATCGCGAATGAATCGGAGACTCGAAACGCCAGTCCAACACGTGGCCCGAAGTTGCCCAACTCGAGGTTCCGGGCAGTGCGTGGAAGACCGTTTTGTCCCAGGAAATCGAGTTGCTGCGTCCGCAAATTAAACACTGCGCCGCGATCATTGACCACCGTTGACGGGAAATTGAGTGTGTAACGAACACCGAGGTTCAAACTCAGCCGGCGGTTTGCCCGGAAATCGTCTTGAAGGTAGAACTCCGCGATAGTAGCCCGTGGCTGCAGGACCTCCTTCTGCACGTCGATCCGAAACTGCTGAACCTGGCCCAGTAGGAGGGATGCAATACTGTCGCCGGTGCTCGGCAATGGCGTTCCCGCGGACGACAGGCCCGCTGTCAGAAGGTTGGTGAATTGGAAGTTCCCGGTGGGACTGGACGGCTGGAGCACATCCAAAGTCTGACGCCGGATGTCGGTTCCAAACTTGAGGCTATGCCGGTTCGAAACCCAGGTGAGGTTGTCGATGAACTGCGTGACCGAGGTCGTGAAAACAGCGTTGCCGTTCGCTGGCGGTCCGAGGAGCTGGTACCCGACGATGTCATACGTCGGCAGCGTGTCCGCGAAGGATGATGCGGGGATATTCGGAATCCCTGAGACGTCCGACGCCGGGCGCCCCGTGCGCAGTGAACTGCGGCAGAAGCCGCGGCGGGTGTAGCCGAATCGAACTTGATTCGCCCGGGTCGCACCGATGGTCCAGTTGTGTTCCGCCACAACGCTGTCCGCGCGTGTCAGCGTGTCCCCCACAACGCCGGAGGCAATGTTGCCGCTTCCCTCGGGCAAAGGCGTGACTGGCCGCGAGAAATCGCGCAGATAGGTGTATCGCCCAAAGAGGCGGTGACGGCTTCCAAAGTACCGATCGAGGCGCGTGCCGGATTGGTCCTGCGAGACATCCTCGTTGCCCACACGGCGGTAGTTGTTGGCGGTGGCCTCGGCGCCGCTCCCTGTGAACACGTTCGGGACGGGGTACCGGCTGAGAACCCGGCGCGTTGCCGCATCAAAGCGCGTGGATGGAATCGTGTTTCCAGGAAAAGGGCTGCGAGTGTAAGCGGATTCGGCCAGCCGCGTGGTTGCCGGGTCGTAGATGGGGATGGCGAACCGCCCGGACCGCTGCGCACTCGTGGGGACCGTGCTGGTGCGAACCGTTCCATTTTCAAGACGGGTACCCTGCCAATCGACGAAGAAAAACGTGCGGTTCCTCTGAATCGGCCCGCCTAGAACGAACCCGTATTGGTTTCGCCGGAAGCGGGGCTTCGGCCCGGCTGGGGCGAACAGGTTGCGCGCGTTCAAGGCTTCGTTGCGGAGAAACTCGAACAGCGTGCCGTGCAGATCGTTGCCGCCGGACTTCTGATTCACCATGATCACGCCGCCGTTGGCGCGACCGTACTCGGCGGAGTAGCTGTTGGCCTCGACACGGAACTCCTCGATGGCATCGATGATGGGGAAGTAGGCCACCTGCCCGGGTTCCGGCTGGAGGACGCTGATTCCGTCATAAATGTACTCGCTCACCCGAGGCCGGCTGCCGTTAATGCGCGGCAGGGTAGACCCGGGTGGCAGATTCACCCCAGGGGATAACGCGATCAGCGGCACGAAGTTGCGGCCGTCCAGCGGTAGGTTGGCGACCTTCTCCTCTTCGACCGTAAAGCGGACGGTCCCGCGCGCCGCCTGCAACAGTGGCGCTTCGGCAGTCACCTCAACGGCTTGAGACAGATCTCCAATCTGGAGCGTCAGGTCCAGTCCGACCTGGTCACCTACGCGGAGCACGACGCCGTCACGCTTCAGGACAGCAAAGCCTGGCTTCGTCACCGCCAGTTGGTACGAGCCCGGCGGCAGTGCGAAGAAGTGGTACTCGCCAATTGGCGACGTGTTGAGACGCGCCTGCACTTGTGTGCCAGCATTGATCAGTTCCACAACCGCTGAATCAACGGGCATACCCGCAGGGTCGCGAACGGTTCCAAACAACTCAGCCTTGGTTGCTTGAGGCAATGCAAAATCCACACAACCCAGCCCGGCACCCAACAACAGGATCCACTGAATTACCTTCGTTCGGGTAGATACTCTCATAAATGACATTGTCATGTTAACACGACACCGGCAGTCCTTAGACGTCTGAATCCCGCAAACGTGCCGGCACATGCCGTGGTGGTCATGGCGGTGGCGGCAATTCTTGCCGGCATACTCGGGGCGGAAGACGGTGGCGTTTACCTCAGCCACGATGAAGGTTCGGAGCTCGAAGTGGCGGAACAGCAGGTCGAGGCGATAGTCTTCGCCTCCGGCCTCCAACGGCACCCGACTTCCGGCAAAGGCAACGCCGGAGCCGAGTTCCAGAGGAATTGCCGCCGGTAATCGAGGAGGCCTCGTTCGATATCGCGCTCACAGGCGTCCTTGTCGAGAAGCGCGACCCCAAAGTTCGGGATGGCTTTGCCATGGCAGCGGTACAGATCCGATTCAATTGGTAGAACGAGGACGTTGCGGTTCCACGCATGGATTGAGGTTGCTGCGCGCACCAAAGGCGCTCTTCGCTGGTCTGAATTTTTGGCGCAGTTGGGGCTCAAAAGCGGTGATCCCACGCGCTGACGCCGTGGGATCTGATTGATTTTATAGGGGAAGTCTGGAGCCACCCGCCGGGATCGAACCGGCGACCTGCTGATTACGAATCAGCCGCTCTACCAGCTGAGCTAGGGTGGCTTTTTGTTGAATCCTAGTAGCTTGCTCGCGTTCAGCCTATGCCCAAATGATACTACACCTGGATTCACCGGGCTTCGCACAACCTGTTTTGGGTGAACGGCTATAATTTTTGTAAGCGCTTGGAGAGCGCGAGTTCCCTGGAGACAAGATGAGCGAATTGAGCCGGATCGGCGTGGCGATCGATTCCGATTTGCTTGCGAAATTTGATGAGTTGATCGCAAACCGGGGCTATACGAACCGATCGGAAGCATTCCGGGACCTGATCCGCGACGAGCTTGTTGAGAAGGTATGGGAGGGGCCGGAAAGTCCCGTGGTGGGAACGGTGACTCTGGTTTACAATCACCACGTGCGTTTGCTCGGCGACAAGCTCACCGACTTACAGCACGATCACTATCACCTAATTCTTTCCACGATGCACGTTCACCTGGACCACGACAACTGCCTCGAGGTGCTCGTAGTGAAAGGTCGAGCGAAAGACGTAAAGAAGATTGCCGACGCCCTCATCAGTACGAAGGGCGTAAAGCACGGGCGGCTGACCATCACGGCGTCCGGAGCCGAACTGTGATTGCCGGCACCGGTGTCGATCTCGTCGAAGTTCACCGGATCCGTCAAAGTATCGAACGGTTCGGAGTGCGGTTCATCGGGCGTGTGTTCACTCAGCGCGAGATCGCTTATGTGGAAAGAAAGGCCAACCGGTTTGAACGATACGCTGCCCGCTTCGCAGCCAAAGAAGCGGGCATGAAGGCCATCGGCACAGGGTGGAGGCGCGGTGTCCGCTGGCAGGATTTTGAAGTGGTGAACGAACGGTCCGGCAGACCCACTCTGCAATTCCACGGAGTAGCGGCCGAATTCGCCGCCGCGCTTGGCATCCGCCGTGTATCGCTCTCCCTCACCCATACGGCGCAGCAGGCGCTGGCGTACGTGATTCTTGAGGACTGAATCAGGCAACCGCCGCCCGGTCCCGGACACGTGATTCCTGCTGTCACTTTTCTCTTGTGTTTACAATGGATAAGATGCTTCCGAAAGTACGCAAGGCGGTCTTTCCGGCAGCCGGCCTCGGCACCCGCTTCCTTCCGGCGACCAAAGCGCAACCAAAAGAAATGCTGCCGCTGGTGGATAAGCCCCTGATACAGTATGGCGTAGAAGAAGCCATTCATTCTGGAATTCAGAACATCATCATTATCACGGGTCGCGGAAAAACAGCGATAGAAGACCATTTCGATGTCAGCTTCGAGATGGAGCACCTGCTTGAGTCGCGCAACAAGAAGGACTTGCTGAATACCATCCGCAGCATCTCCGACATGATCAACGTCGCCTACGTGCGCCAGAAGGAAGCGATGGGGCTTGGCCACGCGGTGCTGCGCGCGAGGGAACTCATCGGACCGGAGCCGTTCGGAGTCGTGCTGTCGGACGACGTGATCGACGCCGAAGTGCCCTGCATGCGGCAACTACTCGATATCTACGAGTTCTACGGCGCCTCGGTGGTTGCGCTGATGGAGGTGCCGAAGGACGTCATTTCGTCCTACGGGGTGGTGGACGCCGAACCCATCGCGCACAACGGAGCGCGAGACCGCCTGTTCCGTATCTGCAACATGGTGGAGAAACCCAGGCCCGATGAGGCGCCATCAAACCTGGCGATCATAGGCCGGTATGTGCTCACGCCCGAAATCTTCGACTCCATCGAATCGATCGAGCCCGGATCCGGCGGGGAGTTGCAGCTCACAGATGCGTTGAAACATCTGTTGCGAAGCCGGCCGATCTACGGGTTACGTTTTGAAGGCGCGCGATACGACGCGGGTGACAAGCTCGGCTTCTTGAAAGCCACTGTGGAGTTTGCACTGAAGCGCTACGATTTGGGCGAAGAGTTCCGCCAATACCTCAGTACTCTCAAATTATAGGAGACAGATTGTCAACCGTCCCGACTGAATTACCGCTAAAGGCCAGCGAAGCCGCCGCGCTGTGCCAGGTCATCCTGGAACAGATAGACGGCAGGGAGCCGACCGGCGAATCCCGCGCCCTGATAGCCACCCGAATCGCGGAACTGAATTTGAACACCATCCGCGCCTATCCCGGCTCACTCGAAATGGATCCCACCCATCCTTCCACGTATTACCTCGCCATTGATGCGTTGACGGAAACTCGCGGAGTGCCCCTGCTTATGCATGTTACGCCCGCATCGTCGCCCGCTGCTCCATTGTTCTCCAATGCGGTTTCCGTGGGGCGCGTGCGTCCCGGCGGAGAGCGTGAGATGCTGGTGAACGCCATTCCGTTTGCCTCTACGGATCACGAACAGATACGCCGTTTCGTACTTGAGCTGGACCGCTCGCTTCTGCCGCGCCCTCAGGGCGCGCAGCCTGCCATAGCTGTTGGTAACCGCCATCCGGAGATCAGCCTTCCCGCGGCGTTTCAGGCATTTCAGAAAATCCTCGATGCGACGGGTATCAACCTGGCGTCCACCGTGCAGCTATCGGCCACGCGCGAGATGACAACCGAGGAAGCGCTGGCGAACCGAGATGGCGAAAACCCGGTGTCAGCGGGCCACACGCGTGTTTCTATCCGGCATCTCTATCACGCCGGACTGTGGGCCGCCATCCGCTGTGGGTTCAGGCATGGCTATAACGCCGAAGCCGACCACATTATCATCACCGGCGATAACGACTCGCAAATCGCACAGTCGGTCGAGATGGGGAAAGAAGCGATTCGGCATGCTTCCGGATACACCAAATTCACCACCGATACATCGCGGCTTTTCGAGTTGCAGGCCGACACGCGGCATCCCGATCCCTGGCCGGATTCGGTCGTGCGGGAGCGCTATGAGCAGATCTTCGATGCCGGCGAGCGCAGTTGGATCGAACAGGAGTTCGCGGGCCCTTTCGATACCGGCGAAACTTCTTACGTTCTGCGGCGCGACGAGATCGTCAGGCTCGCCGTGAAATTCGGGCGCAGCTTGAAGCTGAACGAAGAGCTTTACGACTACATCCAACAGGTGAAAGAACAGGAGCCTGCCCGGCGGACTTTTGATTTCGAGCCCTCTCTGGATGAAGCGGACACGCTCACTACACCGCAAGAGCTGATTTTCTACATGCACTGGTTAAAGGCCCGTGGACGAGCCGCTCAACTTGTTCCACCGAACCTCGGCTTCAAGAAGCGGCAGGCCTATCCGGTGGCGATCAAAACGGGTCCGAAAAGCGGCGCCGGCCTGGAGGATTACGTCCAACACAAGATGTGGCCGGAACTGTTGCCCCGCGTGATCGGCGAATACGGCGGAAAGCCACTGGAAGAACTCGCCGCGCGAGTAAGCCTGCTGGCCGCTGTAGCCCGCCGTTTCAATGGCACGCTCAGCGTCCATTCGGGGAGTGGAAAACAGGCCGAGGTGCTCGAACACATCGGGCGGAGCACCGCGGGCAGAGTGAATTACAAAATATCCGGCGAGCTACAGTTACAGTTGTTTGATGTTCTCTCCGAACAGCCGGCGGGAAGCCAGTGGCGTCAGTTGTACGAACGCATGGCGGACCGCTGCAACCGGTTTGCCGAACAAGGCGCGTTCGGCGCCGAGAGCGAACTGGCTGCAAAATACATTGACATGGGCCGCGGGTATTATTTGGGCAATGCCGCCGCCGGACGCGTGGACGGAAACCTGTTTCTCGTTTTCTGGGCCGGCAACATGGTTGGTACGCGCGACACTGCCGCTCCGGATGGAGATCATCGTTTTTTTAAAGAGAAGATCGACGAACTTCCCGAGGAACTCGTCCAGGAAGTGCAGCGGCGCAATATCGAGTATATTGTTTGGCTCGCACGCCACCTGAAAGGGTAGCGTTCCGCCTATAATACTGGCATGCGTCGCAGAAGCTTTCTCGCGGCTGCCTCCGTGGCGGCAGTGCCGCCGGTTCCCGCGGCGCCCAACGTAAAACACGGCGTGGACCTCTTCAGCCTGCGCTCACAGGCTTGGACCGCCTTCGAATATCTCGCTTATTGTGCGAAGCTGAACGCCAAGGTCGTTCACTTTTCCGAGATCCGTTTTCTCGGTGGACTCGATCCTTCCCATCTGCGTAAGGTGCGCGCACGGGCCGAAGAGTTCGGCATCGAGATCGAAATCGGGATGCGCTCCATCTGCCCCACCTCCAAATTATTTGATCCCTCGCAGGGCACGGCGGAGCAACAACTCGAGCGCATGATCGAAGCCGCGGCGATCATTGGTTCTCCCATCGTGCGGGCGTTCCTCGGCTCCATGGCCGACCGCACAGGCTCCATCCCCATCGAGCGTCACATCGAAAACACGGTGAAAGTGCTGCGCTCCGTCAAGTCGCGAGCCGAGTCGAAAGGCATCAAAATCGCCATCGAAAACCATGCAGGCGATATGCAGGGCCGTGAATTGAAGATGCTCATCGAAGAGGCGGGCAAAGATTTCACCGGCGCCTGTATCGATTCGGGGAACCCGCTATGGACGATCGAGGATCCGCACGTGACTCTCGATCACCTGCATCCTTACGTCCTCACCAGTCACGTCCGCGATAGCGCTGTCTGGCGCGTGCCGGAAGGCGCAGCCGTGCAGTGGGTACGCATGGGCGAGGGAAACGTCAAGATTGACGAGTATGTACGCAAGTACCTCGCGCTCTGTCCGGGAAAAGCACTGTCCCTTGAAATCATCGTGACGCAGCCACGCACGTTCGCGTTCTCAAAACCGGAGTTTTGGGACGGCTACCGACGGATGCCTGCGTGGGAATTCGCCCGGTTCCTCCAACTGGCGGACGAAGGAACGCCGAGGCAGCCAACGCCCGCCGCTGACAAAGATGCCGCCGCTGCGCGCGAGCGCGAAGACCTCGAGGCCAGTGCGCGTTACATGGAGCGGTTGCTCGGCGCCGCAGCGTAGGCGGTCGGTCAGGTAAAGGTTAATAAGGTGCTAATCACCCTTTTCTCTGCATAATGTGGTATTATTCGCTCACATATTCATGAGATTGTTAGGAGGTTCGCTTTGGATCATCGTTATCTTAGCGCCACCTTGAGGGGTGCGCTGGTTATCTTCTTTGCTACAGGAATGCTGTTCGGACAATCGCAGGACGCCAGAGGAAATATTGTTGGCCGTGTTACGGATGCCTCCGGCGCAGTGATTCCCGGTGCCGATGTCCGGGCCACGAATGCCGCGACTGGTGTCGTCGCGGCATCGAAAACCAACGAATCTGGTAACTACACGCTGCCCTATCTCGTACCGGCGATCTACTCTATCACGGCGGAACTGCCCGGCTTCAAGAGGTTTACGCGCGAAAATGTGCAGGTGCGTGTTAACGAGAATATCGAGCTGAACATTGAGATGACGATCGGCGACGTGTCCGAATCGGTGCAGGTCACGGCCGAAACGCCGCTGCTTTCCACGGCTGAGGCATCTCTCGGACAGGTCGTCGACGAGCGCCGGATCGCTGAACTGCCGCTGTTTGCGGGCAATGCAATGGACCTGGTTCACTTGGCGCCCGGAACGGTAAACGGCACGGATATGCGGCTCCGCAAAGCACCGTTCAACAATGCTCCATCGCAGTTTTCTACCGATGGGAGCGGCAACTACGGGAATCAGTTCACCATCGACGGCGTTGCCAACGTCTACTCCGATGGCACCAGCCCCCGAGTCGCATTCTCTCCTCCGACAGCATCCCTGTCGGAGTTCAAGGTACAGACTTCATCATTTGACGCCTCCATCGGACGCACGCTGGGCGCGCTCGTTAACGTCAGCACAAAGGGCGGCACCAACTCGATCCACGGGCAGGCGTGGTGGTGGCTCCGGCACTCGGCGTTTGACGCGCCGACCATTTATCAAAACCGCGCCGGGCGGGGAGTTCCAGTGTATCGGGACAATCGCTACGGACTGGCCGGCGGCGCTCCGGTCTATCTACCGAAGATCTATAACGGCAAGAATCGTACTTTCTGGTTTTTCACCTGGGAGGCGAACAAGTTCGGCGATCCCAACGTGGGCGGATCGATGACGTCGACCGTGCCGCGCGAGGCCTGGCGCAACGGCGACCTTTCCGATCTGCTGAAGCTCGGGAGCAACTACCAGCTATACGATCCGGCCACCATTGCTCCGGCGGCAAACGGGCGCTACAGCCGGCTGCCGCTGCCGAATAATGTCTTCCCCGCCAGCCGAATCCATCCGGTCGCCCGAAAACTTCTCGAACTGTACCCCATGCCGACTCAACCAGGCACTAACGACGGCCGCAACAATTTCTTTGCCTCGGTGCCGGCCAAGGAGGATTATTGGACCACCATTGGGCGTGTCGACCACGCTTTCAGCGAGAGAAGCCGCATGTTCATCCGCTGGCACCGCGATTTCTGGGAAGAAGATAAAAATCGCACCTTCGACAACAACGTCAACGGCATTATCCTGAATCGCATCAATCGCGGAATCGCGCTGGATCAGGTATATATGTTCAGCCCGAGCCTGATTCTGAACTTCCGGTACGGCCTGTCCCAGCAGGAGTTCCCGGAACACCGTGTGAGCCGCGGGATCGACCTGACGTCGCTAGGGTTTTCCCAGAATCTGGCCAGTCTGGTGGATTCCAGCGCCGCCACCATTCCTCGCACTGCGGTCGGATCGCTCACATCGCTGAGCGGTTGGGAATCAGGAGACGGCGTGACGGCTTCCCTCAGTCACACTTTTGTTGGGAACTTCACCTGGATGAAGGGCGACCACAATATACGCTTCGGTCCCGAATACACGGTTTTCCGGGAGTTCCGGAACCGCTTCCCGCAATCGACTGCGCCGGACCTCAGTTTCTCGGCCACGTGGGCCCGCGGTCCCTTCGACAACAGCCCGAATCCGCCCGTGGGCGCCGAGTTCATCTCGCTGCTCGCGGGCATTCCGGGTGGCAGCATGGTGGCAGCCGGCAGCTATGCGGAGCAGGATACCTATACCGCGTTTTACATCCAGGACGACTGGAAAGCATCGCGCAAACTGACCTTGAACCTCGGGTTGCGTCTGGAGCATGAATCGCCCATCACCGAGCGTTTCAATCGCAGCGTGACGCAGTTCGACGCTACCAGTGCGAATCCGATCGAAGCCGGGGCGATTGCCAATTACGCCAGAAACCCGATCCCTGAACTGCCGGTTGAAAGGTTTAAAGTCAAGGGCGGCGTCACGTTTGCGGGCGCCGGCGGGAACCCACGGGAGTACTGGAATGGGCAGACATTGAACTTTTCGCCGCGTATCGGCCTGGCTTACCAGTTGAAGCCCAAAACAGTGATTCGCGCCGGCTATGGCATCTTCTATACCTCGATCGGCGTGATGTACACAAATTCCAATCAGGCGGGCTTCAGCCGAAGTACTCCTATTGAAGCAACCAACGATAATGGCCTGACCTGGAACGCGGCGCTCGACAACCCGCTGCCAGGCGGGCTGCTTCCGGTTCTTGGCGCGGCTGGCGGCCTGGAGACGACTCTCAACCAGAACACCACCTTTTTTGCGAAAGACCGTCGAGCGCCGTACGCACAGCGCTGGTCGTTCGGTCTGCAGCAAGAGGTGGGAGGAGGAGTGATGGTGGAGTCCTCCTATGTGGGTAACCGCAGTACCGGTCTGGGCATGACGCGCCTCATCAGTTACACTCCCGCCGAATACCTTAGCAAATCCCCCACCCGCGACCAGAGAACCATAGACTTTCTAAGTGCCAATTCTCCTAATCCATTCTTCGGACTGAACCCGCAGTTCACCAGTTCGACTATTTCGCGCGGGCAGTTGCTCACGCAATACCCGCATTACCATACCAATTCGTCCTACGTCGACAGCGTTGGCTACTCCTGGTATCACTCCTTGCAGTCGCGTCTGGAGAAGCGCTTTTCGAGAGGTTACACGCTACAGATAGCCTACACCTGGTCGAAGGCTATGGAAGCGACGCAGTTGCTAAACAGCTCCGATCTGATGCCTTACGAATCTCTGTCGGCCCTCGACCGCCCGCACCGGCTGACTGGGAGCGGCATCTGGGAGTTGCCGTTCGGCAGGAACCGGAAGTGGGGCTCTCGAATGCCCGCCTTTCTGGAATTCTTCGCCGGCGGGTGGCAGATAAGCGGTGTCTTCCAACGTCAAAGCGGCCATCCGCTGGAGTTCGGCCAAGCGCTGTTTATCGGCGACTCGGCGACGATCGTGCTGCCCAAAAGCGAGCGGAACACCGATCGCTGGTTTAATACTTCGGTATTCAACCGGAACTCGCAGCAGCAACTCGGAGCCAATATTCGGACTTCGCCATTGCGGTACTCGAATATCCGAGCTGATTCGCAGCGGCGCTGGGATTTCTCGGCCCGCAAGACGTTCCGAATCCGTGAAGGCATGTCGATGGTGTTCCGCGGTGATACGTTCAACGCGCTGAACGAAGTGGTGCTCCGTGGGCCGAACACGTCGGTTACCAGCTCCGCATTCGGCACGGTCACAGCACAGGAGCCGCCGCGTTCCTGGCAGTTTTCATTGACGCTGCAGTTCTGAAGGCGGCCAACGGGTGATACGCCGGTTCGCTTGCTGATCCAATTGCAGTGGGCAGAGGCAGGCGATCCGGCATCAACGTTACCCCTTGCGCCCCAGCATCCAGTCCAGTGCGTCTGAAGTCTGGTAGATCAGCGCTTCCGGATAGTGCTGGAACGGGTGGAAATACTCGAAAGTGAGATAGTCGCGGTATCCGATCTTCTCCAGTTCAACCAGTACGGCGGGCCAATTTGTGGTGCCGTCCAGCAGCGGGCGGAACGTGTGCAGGTTGAATTCGTGCGTCCGCTTATCCCACTCCTTGAAATGGATGTTCTTGATTCGCTTGCCCAGGATGGGAACCCAGTGCTCGGGAAACTGATACTGCATGATGTTGCCGGTATCGAAGTGGACGCGCACCCGGCTGCTGCGAAAGCTGTCCACGAATTCGTTCATCTCCTGCGGGCTGAAAAGAAATCCGCTGCTGAAGATGTTTTCGAGGTTCAGATAGACGCCAGCCTTTTCGGCAGGGGGAATCATCGCGCGAATCGCCTCCCGCGCCCGCCGGTAGCAGACGTCGTTCGGCACCGGCTCGAAGCCTTCCACCCACGATGCGTAAACGGCTCCAGGCACCACCAGCAGGTTCTCAGTTCCCAGCAGAGCCGCCGCTTCGATCATACGTGCGCCCAGGGCCATCGCCTTCTTCCGCTTCTCCGGATCGCTTGCCGTAAGCGGATAAGGCCAGAACAGGAAGGAGCAAACACCGCTGATACCGATGCCCACTTTGCGCGCCAACTCCCCGATCTCCTTGATCCGGGCGTCCGATGATTCGGCGGAGAATTCCCCCGTCAGATCGAAGTTCAGCTCGACGGCGTCGAAGCCCGCGTCTTTTGAGATCTGCAGGCAATCTTTCAGACTCCATTGGCCCGGATAGGGAAACGCCCAGAGGTTGATGGACTTCTTCATCTCATAACGGCGTGGTGTGGCTCGCGGGCGCACCGGCTTTTGGGCAGCCGGCGCCGGCTGCGCGGATCCCGCCGCCAGCATGCCTGGCGCCGCAAGGAATGCTGCCGAACGTGCCAGCATCTGGCGGCGTCCAGAGGCCGTGCGCGAGTTATCAGCAGAAGCATGATCGTCGTGTTTCATAGAAGTATTCGTGATTTTAACAACCCGCGCACCCGGCAGCGCGATGCGGGGCCTGCATCCTGCTTGTTGCACGATGTGAAACTTGCGATGTACAAATTTGAAAATATGGTTGACCTATGAGATAAAAAGACCTTAAACTTAATGTTCGGCTTGTTGTAGCCGGCGGATAGGGAAACAGGCCGAAAACAGGAGTTCCCATGAGCGGCTTTTCTGTCGGTTTCATCGGTCTTTCCCACCTCCACCCGAAAAGCTACATGCCCGTATTTGGGGCCGTGGCTGGAATGAAGGTGGTAGCAGCGGCGGAAGGCAACCCCACGGTGCTCGAAGCTTTCACGCGCGACTTTCCGGTCCGCGGCTATGCGGACTGGCGCGAAATGCTGGACCGGGAGCGGCTGGACCTGGCGGTGCTGTTCCTGCCCCATAACCTCTGCCCCGAAGCGGCCATTGCCTGTGCGGAAAAGGGTGTACACGTACTCGCGGAAAAGCCCATGGCGGCGGGCTCGGACGGTCTGCGGTGCATGATGGCGGCTTGCGCCAAAGCGGGCGTCATTTTATCGACGCCGTATGTCTGGCGCTATCATCCGGTGGCCCGCGCGATGAAGCAGTACGTCGGCGATGGCGTGTTGGGCCGGATCGTAGGCGGCGAAGGCCGCTGTGCTGCGGGCCGTCTTCACCGCTACATCGAAGGCAACGCCGCCTGGATGCTGAACCGGCGAATGAGCGGTGGCGGGCCCATGTACAACCTCGGCGTTCACTGGATCGACCTTTACCGCTGGATGCTCGATGACGAAGTCGTGGAGGTCGTCGGCAAGAACGTCAAAATCAACCAGGACTACGATATCGAGGACAATTCGTTCGCGCTGCTCACTTTTTCGCGGGGAACGGTGCTGGCGCTCGACATCAGCTACACGGTGCCGGATTCGTTTCCGGCGGGCCGCGATTTATACCTCGCATTGCGCGGGACGGCCGGTGTGCTTTCCTGGAGTCCGTCGTTTGAAGGCATCCGGGAGAACCTTTTCGTGTGCAGCGATGCGCCCGGGTTTGCGCCCGCCACGCGCCGGCGCATCGATTTCGAACTCGACCCACAGCCTGGCTACGCGGGTCCTCTCACGCTGCCGTTCCTCAAAGAGCTCGCACAGTCCATACGGGAAGGCAAGCCCGCCGCCATTACAGGAGAGGACGGCCTGCGCGCCCTGGAAGTAGTGGAAGCGATTTACGAATCCGCCGAAAGCGGGCGCGCCGTGTCCCTGGCCGGTGTGCTCGCCACAGCGGAAAAAGGATAAAAGATGAAAGTCGTCGTTACCGATTACATTGAACCGGATCTGACTTGGGAAGCCGGAAAACTCGGCGGCCAAGGGATCGAGTTCGCGCATCACCAGCTCAAGTTCGCACCCTTTGACGACGTGGCGGCGGCTACACACGACGCCGACGTGGTGGTGGTGAACATGGTTCCCATCACCCGCGAACTGATCGAAGGCTGGACACGGTGCAGGCTGGTGATTCGTCACGGTGTGGGCTATGACAACGTAGACCGCGCCGCGCTCGACGAGGCGGGTATACCGCTCTGCTACATCCCCGATTACTGCGTGGAGGAAGTGGCCGAGCAAGCTATCGCGCTGATCTTCGCCTGTGCGCGCCGCATCCCGAGGAGCCGGATGGTTCTTGACGAATCGTCTCAAAACGGCCGCTGGGATTTTAAAGACGTCATTCCGATGTTCCGCATGGCCGGTCAGAAGCTCGGCATCCTCGGCTGCGGCCGCATTGGAAGCCGCGTGTACCAGAAACTGAAAAGCTTCGGATTCGAATTTGTCATCTGCGATCCCTATCTGAGCGAAAAGCGGAAACACGAATTGAATATCGAACTGGTGGACAAGGAGACTCTGTTCCGCGAATCCGACTTCATCACGATTCATACGCCGCTGACGCAGGAAACCCGCTACATGGTGAACCGCGACACACTGGCGCTGATGAAGCCAACGGCCTACCTGGTGAACACCGCGCGTGGCGGCATGGTGGACGTCGATGCGCTGGCGGAAGCATTGAGGAAGGGCGTGATTGCAGGCGCCGGTATCGACGTCTATGAGACGGAGCCGCCGCGCCCGGATTATCCTCTTTTCGGCTTGCCCAATGCTATCCTGACGCCACACCTGGCGTGGTATTCCGAAGACGCCGGATGGAAGATTAGGGAAATTATCGTGTTGGAGATCGAGCGTTTCGCGGCGGGGCTGCCGCCGCGTTACGTCGCCAATAATGTGAGCGCGCCGCGCATGCCAGCCGAGACAGGAAGGTCATAGTCATGGGAACTGAAACAACTGCTGCCGCCCGGGTTCACTGCCAACTCCCCGGGCCGCGCTCGCGCGAGTTGTTTGAGCGCTGGGCGAAAGTGGAAGCGCAATGCACCGGCTACCAGGCGCGCGTATGTTGGGACCACGCCAACGGTGTAGTGGTCACCGACGTGGATGGCAATACGTTTATCGACTGGACCTCCGGCGTACTGGTGACCAACGTGGGGCATTCTCATCCACGCCTGGTGGAGGCAGTGCAGACTGCCTGCGCCAAGCTGATGAACAACTACGAGTGCCTGAATGAGCCGCGCGTGAACGCCGCCGAAAAGCTGGTGCAGATTCTGCCCGCGCATCTCGACAAGTGCTTCTTCCTGAGCACGGGAAGCGAGGCCACCGAAGCCTGTATCCGCCTGATGAAACGCAAGAGCGGTAAATTCGAGGTCATCAGCTTTCATGGCGGATTCCACGGCCGAACGTACGCGGCGCTGGGCGCCGGAGGTCTCGCCGGGCCGAAAAAAGGATATGGACCGACGCTGCCCGGTTCCATTCGTGTACCGTTCCCGTATTGCTACCGTTGTCCGTTCCGTGCATCTCCCGAGACCTGCGACATGCTGTGCCTGGACTATCTCGACGATGCCGTGCGGGCTAACAGTACCGGGAGCCTCGCAGGCGTCATTGTGGAGGCGTACCTGGGCGCGGCCGGATTCATCTTCGCGCCCCCGGGATGGTTCCCCAGGCTTGAACAGTGGATTCGCGACCGAGGGCTGCTGTTCACTCTTGACGAAGTGCAATCATCCTTCGGACGGACAGGCAAGCTGTTCGCGATGGAATGGGAGAACCTGGCGCCGGACCTGGTGGCGCTCGGGAAGGGTATCGGCAGCGGCGTACCGGCCTCCGGTGTTGCCGCACGCGGCGAGGTCATCGGCGTGCTCGGTCCGGGTGAGATGAGCAGCACCATGGGCGGGAACCCGGTTGCGTGTGCTGCGGTGGTTGCAGTCGTCGACATCATGCAGAGCGAAAAGCTCCACGATAACGCCCTGCGGATGGGCGAGGTGATGAAAGCCCGGCTGCTCCAGATCCAGGAAAAATCTCCTTACGCCGGCGATGTGCGCGGGCGGGGTCTGGTGATGGGCGTGGAGTTGGTCAAAGACAAGAAGACCAAGGAACCGGCGCCGGATCTGACGCGCAAGCTGATCGATGTGGCGGCGCAGAACGGACTACTTATCGGTTCCGTGGGCGTTTTCGGCAATGTGATTCGCGTAGCGCCACCACTGGTGATCAGCGAAGCAGAGACCCACGAGAGCCTGGACATTTTCGAGAAGTCGCTGGCACAACTCTGATCGGGAAACAACATGACCACAGACATTTCTTTAAGCGAATTGCGGGAAGCGGTGGCAAGTGTTCGTGACGACGCGCAGCAATTCCTGTGCGAACTGATTCGAGTGCCATCGCTGCCGGGTAAGGAAGCGGATGCGATCGCCTGCGCCGAAAAGTGGTTTGCCGGGAAGGCGGAAGTTGAGCGCGCTCCCCTCTCCAACAGCCTGCGGCAGGATGAGGATTACGCGGACCCGGTGCCCGGCATCGAATACGACGGCCGCTGGAACCTGCGCGTGCGCGTGCCCGGTTCGGGCGGCGGCCGGTCGCTGCTGTTCAACACGCACCTGGACGTTGTGCCCGCCTCGGAAGGACAAAGTCGCCCGTTCGATCCGGTGGTTGACAACGGGATCGTGCGCGGACGCGGCGCCTGTGATGCGAAGGGACAGGCGGCGGCGATTTTTGCCGTCATCGCCGCGCTTCATCGCCTGGGCGTCCGGTTGAACGGCGACCTTCTTGCTCACCTTGTGGTGGAGGAGGAGGTGGGCGGCAACGGCACTCTCGCCATGATCCGTAAGGGCGAGCAGGCCGATGCCTGCATCGTGATGGAACCGACGGACCAGCGCATTCTGTCCTCCGTTCGAGGCGCGGTCTGGTTCCGCGTGATTTGCACCGGAAAGCCTGGGCACAGCGGCAGCGCGGGAAGCACCGTCAGCGCGCTCAAAATGGCGGTGCGGGTAATGGAGATTCTCGAAGGCTACCACGCGCGCCTGCTTGCTTCCTCGCGTGGCATCGCGATGTTCGACGACTACCCCAATCCCATGCCCATCACTTTCGGAAAGCTGAACGCCGGAAACTGGCCCGCTTCGGCACCCGCCGAAGCGGTCATCGAAGGAGTGCTCGGCCTGCTGCCGAACAAAACCCGCTACGAAGTAATGGAAGAGATGAGGCAGGCGATCGCGTCCGGAGCCGATGAATGGCTCCGCGAGCACTTCAGGCTGGAGTTCATGTACCGGCACGATGCGCACGTGCTCGATCCCTCTCATCCGCTGGCCGCGGGGCTTTCCACTGCCTGTCGTGAAGCGGGCTTGGCAGGGGACATCGGCGCCATGACCGCTTCCTGCGATTCGTGGTTTTACAACAACCAGTTGAAGATTCCGTCGGTTGTCTTCGGCCCGGGCAGTCTCTCAGTAGCCCACTCACGCGAGGAACATATCCACATGGATGATATTTGCAGTGCCGCGGTGGCGCTGCTCAATTTCGCCCGGAACTGGTGCGGGAGGAGCGAACCGTGAAGGCAATCGTCAAAACGCAAAAGGGGCCCGGCTTCGTCGAATTGATGGATATGCCAGAGCCGGTAATCGGCTCCGGGGAAGTGCTGATCGAAGTAAAGGCGTGCGGAATCTGCGGCACGGATGTGCACGTCCTGCACGATGAGTTTCCCTACTGGCCGCCCGTGATTCTCGGCCACGAGTTCGCGGGACAGATTGTCGAGACCGGGCCCGGCGCAACCCTGTTCCAAAAGGGTGACCGCGTCGTGGGAGAACCGCACACGCAAGCCTGCGGCCAGTGCTATCTGTGCCGCACGGGAAACATACAGATCTGCCGCATGAAGCGCTCGCCGGGCTGGGGAATCCACGGTGCGTTCACGCGGTATCTGAAGATGCCGGAACGGCTGCTGCATCGGATTCCCGATAACGTCGGCTACGAAGCCGCGGCGGTAGTGGAACCGGCGGCCAACACCGTACACGACATTATCGAGCGTGCCAAAATCGAGGCTGGCGACTTTGTGGTTGTCGTGGGTCCGGGACCCATCGGCCTGCTCGCCGCGATGACGGCTCGCGCGGGCGGCTCGCGCCGCGCTGTCGTCATTGGCGCGAAGCAGGACGAAGCGGTGCGGCTCGCGAAGGCGCGCGAACTGGGCTTCGACACACTGGTGGCGGGCGGCGCGATCGACCCGTTGGAGGCGGTCCTCGAGATGACCGGCGGCATCGGGGCGGATCTGGTCGTCGAATGCAGCGGATCGGGGGCGGGCATCGCCTCGGCGATCGACCTGGTGCGCAAGAAAGGCCGTATCTGCGCGATCGGGCTCACCGGCAAACAGACCATCCCGTTCCCGTGGGACAAAGCGGCGTTCAAAGTCTGCGATCTAATCTTCAACCTGTCCACCAGCTACACGAGTTGGGACCGGACAATCAACCTGGTGGCCGCTGGAATGCTGCCTGTCGAAAAAGTAATTTCACACCGGTTGCCGCTTTCGAAGTGGGACGATGCCATCCGGGAGATCGAGGCGCAGACGGCGCTCAAAGTTCTGCTGATGCCGGTATAGCGAAGCGAAGGAGACTATGTGCGAGATTCACGCGTAGGATTTGGATTGCTAGGCGCGGGGCTGATTGCTCCCTTTCACGCCCGCGCTCTTCAGGCTTCGAAAGTCGCGGAGTTGGTTGCCGCGGCGGATCTGGACGCCGCGCGGCTGACGCGAATCACGGACACGTTCGGCTGCAAAGGGTATTCGTCGCTCGAAGCGATGCTCGAAGACCCGGCTGTCGATGTCGTCAGCGTCATCACGCCGAATCATCTTCACGCCGATGCCGTGCTCAAGGCCGCGGCGGCGGGCAAACATGTGCTGATTGAAAAACCGCCGGCGATGTCGCTCCGCGAAGTGGATGAGATGGAGGCAGCGTGCGGCAAGGCAGGCGTGAAGGCTTGCGTTACCGTGCAGTGCCGGACCCGGAAAGCGGTGCAGGCCATTCGCGGCGCGCTGGCCGCTGGACGGTTTGGGAAAATCTATCACGCCGACGCCTATATGAAATGGTTCCGCTCCACGGAATACTACCGTTCGGACGCCTGGCGCATGTCGCGGCGTTCGGGTGCGGGCGTCACCATCCAACAGGCGTTTCACTATGTAGACCTGCTGCAATACCTGGTTGGGCCGGCAAAAACGGTCGAGGCCCGCATGACCAACCTGGCCCATCCCGATATCGACGTAGAAGATACGCTCCTGTCATTCGTCACGTATGAGAACGGCGCGCAAGGCGTGGTGCAGGCATCTACGGCCTTGTGGCCGGGAACCGACGTCCGCATCGAGATCAACGGCGAAAACGGCACCGCCATCATGGTGGGCGAGCGCGTCGACACATGGAAGTTTCGCGAGGAGCGTCCGGAAGACAAGGAGATCCGCACCTATGGAAGCGCCGCGGTGCAGACTGGCGCAACCGGCGCCGCCGATCTCGGCTTCCAGGATCACCAGGTGGTGATCGACGATATGGCATGCGCCATTCTTAGTGGCCGGGAGCCGATGATCGGACTCGCGAGCGTGCGGCCCACTCTCGAATGGAGTCTTGCGATGTACCTTTCGGCAAAATCAGGCGCTGCGGTCACACTGCCGCTGTTGGACGAATCGGCGGTCTGGTAGTTTGCTTTAGCCTGTTGCACGGAGGCGTTCCGTGATCTCCCGGGCGGCAGCGCGCGCCGCCCTGGAGAACTCCTCGATCTTGCCGTCCGCCATCCGGGCTACCGGTCCGGAGATGCTGACCGCGGCTACCGCCGTCCGCGTAGGGTTCAGGACCGGCGCCGCCAGGCAGCGGACACCGATCACGCTTTCCTCATCGTCGATGGCGTATTCCTGCGCACGCACGCGTTCCAGTTCATTACGAAGTTCGTCCGCCGAAGCGATGGTGTGTGGCGTATAGGCTTGGAAAGCAAACAAGGTGATGACGGATTCTCTCTCTTCAGCCGGCAGGTAAGCCAGTATCGCTTTGCCTAATGCGGTACGGTAAGCGATGGCGCGGGTACCCGCGCTCGATACCAGCCGGAAGCTTTGGGGGCTCTCCAGACCGTCCAGGTACATCACCTCCAGGCCATCAAGTATGCCCAGGTTTACCGTTTCCTGCGTGATGCGCCACAACTCGCGAAGAGGCGCCTGGGCGGCTTCTCGAAGGTTCACCTCGGAAACCGGACGCGGACCTAGTTGAAGCAGTTTCTCCCCCACGCGATAGCCACCCTTGGCATCGCGAGTGACGTATCGCTGGGTTTCGAGGTGGGCCAGAATACGGGAGGCTGTGCTCTTGTTGACGGTGGTTTGCTCACTGATGGCTTTCAGCGTCAGTGGCGCGGGAGAGTCCTGTACGGCCTCAATAATGGAAAACGTCTTTGCCAGAACCCGGATTGGCTTGGATTTTCGAAACTCCTTCACGTCTTGCGCTCATCCCCTACGCGGAAGTACGCATCCGCAGGAATGGCACACCGCCGCGCCGGGGTCGAGTACTTGCGCACAATACGCACAGCGCATCACTCCATCGGGCGGAAGTTTACGTAGCGGAATGATGTCT
This sequence comes from uncultured Acidobacteriota bacterium, assembly GCA_900696665.1. GTDB lineage: Bacteria > Acidobacteriota > Terriglobia > Bryobacterales > Bryobacteraceae > CAADGY01. The sequence goes on from CAADGY010000180.1 coordinate 45,713, forward strand.
TCTCCTGGTACGAACATCGTTCCGCAGGAGTGGCAGACGGCTGCGTTCCGGTCCACCACCTGTTCGCAGTGTTTACATATCCAGACTTCTTGTGCTACTGGCATTGGTATGCACTCCCGCTGGCGCGCGAATCACTTCAGTGGGCGCTAACCGATTCAATATTAGCCCAAAAGAACCGAATATTCAAGCATTTTAGAACCGAAACTCTGATACTTTCTTCTGATATAATCCCGGCCATGATTCGACGCGCTTTTCTGGCATCGGGCGCCGCAGGGGCCGTTATGCAATCTCTGTCCGGCCAGCGTTCTCAGCGGCGATACGACATCCTCATCCGGAACGGTGAAGTTTGCGACCCCGGCCGCAATTTCCGCCAGCAGGCCGACGTCGCAGTCCTGGATGGGAAAATCGCCGCCATCGAACAGAATATTCCCGCCGATCGGGCCCTGGATGTGATCGATGCCAAAGGGCTATACGTTACCCCCGGCCTGGTGGATCTGCATACGCATTGCTTTTACGGAGCTGGCGGAGTCAGCATTGAAGCGGACCCCATCTCCGCCCGCTCCGGCACCACGACGTGGGTGGATGCCGGCAGTTTCGCCTATGACCAGGTGACCGGCTTCCGCCGCTTTGCGGTAGACACATCACGCACAAGAATTTTCGGCTATATGCATCTCTATCCGCCTCTGAGCAACCCGGATGTGGATGTCGTCAAGTATGTGCGGAGCGGTGTACGGCGCACGGGCGAGGCTGCAATCGCCAATCGCGACATTGTGCTCGGCATCAAGGTATTTGTCGGCTCGAACATGAACGGCCGCTATAGCTACGATTTCCTGAAAATCGCCCGCGAGTTGGGCGACGAGTTCAAACTACCGCTGATGGCGCACATCAGTTTAGCTCCTCCTGAAATCCACCAGGTGCTCGAGTTGCTCCGCGCCGGCGACGTGGTCACACATTGCAATAACGGGCACACGCTCGGTATCGTTGACAGCGGCTACTCACCAAAGTTGGGGCAACTGAAGCCCGGTGTAGCGGAAGCGAGGGCGCGGGGCATTCTGTTTGACGTGGGCCACGGCGCGGGCAGTTTCAATTTCAACGCTGCCCGGACGGCGATCCACGCAGGCTTCCTGCCGGACTGCATCTCGACCGATCTGCATTCGGCCTGCGTCAACGGTCCCACTTATGACCTGCCCACTACCATGACCAAGTACCTCTACCTGGGGTTGAGCTTCGACGATGTGCTGCTGCGCACAACGGCGAATCCGGCGAAAGTCGTCGGGCGGCTTCCGGGAATGGGATCGTTGACCGTGGGAGGCCCGGCTGATGTCGCCCTGCTGGAGATGCAGAGGGGTGACTTCCGTCTGGTTGATTCGCAGAGAAATGTGGTTCAGGTAAACGAAAAAGTTGTCAGCCGCCTGACTATCTGCCGCGGAAAACGCCTCACCGCCGTGTAGCGCCGCGCGACCTGAATACAATGGGTGAATGGCACAGGCGAGAGGCTTGCGAGCACTCATTCGCTGGACTTGGGTCGTTGCGGTGGTGGCGCTTTTGTACACGGCCTCGGTGTTCGTTTTGCGCTGGCGGCACAACCGTGCCGCCGTCGAGGCCATTGAGCGTAGCCGTGCGGAGGCCGACCGCAAGATTGTCGAGCAGTACGGGGCGGACGAACTAAAAATCCTGACCTTTTATGCCAGCCCGGGTTTGCTCAAACGCGGCGATACGGGGTTGCTGTGCTACGGGGTCCTAAACGCCAAATCCGTTCGCATTGAGCCGGGCGTGGAGGAGATTCATCCGGCGCTCAGCCGCTGTGTCGAGGTGAAGCCCGGCGCCACAACCACGTACACGCTCTCGGCCGCGGACGATTCGGGCAAGGCCGTTTCGCAGACCGTCGAAGTGCGCGTTCAGTAAACGTACCCGCTATACGCGTTGTGCGGCGAGACTCTTGTTCATTTCGCTTAACACCGCTTTGGCGTCGCCAAACAGCATCAGGGTTTTGTTCATGTAATAGAGTTCGTTCTCGATGCCCGCAAACCCTGGATTCATACTTCGCTTGATGACCATTACGGTGCGGGCCTTGTCGGCATCGAGGATCGGCATTCCATAAATGGGGCTGCTGCTGTCGGTGCGTGCGGCGGGGTTCACGACATCGTTCGCGCCCACCACCAGTACGGCATCCGCCTGAGCAAATTCGGGATTGATCTCGTCCAACTCGGACAGCCGGTCATAGGGTATGTCGGCTTCGGCCAGCAACACATTCATATGCCCCGGCATACGTCCCGCCACCGGATGGATGGCAAATTTAACCTCGACGCCCAATTTCGTCAGGCGGTCATACAACTCCCGGATTTTGTACTGCGCCTGTGCTACGGCCATGCCGTAACCGGGAACGATAATCACCAGCCTTGCCGCTTCCAGAATTTCCGCCGCCTCTTCGGGCTCGGCGGAACGCACCGGGCGTTTCTCGGCCGCACCGCCTTGCGTTCTGACCTGCCCGAACGCCCCGAACAGCACGTTGGCGAACGATCGGTTCATGGCCCGGCACATTACTATGGAGAGAATCAACCCTGAGGCGCCGTCCAGGGCTCCCGCAATCACCAGCAGGTAGTTGTCGAGCGCAAACCCCATGAAACTGGCAGCCAGACCGGCATAGGAATTGAGCAGTGCGATCACCGTGGGCATGTCGGCGCCGCCAATGGGGACGATCAGCATGATGCCAAACAGCAACGCAAGCACAGAAAGAACAGGGAACGCCCAGGTAGCCGACGGATTCGCAATCAGATATATTCCGGCCAATGCCGCGGCGGCGAACACCGACAGGTTCACGATGTTCTGTCCTTTATATACAAGGGGGCGGCCCGGCAGAATCTCCTGAAGCTTGCCGAACGCCATCAGACTGCCGGTAAAAGTGAGGTAACCGAGAAGCACCTCGATTACCAGCGCTCCCAGAATGAAGCCGTGTTGCGGATGCTTGTAGAACTCGGCGGTCCCGATCAGCGCGGCTGCTAGCGCTCCGAAGGCATGGGAGATCGCAGTTCGCTGCGGCACAGCCGTCATTGGCATCAGGTAGGCCAGCGGAATCCCGATGGCCGAACCCAGAGCGAAACCAGCGAGAATCCATTCATAATCCACTACCTCATGACGCAACAGTGTCCCGGCGACGGCAAGAAGCATCCCGAGTTCGCCCGCCTTGACACCTCGACGCGCGGTAGCTGGAGCGCTCATCCACTTCAGCGCCAGAACGAAGAGCACTGCCGCGGCAATATAGCTGAAGGAAACCATAACGGGCATTACGGTTTCCTCTCCTGCTTCTTGAACATCTTCAGCATCCGGTCTGTGATCAGGTATCCGCTTACCACGTTGATGGTCGCGGTGGTTACCGCGATGAATCCCAGCACCCTGCTGAATGTGGAAGCATTTTCCTCACCGGCAATCAAAATGGCACCCACTACGGAGATCGCCGAGATGGCATTCGTCAGCGACATCAACGGCGTATGCAGAAGAGGGGAAACCCGGCGAATCAACTCCAGCCCCAGAAAAGCGGCGAGAATGAAAACGTAGATCCCCAGTTCGTGAACAGGCATGTCCAGCTCCTTCGAGTCGAATTCAGACTAGATCTTCGTGGAAGTGTAACATTCAGGACGGCCGAAGACCATGAAAACAAGCGTATTTACAAACCGGGCCTATTTATCTGGATTACAATCGTGTTTTAGTTTTCTTAACCTAAAAGGAGTCCTCTCATCATGTCGAACCGAACGTCGCGAAGGACTTTTCTTGGAGTTGCAAGTGCCGCAGCCGCGGCCGGCTCGTGCTCCAGACCGGAGAGATTGGCTCAGTCACAAAAAGCCGCAGCGAACAGACTCGCCCTCGAAGAATTCCAGCCGAAAAGCATGCTGGTGGTGCCTGAGCACCCCGTCAAGCGGGCACGTTTTCCAGTGATTGATGTGCACACGCACATCTCGAGTATCTTCCGCTCCCGCCGCTCGGCTCCGCCCATCGACCGTGAAACAGCTCTGAAGCAACTGGACGAAATCGCCAAGTGGACCAAAGAGATCAACCTTGTGCGCATTATCAACGTGACCGGGGGCTGGGGCGACGACCTAAAGCGGAATGTCAACGACCTCCAGGAGCGCTACAACGGCCATTTTGTCACCTGCACAACGCCAGCATGGGACAGGATACGCGAGCAGAACTACCCCAAGTGGCAGGCCGACGAGCTCGCCAATTCCAGGAAGAGCGGCGCGGTGGGATTGAAGATTCTGAAGACCCTGGGCCTGTACCTACGGGAAAACGGCCGGGAAGGGCCTCTTGTAAAGATCGACGACCCGCGCTTTGACCCTATGTGGGAACAGGCGGGAGCGCTCAAGATGCCCGTGTTTATCCACGTCGCGGATCCGGATGCGTTCTTTACGCCCACAGATCGTTTCAATGAACGATGGGAAGAGTTGGGCAACCATCCCGACTGGTCGTTTTACGGAAAGGATTTTCCACCCAAACCGGAACTGCTGGCCGCGCGGAACCGCATTGTCGCGCGGCACCCGAAAACGCAGTTTATCGGCCTGCACGTAGCGAATCATCCCGAGAACCTCGATGAAGTAAGCGCCTGGTTGAAGCAGTACCCGAACCTCCATTGCGAGATCGGCGCCCGGTTGGGTGAAATCGGCCGGCAGCCGCGCCGGGCGCACAAGTTCTTCGAGCAGTTTCAGGACCGGATCATGTTCGGAACCGATGGCACGCCCAACGGCAAAGAGGTTCCCCAGCAGGATCTTGTGCCCGCAATGTATCAGGCCTATTTCCGCTTTCTCGAAACATTGGACGAGTACTTCGACTATGCTCCGAGCGCCACACCCCCGCAAGGCCGGTGGCGCATTTACGGTATCGGGCTGCCGGATTCAATTCTAAAGAAGGTGTATCACAACAACGCCGCCCGCTTGCTCGGTTGGAAAACGGTGTAAATTCGGGTCAAGGATCCGGAACAGGCAACCGCGTCACGCAACGCTCCAGCATCTCACGGTTCGTGAAAACAAGGGTGCCCGTATCCGTCCCGCGCATCAGGCCGGCACGGACGCATTCAACTGCCCTGGCTCGCTAACACCAAAAATTCAGCGGGTAAATTGGTCTTCCAGCTTCTTCACCATTTCAAGCGCTGTGCGTACTTCGACCGCGGGCTGTAGGCGCAAGGCATCTTCCAATTGTGCCCGCGCCTCCGCCCAGCGCTTGCGCCGTGCCAGATACAGTCCGTAGTTGTAGCGCGCACCCGCATAAGCAGCATCGAGCTCAATCGCCAGCTTGAAATGCCGCGCGGCCTTTGCCTCTTCGCCCAGCTGCTCGAGCACAACAGCCAGGTTGTTGTGCGCCGCGGCAAAATCCGGGCGCAGCCGGATCGCTTCGCGAAATGCGGTGGCAGATGCCTGCCGGTTGCCCCAGCGCGAAAGGGCTACGCCAAGATTCAAGTGAGCTTCTGGTGTCTCCGGATTCACTTGCATGGCGCGGCGCCATGCCGCCATTGCTTTCTCCGGTTTCCCCCCTGCGTCATACGCGGAGCCCAGTACATTCCAGGTCTCGACACTTTCGCTGTCTAATTCCGCCGCTTTCTCAAGAATAGCGATCGCGCGATTATGATCGCCGGCAGCGTGGAGAGCCGAGCCGAGTCCCCGTGCGGCAGAAGGGAAATTTGGATCGCGCTCCATCGCCTGTTCGTAGTAGCGTACCGCGTCGCGGTGCTTGCCCACGTTGCGCAACGCCTCCGCTAATTCGAAATAGAACGGCGCTTCTTTCGGCCTGAACTTCTCCAGAGCCTTTTGAAGGCGCGGAATTCCTTCCCGCAAGTTTGCGCTTTCACGAATCTGTGCGGCAGCCAGGTACAGTTCATCAAGCTTAGACAGCTTCCGCGGGTAAAGCGGAACAACTCTTCCCAGGTGTGTATGCTCGCCGGCTTCATGCACTTCACGTTTCGGCGCCAATAGATCCCCCGGGAGCGGTGTCCGGCGGATCAGGTGTTCGGTCATGACGACATGTACGGCATCATCCGTTCGCCGTTTGGGCATGTGGCATCCGGTGCAGCCGTCTGTGACCGGCGTTCGATGCCGCACGTTTTCGTGACATCCCTGGCAGATGGAAGCGATGCGCGTGCGGGCTGCTTCGCCGCGGTCCACATCGTGCGGATTGTGACAAGTGGTACAGGTCAACTGTTCCCCGCTCTTGCGATAGCAGGCGGATTTGAGAAATTGATAACCGGCGTTTACGACCTCGAAGGTCTCCGCGCGGCCCGCCTCCGGTGCCAGATCGAGATGCAACATATAGTCGCCGAGTGGTTCGCCGGGCCGGTAGGAAAAGGCATCCCGCTGATAGCGGCGTACCGCATAGGGCAGACGCCGCGAAGTCGACTCGAGATGGCATTGCAAACATACTTCGAGTTGCCGTGCGTGGTTGAGGCGGGCCGGATTCACGATCTCCGCCCGTAGACGATCCCGCCCTGCTCCGCGCCGTGCTGCTTCCGCGTGCGAACTGCCCGGTCCGTGGCAGCGCTGACAGTCGATGCCTTCTGGTATGCGCCCGCGGAACCGTGCCGGTTTCCCGAATCTGGCTGCGCCGTTTTCCATTTCCGGGTATCCGTTGTGGCAGAACATGCAGTCGAAGCCGATCTCCCGGCGGAAATCAGCCTGGTCCGGCCGGTCGTAGCCGGGGGCCATTGCCCATTTGCCTCCGCCCTCGGCATAGCGGGCGAGCGGCAGCGCGAGGAGACGGCCATCGGACGCACGCGAAACATAGCTTCTGGCGTGATTGCCGGACCCTAGCACGTAGTCGATCCGCTTTTCCTCTATATTGAACTCCAGTCCGTTTGCTTCCTGCTGCCACCGCCGGAGAAACAGTTCGGCGCCGCGCCGCACAACCGCGTAGTATCGATCGGAGGCTTCGTGATAGTAGGACCCATCCGGCGCGTGATCTCCTGTCACGCGATGAAACGAACGGCCCATGCCGGTTTGCTCATAGGTCTTCGCAATCACCGGGTGACATGCGGCGCATTCCGAGGCGTCCGTGTAGGTGGGCTGTCCGGAAAATGCACCTGTGGCACAAAACAACATGCAGAACCACACCCCCAGCCGCCGCATGGCGGTACTGTACCATAGCTGCAACATGCGGGTTTGGCCGAACCTGTGTTATCTCTATTGAAACGTCAGTTGCAGAATTGGAAGGGAGAACGGATGAAACGTCTTGTTCTGTTCGGAGCGGCTGTTCTGATGGCCGCTGCCGGCCTGAGGGCACAACCAGCGGGTGCGCGTGTGTTTCGCGCCGGTGCTGCGACCACGAACATTACTCCGCCGTTGGGCTCGCCCATTGTTGGCGGGTGGAATTCGCCTCCTGCTACCAACGTTCACGATGAGTTGCATTCGCGTGCGTTGGTGCTTGACGACGGATCCACACGCCTTGCCATCGTGCTGTGCGACAGCGTCGGCGTCACGCGTAACGTATTCGACGAAGCCAAGCGCCTGGTGCAGGAAAAGGTGGGATTGCCGCCGGAGAATATGCTCATGGCCGCCACTCATACCCACTCCGCCAGTAACGCCCGTGGTGGCCGCGGTATCACTCCCGCTCCACTCGATGAGTATCAGAAGTTTCTGGCGTATCGTATTCGCGATGCGGTCCTGATGGCGATCTACCGCCTGGAACCAGCGCGGATCGGCTGGGGCGTGGCGTTCAACGGCCGGCAGGTGTTCAACCGCCGCTGGAAAATGAAACCGGGAAGTAAACACCTGCGAAATCCTTTCGGCGGCATCGATAAGGTTCGCATGAATCCGCCCGCTAACGATCCAGATCTGATCGAGCCGGCTGGCCCCACCGATCCCCAAATCAACTTCATCTCCGTGCAGTCCACCGCCGGCAAGCCTATTGCCCTGCTGGCCAACTACTCGCTGCATTACGTCGGCGGTGTGAAACAAGGCGACATCTCGGGTGACTATTTCGCGGTGTTCGCCGAACGTATTACGGAGCTGCTAAACGCACGGCACCAGAACCCGCCTTTTGTGGGAATCCTCTCCAACGGCACCAGCGGCAATATCAACAACATCAACTTCCACCCTGGTCCGAATGCTGCCGGGCGCCGGTTCGAGCCCTATGAAAAAATGCGTATGGTTGCGGACGAAATCGCCACGGGCGTGTTTGAGGCCTGCCGGAAGGTGGAATACCGGGACTGGGTTCCGCTCGCCGCTGCGCAGAAGGACCTGATGCTCGGCGTGCGCGTGCCGGATGCCGAACAGGTGGAATGGGCACAGAGGACGCTGAAAGATCCGCCGAACTACCATCAGCATGAACAGGTGTATGCGGAGCGTGTGTTGAAAATGAAAGACTGGCCGCGCGAAGCCCCGGTTCCGCTACAGGCGTTTCGGATCGGCGATGTCGGTATCGCGGCGATCCCGGCTGAGGTCTTTGTAGAGATCGGACTCGAAATCCGGAAGCGCAGCCCGCTGAAACAGACGTTCACCATAGAATTGGCAAACGGCTGGTTCGGTTATCTGCCGACGGCTGAACAACACGAGATGGGGGGCTACGAGACGTGGCGCGGCACCAATCTGCTCGAGACCAAGGCTGCGCCAAAAATTGTCGACAGCATTGTCGACTTATTTCAAAAAGTCGCCGCGCCGCGAAAGTAGAGGTGGTCCATGCGCGGTTGGATTCCGCGAATCGCGCTGATCTTTCTGGCGCCCGTTGCGGCTTTTGTGTTGCTCGAAGCCGTTCTCCGGATTTCGGATTACGGCTTCGCGACGCAGTTTTTTGTGCAAGCCGCGCAGCCCGGTGAATACACCACGAACCAAAGATTCGGCGAACGGTTTTTCCCCAAGGCTCTGGCCCGCACTCCGATTCCCACGTTGTTGAGCAAGCAGAAGGACCCGGGCACTTACCGCATCTTTGTGCTCGGCGAGTCCGCCGCGATGGGCATTCCGGAACCGGCGTACAGCTTCGGCAGGGTGCTGGAAGTGATGCTGCGCGAGATATACGCCGGCGCCAGATTCGAAGTGGTGAACGCGGCCATGACGGCGATCAATTCCCACGCGATTCTGCCTATTGCACGCGACTGTGCATCCTTCCAGCCCGATCTCTTTGTAGCGCTCATCGGCAATAACGAAGTGGTAGGTCCCTTCGGACCAGGCACGGTGTTCGGCACCATGCCGCCAGTGCTGTGGCTCGTCCGTGTAAACGTGTGGCAGACCTCCACACGAACTGGACAACTGTTCCGGAACGTTTTAGCCAAGTTCAGAAAGCAATCCGAACCCGTTGAATGGCGTGGCATGGAGATGTTCCTTGACAAACAGGTAGCGTGGGACGCCGCGGCTCTCCATGGGGTCTACGGCAATTTCCGCCGCAACCTGGAGGATATCGCGCAAACGGCCGAGCGCGCCGGGGCGGCCGTTCTCTTCTCTACCGTCCCAAGCAATCTAAAAGACAGTCCACCCTTCGCTTCCACGCAGCCTGACAACGAGCGCTGGCAAGAACTCTATCGCCGCGGGGTGGAGCTGGAAACAGCGGAACAGTGGAGCGATGCCCTCACCGCTTACAGGCAGGCAGCGGCTTTGGACGGGGAGTCCGCGGAGCTGCATTTCCGCATCGGGCGCTGCCACCTGGCGCTGAATCAAACCGGAGCGGCACGCGATGCATACATAGCCGCTCGCGATCGCGACCTGCTACGCTTCCGGGCCGATAGCGTCCTGAACGGCATCATCCGGAAACTGCGTGGCACCCGCGTCTATGTAGTGGATGCGGAAACCGAGTTTGGCCTGGCGGGCCATGAGCGATTTTACGAGCACGTACATTTGAACGAACGAGGTAATTACGAACTTGCCCGTTTGATCGCGCAGCGATTTGATTCCGTCGCACCCCCTTGGATCAAGCGCAAAGGCAGTATGCCCTCAATGGAAGCCGTGGCCGCCCAACTGGCCCTCACGGATTGGGACCGGTACAAACTCGCGCGCCAGATGAAGGCTATGATGGACCGCCCGCCGTTCACCAATCAGACTGGTTCCGCGCAGGCGCGCAGTAAGCGCGAAAAGGCCCTGTATCGAATGGAAGAAAATGCGCGCACCGCGGGAGCCATGGAACATGCCCGGCGCAGTTACGAAAACGCGCTCGCTAAGCGTCCGGCCGACCTCTTGCTCCACGTCCGGTGGGCCGAATTCTTGCGCGATGAGCGGCAGTACGGGAGAGCGGCGGAGGAATGGCGCATTTTGAATAGCCGTTTGCCCGGCATTGCCAACTGGCTCGCTGCACACGCGGCGGTGCTGGCGGATGCTGGCAGGATCGAGGAGGCGGTCTCGCAATACCGGCAGGCGCTGCGGGTCGATCCCGCTTCCGACGTCGCCCTGTTCGGATTAGGCTCGGCCTTCGCGGCAAAAGGCGATTATCAGGAGGCGGCACTCCAGTATGGCGAAGCCCTGCGCATCAATCCCCGTTATGCTGAGGTACACAACAATCTCGGCTTGATCCATCTTGCGCGGGGGGATCTCGAACGCGCGAAGGCATCGTTCGCCAGTGCCGTGAAGTATCAGCCGGACTTCGCCGCCGCGCACTATAATCTTGGCGGCGTCCTGATGCAGCAGGGCAAGGCGGAAGAGGCCGCCCGGCAATATCGCATCGCCGTCAGCCAAAGACCCCAATTCGCCGAAGCGCACTACAACCTGGGGCTCCTGGCCAGCCGCGCGGGCCGGCTCAAAGAGGCACTGGCGCACTATGCCGATGCCATCCGCCTAAAGCCGGACTATCCGGAAGCGCACAATAACATGGGCACCGCCTTCGCACGTGAAGGCGACATGAAACGGGCTGTTCACCATTTCTCCGAGGCCATTCGTCTGCGCCCGGACTATACGCCGGCCCGCCAGAACCTGAGCAAAGCACTACAATCGGCGCGCCGCCGGTAGAAGCGGTTTTGGGCGCGCTTCAGGTGCCGCCGGACCTTCTTTTCTACCCAGTCCTTTACAAACAAAAAGCACCGGCTCGAGTGCCCCTCCGCGAAGTAGTTCACCCAACCCCGCAGAATCGGATTGATCAGCTCGATCACCCGCCCTGCCGGCTGGCTGGCAAACCGCCGGAGGATATCCCTGAGCTTCTTCAGCAACGCCGTCCGCTTCTTCAGCCGAGGCGTGTACTGCGGCCGCCACGCCCCGCTGCGGCTCCGGACGCGGCGGAAATCAAAACCCAGGAAAGCAAAGCTCTCCCCCTTCGCGAGGTCGGCGATTCGGCTTTTCTCTTCGTTGATCTCGGCCTGCAGTTTGGCCAACTCCTCCCGTAGCCGCCTTTCCACCGCCTTCAGCAGCCAGTCATGCCGGCGGTAGGCATCAACCA
>CAADGY010000181.1 GCA_900696665.1 uncultured Acidobacteriota bacterium
AACGTCCAACCAGATTGTCAAAGATCTGCGCAACCTCAAACTCCAGCCCCTCCCCTCTCAGAGGAAGAACGCCGGAACCCGGCTGCCCGGCCTCGAAAAGCCGTAAGGCGCAAGTCGTCTCTGCCTGGATTCTTCCAAGCGCGCAACTATTGCCCAAAAATGTTAAAAGTTAAAGACCGCTAACGGAAGGTTTCGCTTTCGACTACTTGCCGTTTCGCTTTTCTTTCAGTCTAGCAGACTGCTGCCCGATGTCAAGCGTGCCAGGAGTCCGAGACAGTCGGCATCCATTGCTTGGAGCGGGAGACGGGATTCGAACCCGCGACATCAACCTTGGCAAGGTTGCACTCTACCAACTGAGTTACTCCCGCTTTTCACGGACTATCTGTCATTCTCACCCGAAAGTCAGCCGATGTCAAACCGGCGAGCCGCTCGAAGCCCGCTACCCCGGTAAGCGGTTTGGAGCTGTCTGTCATCCGGATTAATCGCCAACTCCCTCCAGTCCGCCGGAGCGTCGAAACGGAACTGTAATCGAATGTTTTGCTCGCGGTGTCACTCTTCTATCCTTATGATATTTAAAGGGTTTTTCTTTGTGAAAGTTCTGGACTCCCTTCGAGTATTGTTGCTAGACTGATCTCCGCACCAACGAAATTTGGACTGGTCGCGTTGTTCCTGGCTGTGACCGTGACACCGCTTCTCATCCGAAGCGCATATACCGTGAAGTGCCGGTTTTCCACAGTTTGTGGGAAACGTGTGGATATCTATCGTATGAATGCTGCTGCGCTTGCGACAATGAATTTTTGGGATCAAATTAAACAGTGTCTTTCTTCCAGAGTCAGTGCCGAGAGCTTCCAGAACTGGATCCATAACACCAGCTTTAACTCGGCGTCCGACGGCGTGCTCACCGTCTCCGTGCCCAATGAGGCAACCAAGGAATTTATGGAAGAGGAGTACGACTTCCTTGTTCAAAGCGTGGTGCAAGAACTTAGATTTCCTTTTAAGAGAGTGCTTTATCAGATCTCCGATGCCACGCAACAACAGCCGGCCAGTCTGCCGGCAATAGGCTCGGACATGCAGTTTGCCGCCGCAGCCAACCGGTTGAATGCCCGGTTCACCTTCGAAAACTTTGTAGTGGGATCATGCAACCAGTTTGCTCACGCCGCGGCGAAGGCGGTTGCAAATATGCCGTCAAAAACCTACAACCCCCTTTTCATCTATGGGGGAGTGGGCATTGGAAAAACCCACCTGATGCATGCCATCGGTCGGGCCCTGCTCAACAATTTCTCTGGCATGCGCATCGTCTACACAGCTAGCGAGCGGTTTATGAATGAGATGATCAGTTGCATCCGGCTCGATCGTATGCCCCTGTTCCACCAGCATTACCGCTCAGCGGACGTACTGCTAATCGATGATATTCACGTTCTCTCGGGCAAAGAGCGTACACAGGAAGAATTTTTTCATACCTTCAACGAACTGTACGACCATCAAAAGCAGATTGTCATCTCGAGTGATTCTTCCCCCAAAAACATACCGGGACTGGTCGAGCGCCTGCGCTCCCGTTTCGAATGGGGACTCATGGTTGACATGCAGCCGCCGGATCTTGAAACGAAGATGGCAATCCTCGATGCCAAAGCCGAAGCTGAGGGTGTTCGTCTTCCGGAAGACGTGAGAATCTTCATTGCCACAAGGACAAAACACAATGTCAGAGAACTGGAAGGTGCGCTCACGAAACTGATGGCATATTCTTCCGTTACCGACAGCCCTATCAACCTGGCCATGGCCCAACAGGTTTTAAAACACCTGACCGCGGGCCAGGACCGCAAGATCACAATCGATGCGATAATTCGCGCGGTGGCGGAGCACTTCCACATGCAGCCGGCACAACTCAAACTGAAGACGAACGTCAGGCAGATTGCTTACCCTCGCCAGATCGCCATGTACCTGGCAAAGGAACTCACCGGGGCCTCTCTACCTGAACTCGGAAAGGCCTTCGCAGGCAAGCATCACACCACCGTCCTCCACTCCATTCAGAAGATCGAGAAGCTTCGGGCGAAGGATGAGGATTTGCACAGAACTATTCAGAGCTTAATAGACTCATTACATTAGCTTTATCTTCTTTTTCCACAGTGTCCCAGGGAAGTTCCTGTGGCTAGCTGCGGAAAACTCGCCGGGGCGCCTTTTCATCCACCGGCGCCACCTGGTTTTCCGACAGGGCCACAGGACAAGAAGGCTCAAGGTTTTGTATAATTTAGAAAGATATCAACATTTCAACAGCCCCTATGACTTCTGCTCTTTTAGAGCATATATCTGAAGCTACTCGGATAGATACGGAGAACCTGTCCTGATGGAATTCACGGTAACCAAGTCGGATCTTGTGCGTGAGCTGAGTTTGTCCCAGGGAGTCGTCGAGCGGAAAACGACTATTCCAATTCTCTCTAATGTACTGCTAGAGGCCGACGGGGACCGGTTAACGCTGACGGCCACGGATTTGGAGTTGGGTATCCGCTGCTCGTGCCCGGCCCGAGTAGAGAAGCCCGGTGCCGGTACACTGCCTGCGCGGAAGTTGCTCGATTATGTGCGTCTGCTTCCGGATGCTGATGTGCAGGTGAAGGTTTCAGAGAATCAGTGGGCTACTTTGGTTTGTGGACGCTCTCGGACTCGCCTCGCTGGTATGTCTCGCGAGAACTTCCCGGAATTGCCATCCGTTTCACAGACACGCGCCGAGATGCCTGCTGGCGTGCTCTCGTCGATGATCGGTAAGACCATTTTCGCCATTTCGAATGAAGAGTCGCGATTCACGCTTAATGGCGCTCTGCTGCTGTTCCGCCACAAAGGGATGGTGATGGTTGCTACTGACGGACACAGGCTCTCGATGGTGGAGAGTGCTGAGGAAATTCCGGGAATCACTGAGCCCTACAGAGCACTGCTGCCAAAAAAAGCGATGCAGGAGATTCTCAAACTCGCACAGGATGCGGGTGCTGAGAGCATGGTGAAGTTCGGCGGGGACGAGAACCATCTTTTTTTTCAGATCGGCGAGAGGCTGTTAATCAGCCGTAAGCTCACCGGGAACTTTCCGGACTACGAGAGGGTGCTTCCCAAGGAACATCCCCACACGGTGGAATTGAGCAGAGATGATATCCGGTCTGCAATTGAGCGTGTGGCACAGTTTGCCGATGAACGCTCCGGCGCGGTGCGGATTCAGGTCTGTCCTGGTGAATTGAAGATTCACTCCTCGCTTTCAGAAACAGGCGAGAGCGAAGAAAGTGTTCCGGTCGAATATGACGGGGGCGAGGTTGAGATCGGGTTCAATGCTCAATATATGCTCGACTTCCTACGTGCCGTACCGGAGAACCAGGTTGTTTTCCATTTCAAGGACCCGGTCAGTGCCGGTGAATTACGGCCGGCCGGAAATGAACTTACTTACACTTACCGCTATATCGTGATGCCGATGAGGATCTGATCCGCTAGCGGGAAGTTGTTGTTTGATTTTGTATCAGGAGCAACGAGTTTTTATGGGGAGTAAAGAAGTAGGCGTGACCACCGCGGGAGTGTACGATTCCAGCAGTATCAAGGTACTGGAGGGCCTGGAAGCCGTACGGCTGAGACCAGCCATGTACATTGGCTCAACGACCGAATCCGGTCTGCATCACCTGGTCTATGAAGTTGTCGACAATTCCGTGGATGAATCGCTTGCCGGCTACTGTGATGAAATCTCGGTCACCATTCATATCGATAACTCCATCACTGTAATGGATAACGGCCGTGGGATCCCTGTGGGTCTTCATGAGGAAGAAGGGATCTCCGCCGCTGAAGTGGTAATGACCAAGCTTCACGCGGGCGGTAAGTTCGATTCAAACTCCTATAAAGTCTCTGGCGGGCTGCACGGCGTCGGCGTAAGCTGCGTGAACGCGCTGTCGGAAAAGCTGGAACTTCAGATCTGGCGCGATGGCTTTACCTGGGAGCAGGAATATCACCGCGGCATTCCCGTGGCGCCGCTCGAGCGTACAGGCAAAGCCGGCCGCAAAACCGGCACCAAAGTCACCTTCAAGCCCGATTCCACCATCATGCACGTGGTCGAGTTCAACTACGACACGCTCGCTCAGAGACTGCGCGAAATCGCGTTCCTGAACAAGGGCCTGAAGATCGTTCTCTCGGACGAGCGTGTGGACCCGGTGAAGTCTCACGAGTTCTTCTACAGCGGCGGCATCTCCGAGTTCATCAAGCATTTGAACAAAGGAAAGTCGGTCCTGCATGATAAACCGATTTCATTTGAAGGCGAGAGAGAGCTCCCCAATGGCGGCGTTCTCACTATGGAAGTAGCGCTGCAGTACAACGATTCTTATTCGGACAACGTCTTCAGTTTCGCCAACAATATCAATACCGTCGATGGCGGCACGCATCTCAGCGGTTTCCGCAGTGCTCTGACCCGAACGATCAACACTTACGGCCAGCAGGCGAATCTCTTCAAGGATGTTAAAGAGAACCTCTCCGGCGACGATGTGCGGGAAGGTCTCACCGCCGTCATCAGTGTCAAGCTGCCGCAGCCGCAGTTCGAAGGGCAGACGAAGGGCAAGCTCAATAGCGACATCGGCGGCTATGTTGTTCAGTTCGTCAACGAGAAGCTGGGCGAATATTTCGATAAGAACCCCGCCGTGATGCGTAAGATTGTGCAAAAGGCGATCGACGCGGCGCGCGCCCGGGAGGCCGCCCGCAAAGCCCGCGATCTTACCAGGCGCAAAGGCGCTCTCGATTCCGGGGGACTGCCAGGCAAGCTCGCGGATTGTCAGGAGAAAGATCCCGAACGCTGCGAGTTGTTTCTGGTGGAGGGGGAATCCGCCGGCGGAACAGCCAAGTCCGGACGGGACCGCCGCTACCAGGCCATTCTGCCACTCAAAGGCAAGATCCTCAACGTCGAGAAAGCCCGCTATGACAAGATGCTCGGCCACGAGGAAATACGGTCAATGATCACCGCTATCGGCACGGGCATTGGCAAGGACGATTTTGATCCGGCGAAGCTCCGCTACCACAAGATCATCATCATGACGGATGCGGACGTCGATGGCTCACACATCCGCACGCTCCTGCTGACGTTCTTCTTCCGTCATATGCAGGAGCTGATCAAGCGCGGTCATGTTTACGTGGCGCAGCCGCCTCTTTACCGCATCAAGAAGGGCAAGAGCGAGAAGTATATCAAGGACGATAAAGAATTCACCCGCGAGATCCTGCGGCGGGCCACGGAGAATGCGGCTATCGAGTACGATCATTCCAGGATTGAAGCGGGCGAGTTGCGCGCCTTCCTGATGCTACTCGATGAGCTCCAGCAGATCTTTCGCAAAGTCGAGCGGAAAATGCGGGACGGCCGTGTCGTGGAGTTGTTGCTGAACGCCGATTACCAGA
Organism: uncultured Acidobacteriota bacterium; assembly: GCA_900696665.1. GTDB lineage: Bacteria > Acidobacteriota > Terriglobia > Bryobacterales > Bryobacteraceae > CAADGY01. The sequence continues at coordinate 5,395 of CAADGY010000181.1, forward strand.
TCGACGCCCGGACGGATTTCGCCGATAAAGCCAACCTCGAGCCTGTACTGGCCGCCTTGCAAGCGCAGAAGATCCCATCTGAGCTCGTCCAGGATGAAGAACATTCGGTGTGGTCGATCAAGTACCTCGATGCCACCAACGCCGAGCGGCTTATCGGGGTGGAGCTTGCGACCTTGCCCGAGTTCCGGAAGCTGCGAGCGCTGGCCAAGCAGATTGCACGCCACAACCAGCCGCCCTTCAAAGTGGTGAAGAACGGCTCCGTAGCGGATACGCAGAGCAACTGGCGCGCTCTTCTGAACCAGATGAAAACCGAAGGTATGCGCGACGCCAACGTGCAGCGCTACAAGGGGCTCGGTGAAATGAACGCCGAGCAGTTGTGGGAAACCACAATGAATGCCGAAAAGCGCACACTCCTGAAGGTGGACCTCATGGACCTGGTCGAAAGCGATGAAATCTTTTCGACGCTGATGGGCGAGGACGTTGAGAGCAGGCGTAAATTCATCGAAGAGAACGCGCTCGACGTCAGGAACCTGGACGTCTGACCGCGGACCATGCCGGATCGGAAATCCCTGACTCCACAGGTCCTTCTGCATATCGGCCAATCCCTCGGTGTTCCTTTGAAGGGCCTGGTTGCGGTCGTTGAGCTGCTCGAAGAAGGTGGCACGGTTCCCTTTATTGCGCGTTACCGGAAAGAGGCGACGGGCAACCTCGATGAAGTCCGGATCCAGTCCATCAAAGAGAAGGTGGCCTGGTTCCAGGAGCTCGAAGAACGCCGCGCCACTATCCTCAGTTCCATCGAAGAGCAGGGCAAGCTCACGCCCGAGCTGAGAGCGCGAATCGAAGCCACGCTGGACAAACGCGAACTCGAAGATCTGTACCTTCCCTACAAACCAAAGCGCCGTACGAAAGCAACCATCGCCCGCGAGAAAGGCCTCGAGCCTCTCGCCCTGTATATGTGGCGGCAGGAACCGGCCGCGATATCGCTTGCCGAATTTGCCGCCAGCCTCGTCGACAAAGAAAAAGGCGTAGCCGGCGCTGAAGCAGCGCTGGAAGGGGCACGGCACATTGTCGCAGAGATCCTCAACGAGGACGCCTCTTTACGCAAAGGCCTCCGCCAGATCATGTTCGACGAAGGCATCGTGGTGAGCCGCAAATCGGATGACGCCGTGGACGAGCAAGAGAAGTTCAAAATGTACTATGAGTATCGCGAGCCCGTGCGCGGCATTCCCTCGCACCGCATGCTCGCGATCCGGCGCGGCGAAACCGCGAACGTCCTGTACTTCACCATCGAGCTCGAAGCGGAACGGGCGATCGGCTATTTGAAAGGCCGCGTCCACAAACAGCCGGGTGATTGGACCCCTCACCTGGACCTTGCGATCGAGGATGCCTGGAAGCGGCTGCTCAACAACTCCATTCAAACGGAGATCCGCCTCGAACTGAAACAGCGGTCTGATGCGGAAGCCATTCGGGTCTTCCGGGAGAACCTCGAGAACCTCCTGCTCGCGCCTCCCGCGGGCCAGCTTGCGGTGCTCGCTATCGACCCTGGCATTCGCACCGGCTGCAAGATCGCCGTAGTGGATGAGACGGGGAAATTCCTGGAGCACGGCGTAATCTACCCGCATCAACCGAAAAACGATACCACCGGTGCGGCCCGCACCTTGCACGCGCTCATTGTGAGACATCACGTGAAGGCGATTGCGATCGGCAACGGTACGGCGTCGCGCGAGACGGACGCTTTCGTGCGCGAGTTCCTCCAGCAGCACGGCCTTAACAAGGTTTTCAGCGTAATAGTAAACGAGTCCGGGGCATCGGTCTACTCCGCATCCGGCATCGCTCGCCAGGAGTTTCCGGATCTGGATCTGACCGTCCGCGGCGCCATCTCCATCGCGCGCCGCTTACAGGATCCGTTGTCGGAGTTGGTCAAGATCGACCCGAAATCCATAGGGGTCGGCCAATACCAGCACGACGTCGACCAGCGGCAGTTGCAGTGCTCGCTCGAAACGGTGATCGAAAGCTGTGTGAACCGGGTCGGTGTCGATCTGAACACTGCTTCCTGGGCGCTGCTGCGCTACGTTGCAGGCATCAACGAGCGCACTGCACGCAAGATCGTCGAATACCGGAACGATAACGGAATGTTCCGTTCACGTGTTCAATTGACCGCCGTGCCCGGCATCGGGCCGAAGACGTTCGAGCAGGCGGCCGGGTTTCTACGGATCCGTGACGGCGATCATCCACTCGATATGACAGCTGTGCATCCGGAATCCTATGCGATCGTCGGGCAGATGGCGGCGTCGCTCGGCATGACAATCGAGGAACTGATCCGGAATCCGGGCGCTCTCGAAAGAGTGAACCGCTCTGAGCTTTCAGCGGATGTTTACACCTTGAACGACATTCTGGAGGAACTACGCAAGCCCAGCCGCGACCCGCGCGAACAATTCGTTGCTCCAAAATTCCGGGAAGAAGTAAGGGAAATCGCAGACCTGAAGCCCGGCATGGTGATGGAGGGCGCGGTGACGAACGTCACGCGCTTCGGCGCGTTTGTCGATATTGGCGTCCATCACGACGGCTTGGTGCACGTCAGCGAGCTATCGAATCGCTTCGTTCAGGATCCGCGGGAAGTTGTGAGGGCCGGCCAGATTGTAAAGGTCCAGGTCCTAAGCGTGGACCCCAAGACAAAGCGTATTGCGCTATCGATGAAGGCGCTTCAGGCGCCCCCAGCCAATCCCCAGCGGCGTCCCGGCAACAAACCACAGCCCACCCTGGATGCCAGCCTGGCGGCGCTCTCCGATCGCTGGAAAACACGTTAGGAAGTGTCCGCCACCCAGGCCGGTGATATGATCGTCTATCACTCCGGGAGGCGATCTGATGCGAAGACGGGATGTCGTTCTCGGTATGGGATCCATCATGGGCGGACGGGCTGCCGAACATCCCGTGCTCGAACGAGGCATAAGGCTGTTGCGGCAATCCGCGGACGCCGGCGAGGTTCACGCCGCTACTCTGTACGCTGGCATGGCGAGCCAGGCCCACCGGTTCGGCTTTGGCCGGGCACGCTCGCCGGAAGAAGTTTTCCTGATCGCCTCCATTACCAAGCCGATGACCGCGGTGGGCGTGATGGTGTTAGCCGACCGTGGTGAGTTGGCCCTCGACGACCCGGTTCACAAGTTCATTCCGGAGTTCTCCAAGGGCGACCGGAAACTGGTCACCTTGCGGCACTTGCTCACGCATTCCTCGGGGCTGCCCGACATGCTTCCGGAGAACGTGGAGTTGCGCCGGCGCCTGGCGCCGCTCCAGGAGTTCGTCAAAGGCGCCATTCGGACGCCGCTGCTGTTCAAACCGGGCACGCGAGTTCAGTACCAGAGCATGGGTATATTACTGGCGGCCGAAGTTGCCCGGCGAATCACGGGTCAGCCGTTTCCGGAATTTCTCGATTCACAGGTGTTCGGCCCTCTGGGCATGAAGCACACCGCACTCGGACTGGGGAAGTTCCGGATTGAGGATACGGCGCGCTGCCAGGTGGAGAACGCAGAACCGTTATACGGCGGCGGGTCGAAAGACACCGCGAAGTGGGACTGGAACAGCCCGTACTGGCGCAGCCTGGCCGCGCCCTGGGGCGGTGCTCATTCGAACGGTCCCGATATAGCACGATTTCTCGGTTACTTTCTGGAACCGGATGGGCGCGTCTTGAAGCCTGCCACGGCGGCGGCAATGATCGTGAATCAGACCGAAGGTCTCAACGAGCCACGCGGCATCGGCTTCGTCGTCAAGCCGGGAAGTTTCGGCAGCCGATGCTCCATCAGGACGTTCGGCCACGGAGGATCGACAGGAACGCTTGCCTGGGCGGACCCTCAGACCAAAGCCGTATGTGTGGTGCTCACCACGCTTCCCGCACGTGTCTCCAATGCCAAGCTGCTGAAACCGGTTTCAGACCGGGTCTCCGAATGGGCGGCTGCACCCCGTTCCATGCCGCCGCATCATTAAATCAGCCGCGTAGTTTACGGAAGTTTGCCAGGCAGCGCTCCGCTGTCTCCATGGGCGGATAGTCGCTTCCTTCCTGCTCGATCAGGTACTGCTCGATACCACCGGTTTGTTCCGCGGCTGCGAAAATCTGCTTCCATGGCGCCGCGCCTTCGCCGAATAGAACTTTGTAGCCCCGGCCGGGAGACCAGTCCTTCAGGTGTATGGATGCGATGCGGCCGGGGTTTTTCCGAATCCAGGCGGCCGGGTCGGAGCCCGCCTCCAGGCACGTGCCGACGTCAAGCTGCAATACGACACTCTTTTCCGTGTTGGCGGCCAGCACCTCTATCGGTTTCTTTCCCTCCACAGGCGTAAACTCGGTCTGGTGGTTGTGGAATCCTGCCCGCAGACCGGCGGCCTTCATCCTGCCGGAGGCCTGATTCAGTTTGTCAGCGACACGTTTCCAGCCGTCCAGTCCTTCAACCTTTCCAGCGCTCGCCATCACGATGAGCTTACTGCCGAGAATCCGGTTTAACTCGATGGCGCGCGCAACATTTTCCGGATCGAATGACCGGGAACTGTTGTGAGTCGAGAAACACACAACTCCCAGGTCGTCGAGCAGACTCCTTACCTGCTTTGTGTAGCCGGGCGTCCAGTCAAAGTAAGGCGAGTAAAACTCAACGCCCTTATAACCAAGCTTGGCGACCGCGCGGACCGTGCCCATCAGATCTTCTCTCAATTGATCGCGCACGGAATACAATTCAAGACCCACGGGAATGGCTTTTGCCCCGGCAGCGACAGACGCGAACGGCGCCACGGTGGTGGTTGCCAGAAACGAGCGGCGAGACAAAGAATAACGTGACATCGTAAGCTGAACATAGCACAATTCCCGCGCTGATACCCTTAGAGAAATGCCCGTTGAATCGACCCGCCGGACCGCCGAAGCGCTCAGTGCCATCCCCGGACTTGAAGTTGCGGAAGGAATGCCGCTCGCCTGTCATACGCGTTTCGGAATCGGCGGACCGGCGGACGTGTTCGGTGAAACAGCCGGCATCGAGAGCTTTGTCAGCGCGCTGCGATTCGTACGTTCCGCCGGTTTGGATTTCGTCGTCATCGGCGGGGGCACGAATCTCATCGTTTCCGATGAGGGCTACCGCGGTGTTGTGCTCCGTTTTCGCGGCGGCCTCCTCGAAGCCAGGGAGACGCACGTCTATGCAGAAGCTGGTGCGGAATTGCAGCAGCTCGTCGATTTCACGATCGCACACGGTTTGAAGGGGCTGGAGACGCTCTCGGGAATTCCGGGTTCGGTAGGGGCCGCCATTTATGGCAATGCCGGCGCCTATGGTCACTCGATCTCCGAGCGCGTCCGTCGCGTCCGTTTTACGGACGGAGACCAACTGCTGGAATTCGAGAACAGCCAATGTGAGTTCCGGTATCGGGAGAGCGTGTTCAAGCGGCACAAAAGCTGGATCGTTCTCTCTGTGGACCTGGAACTCGACGCGGCGGATGCGGTGGAGTTACGCGCCACGGCGGACGAAATTCTGAAAATCCGAAACGAAAAATTTCCTCCCACGATGAAGTGTGCCGGAAGCATCTTCAAAAATCTTCTGGCAGCCAATCTGCCGCCGGCTGTTCGGGAGCGCGTACCCCAAAGTGTAATTCGGGAAGGCAAGATCCCGGCCGCCCATTTTCTGGAGCAAGCCGGGGCGAAGGGGCTTTCAAAGGGTGACATACACGTGGCCACTTACCACGCCAACCTGGTTTACAACGCCGGCAATGGCACGGCGCGCGATCTTTGCGCCCTGATTGCCGAACTAAAGCGGCGCGTTTTTGAGCTGTTCGGGCTGGAACTTGAGGAAGAGGTTCAGTACGTGGGCTTCTGACAGGCTCCGGAATCTGGCTGCGTTATCCTTCCATTGATGGACAAGCTAAAGGATTATCCGGTCGTCATCAGTGTGCCCGTCCAATGGGGAGATCAGGACTCGTTCCGGCACGTGAACAACGTAATGTACATCCGGTGGTTCGAATCCGCGCGCATCGCCTATGCGGAGCGGATTGGTGTCTGGTCTTTGTACGACGAGGAAAAGATCGGATTGATTCTCGCTTCCATCACCTGTAACTACCGCCGCCCGGTGAACTATCCCGACATCGTACGCGTGGGCAGCCGGATTTCGCGAATCGGCCGCTCCAGCGTCACCATGGAGCACAAGGTCTTGAACGGCGATGGCGACGTTGTGGCCGATGGCGATTCGGTTGTCGTTGTCTACGACTACAACCACGGCAGGCCCTATCCGCTGCGCCAAAGCATGCGCGCGGCCATCAGCGAACTGGAAGGCAAGAGCTTCTGAGACGGACGCCTGTGGGGGGTGGA